>JAODNJ010000504.1 GCA_025465155.1 Frankiales bacterium
GTCGGGACATGATCTGGTTCTGCCTTTCTCGGCGGGGAAGATCGCCACGGCGGACGTTAGGGGCAGTGACGCGTGTGACTGGTGCGACGCGCCGGACAGGATGGGCGCGTGTTACCTGGCCGTGACCCGCCCAGCGCGGCCGTTACTGTCCGGGGCGTGCTGCGTATCGGGCTGACCGGAGGAATCGGGTCCGGCAAGAGCACGGTGTCCGGGCTCCTGGCGGCCCGCGGCGCCGTCGTCGTCGACGCGGACCGCATCGCGCGGGAGGTGGTCGAGCCCGGCACCCCGGGGCTGGCGGCCGTCGCCGAGGCGTTCGGGGACGACGTCCTGGCAGACGACGGGTCCCTCGACCGGCCGGCGCTCGCCGCGATCGTGTTCGCCGACGCGGATGCCCGCCGCCGGCTGGACGGCATCGTGCATCCCCTCGTTCGGGAGCGAGCCACGGCGGTCGCGGCTGCCGCTCCCGCCGACGCCGTCGTCGTCCATGACGTGCCGCTGCTCGTCGAGACGGGCCAGAGCAACTCCTACGACCTCGTGCTGGTCGTCGAGGCCGATCCGGAGACCCGCGTCGCCCGGCTGGTGCAGCGCGGACTGACCGAGGACGACGCGCGGGCCCGGCTCGCGGTCCAGGCCACCGACGAGCAGCGCCGCGCCGTCGCCGACGTCGTCCTGGACAACAGCGGCACCCCGGAGGACCTGGCGGCCCAGGTGGACCGGTTCTGGTCGGCACGGGTGGCCCCGGTCGCGGGGGAGCCGGCCGGCGACCGATGAGTCCGGGCCGGCCGCGTCGTCTCCTCTCCAGCAGCGCAGACGCTCCGCCCGAGAGAGGACCGGCCATGCCCTACCCCATCGTGCCCAACCTGTGGTTCGACACGCAGGCCGAGGAGGCCGCGGACTACTACTGCTCGATCTTCCCGCACTCGAGGGTCGTGACCGTGGCCCGGTACACCGAAGCGGGCCCCGGCCCGGCCGGCTCGGTGATGACCGTGGAGTTCGAGCTGAACGGGCAGCGGTTCGTCGGCATCAACGGCGGCCCGCAGTTCCCCTTCACCGAGGCCGTCTCGTTCCAGGTCACCTGCGACACCCAGGAGGAGCTCGACTCCTACTGGGCCCGGCTCACCGACGGCGGCGAGGAGGGGCCCTGCGGCTGGTGCAAGGACAAGTACGGGCTGTCGTGGCAGATCGTCCCGACGGGGATGGACACGCTGTTCTCGGACCCCGACCCCACTCGCGCACAGCGGGCCATGCAGGCGATGTTCGGGATGAAGAAGCTCGACATCGGCGCGTTGCAGGCCGCCGCGGACAGCACCCCGGTGGGCTGAGCGCCGGCCCCTCCGGACGGCGCGCCACGGAGGGGGCCTCGTCCGGACCGCGGCGGTTCAGGCCGGCGTGCCCAGCGGCAGCCAGGCCACCACGTCCTGGATCCGCGCGTCCCAGTACGCCCAGTCATGGGCCCCCGGCCCGAAACCGGTCGTCAGCGGGATGCCTCTGGCGCGGGCGGCGTCGGCGAACAGCAGGGTGTCGTCGACGAGCTGGTCCTCCGTGCCGCAGCAGACGTACAACGACGGCAGCCGGGCCGGGTCGGCGCCGTGCACCAGCGCCAGGAGGTCGTCGGGACTGCCGGCCACCTCGCGGTCGCCGAAGCACCGCTCGAAGAGCCGGGGGTCCTCCGGGCGGAGCCGGGCGCTGCGCGGGCCGGCGACGTGCAGGGCGCCGGAGAGGCTGGCGGCGGCGGCGAACCGCTCCGGCTGCCGCAGCGCCCACTTGAGCGCCCCGTACCCGCCCATCGAGAGCCCGGCCACGAAGGTGTCCTCCCGGCGGTCGGACACGCGGAACAGCGAACTGACGAGTTCCGGCAGCTCCTCGGACAGGAATGTCCAGTAGCGGCCGCCGTAGGCCTCGTCGGTGTAGAAGCTGCGGTGCACCTGGGGCATGATGACGGCCAGGCCGAGCGGGGAGACATACCTCTCGATCGACGTCCGGCGCAGCCAGATCGTGTCGTCGTCGCTGAGGCCGTGCAGCAGGTAGAGGACCGGCGGCGGACCCTCGACGGTGACCCCGGCCATTCCGACCTGGGTGGTCGTGCGCTGGGGGAGGAGCACGGTCATCGACGTGCTCAGACTCAGTGTCTCGGCGAAGAAGTCGCACCGCAGGTGGGCCATGTGCCGATCCTGCGCCCCGGGGCGTCACGCCGGGGGACGCGCGAAGCCCCAGGTCGGTGACCTCGGGGCTTCGTGTCGCGTGGGCGATACTGGGTTCGAACCAGTGACCTCTTCCGTGTCAGGGAAGCGCGCTACCACTGCGCCAATCGCCCGAGCCCGGCCTCGCGGCCGGTCCCTCCTCCGCGCTCGTTCCTCGCGAGAGGTGACGAGGTGGAGACGGGATTTGAACCCGTGTAGACGGCTTTGCAGGCCGTTGCCTCGCCTCTCGGCCACTCCACCGCACTCGGGCGCCGATCTCTCGACCAGCGCCCGAGGTTCCGAGCGGACGACGGGATTCGAACCCGCGACCCTCACCTTGGCAAGGTGATGCTCTACCAACTGAGCCACGTCCGCGTTGCGGCCAGAACTCTACACGGCCGAGAGCCGCGCCCCGGTGGGGGGTCCCGACCGCGGGATGACCGCCCAGGTCAGCGGCCCGGGTCGGCTCCGCCGTTGGAGAGCAGGGCGGCGAGCTCGTCGTCGAGGCCCAGCAGGGCACCCTCGTCCCCCGGGGGGACCATCGCATCGGTGTGGCGGAGGAAGGCCGCCACCGTGCCACGCGAGAGCTCGAACAGCGCCTCGCCCGAGGGGGCCTGCAGGTGCAGGAAGAGCACGTCGGCCGCGCTGTGGGCCGGCCAGATGCGGACGTCACCCTCGCCGGAGGGGCGGTCCAGGCCGCTGCGCAGCAGCTCCCGGCCCAGCAGCCAGGCGATGCCTCCGTCGGCCGCAGGGTTGCCGTCCGCCGCCGTCCCGACCTCACCGAAGGAGATCTGGACCGCGTACGGGTCACCGGGGTCGTAACCGAGCACCGCCGGCACGTCGGTCCATGACCGAGGGCCGATGAGCTGCAGCGTGAGCGGGCAGAAGTATCCGGGCGTCGAACGGCTCGCCATGTCACTCACAACGAGATATGTGCCCACTGGTGACGTCTCGAACACCGCAATGCCACATCTGCCACATCAACCCCACCGGTCACGGACTCGGAGGCGGTGTGGGATACGAACGGGTCGTGTGACGATGGGAACCGTGAGCCGCCCGGCACGGCGTTCGGAGGAGGACTCCCCGGACGCCGAACTCGTGCGACGGGTCCGCGCGGGCGACCCCGGGGCCGTCGAGGACCTCTACGACCGGTTCCGCCGTCCTGCGTTCGCGCTGGCCCGGCGGATCCTGGCCGACGACGTGCTGGCCGAGGACGTGCTGCAGAGGGCGTTCGTCACCGTCTGGCGGGATCCCGGCGCCTTCGACCGCTCGCGGGCGAGCGTCGCGTCGTGGCTGCTGGCGATGGTCCATCAGAAGGCGGTCGACGCCGCCCGCCGCGAGGAGTCGCACCGGCGCCGCCGGTCGAGGGCCGAGGAGGACCTCGCGCTCAGCCAGCCCACCGGCGCCCGCGACGCCGAGGACGAGGCCCGGACCCGCGTGGTGTCGGAGACGGTTCCGGTGGCGCTCCGTGTCCTCCCCGCGCTGCAGCGCGAGGCGCTCACCCTCGCCTACTACGGCGGCTACACCCAGCGCGAGGTGGCCGCGCTCACGGGTGCGCCACTGGGCACCGTGAAGACCCGCATGCTGGCAGGTATGCGGCGGTTACGGGAGGAACTGGGCGAGCGGGCCTGGGGCGGTTCCCTCGGCGGCGCCCTCGGCAGCGCCGCGGTCGACGGGCCGGCTCGATGAGCCCCGGCCGCGCTGCCCGCGACGGGGACCACGAGACCTACGACGAGCTGGCCGTCGGATGGGCCCTGCACGCCCTGGAGCCCGAGGACGAGGCGCTGTTCGGCCGGCACCTGCCCGATTGCACCCGCTGCGCTCGCAC
>JAODNJ010000508.1 GCA_025465155.1 Frankiales bacterium
CGGCGGTGCCGACGCTCACGGGTGGGCGCCGAACCGCGACAAGGCCGCCCAGCGGGCCAACGCCGCCGCCGTCAAGCTCGCCGCCGGCCAGTACGCCACCATCCGGATCCGGGACTACGTCGCGGAGACCAAGCTCGCGGCCGTCACCGCAGCGCCGCAGGCCGACGCCAAGACCAAGGCCAAGACCCGCACCACCGCCGACGACGACGGCCCGGCGCTCGGCTTCCTGTACGCCATCGAGTCCGGCTACTACGACTACAGCGTCCGCGAGTGGATCCACGCCAAGGTCGTCCGACTCCCGGTCACCAAGCGGACCGCGCGACGGATCTTCTACTCGCGGTCCTCCGAGCCGGCTGAGTACGAGACGGGCTACGTCGACCGGCAGCAGTTCGAGGCCCAAGGCTGGGTCTGGTCGAGCCGCTACAGCAAGATCTACGCGGAGCTACCGGAGCTTGTTGAGCCGCCGATCACCATCAGGCCGCCGCGCCCCGCTCCCTCGTACATCCCCGACCTCAAGCAGCTGAAGGCCGAGATGGCCGCCGCCCACCCTGACCGCGGCGGCACGAACGAGGCGTTCATCGCCGCCCATGAGAAGTACCAGCGGGCCCGACGGATGGCCGGCCGATGACCTACAACCGGCCGCCCGGCTCGACCCCGGGCCGGCCACTACCAAGCAGACCACGAAGGAGGACACCGTGCCCAACCGCCTGCACCGCGCGGTCGACACCGCCCGCTACTGGACCGCCAGCGTCATCTACCGGATCGCCGCCGCCATCGACACCGGCGCCAGCGACGAACCGGACCGCCAGGTGTTCGACAACGTCATCGACAACCTCAACTCCGCCACCGGCATAGCCGTGATCCGGCGAACCCTCATGCTCTGGGCCAGCAGCATGGAGAAACGCGAAGCCCAGGGCGACCCGGAGATCACTGAGCCGGGTGGGTCCCATTACTACTGGCGCGCGAACTACGAGGAGCTGGCCGAGCAGATCACCGCCCGCGCGGTCGACCTCGGTCTGGAGACCCCGTGATGGACGTCAACGACCTCGTACAGCAGCGCATCGCCGAAGCCGCCCGCCGCCGGGAAGCCACCAAGCAGCGCCGGGCCGCCCTGCAGGCAGCCCGCAACGCCGGGCTCGTACAGCGGCACCGGAACAAGCTCGCGCGCCTCAACGCGGCGGAAATAGCTTCCGCCCGGCCGAACGGAAACTACGCCCTCAACCTCGCCGAAACCGGCCCCGAATGCATACCCGAAGCTTGCGATTTTTCGACCCTCACAACCCCCGGAGGAACCACCGTGCCACCCACCGCCCGCATGGTCGTCTGCCCCGCTTGCCGAGTCGAGCGCCTCGCCCGACGCGCCGCCAGCGTCGTCATCGCCGGCCGCCCGCACGACGCCTTGCGCTGCCTCGACCCCGCGTGCGAACTGCTCTGGCTCGTCCGCGCCGACCGGCCCCGCGTCCCCGCCGCGGCCTGAGCGACAAACCGAACCCGACCCCACCAACCACATAGGGAAAACAGAGCCCCCCATGAACCAGAACGCGTACACCGCCCTCACCCGCGAGCTGCCCAGCGTCGCAGCCGTCGACCTGGTCACCGCCGGCACCCTGCAGCTGGTCGTCCGGTGCCCCAGTTGCGGCGCCCAGCACCGCCACCTCGGCCTCGGCCTACGCCGCAGCCCCTGCGGCAGCTTCTACCTCGTCACCCGTACCGAACCCATAGCCAAGCTCAGCGCCGCCTGAACCACCCCTGTACGAACGGAAACGCCATGTAATCCACGCTGAAAGCCCCGTTGCGGGCCGCGATTGCGGTGGTCACCGCCGCATCCCTCGACGCGCCCGCGGTGCCGGTCGAGGAGCTGCTCGCCGACACCGACCCGCTCGACGTCCTCGCCATCATCGCCCGCGCGCTCCACCTGACCCTCGGCTTCGCCGTCGGCGACGTCGGACGCGCGGCCGTCCTCAACCGCCTCGGCATCGACGCCGCCGGGGATGAGTCGTGAGCGGGGAGCAGCGGCCGGTGAGCCGCCCCCGCATCGTGCTGAGCGCCAGCCGCCACCCCGGCCGCTACAAGCGCCACGCCGACATGAGCGGCCCGGGCGGCGCGGACGTCCCGCTGGGCGACGTTCCAGCCGGCCGGATGGTGCGCGTCCAGGTCGGCCCGGGGCTTCTGCCGGAGGACCTGCCACAGACCTTGGCTTTCGCACGCCAGGTGCGGCACGTCGCGCGGGTCGAGATCCACGGCGAGACGCCGAGGGCGGTCGAGGCCGCGCGCAAGGTGCTCACGGCGGCCTGGGACCTGATCGACGAGCAGGAGGCCCCCGGTGGCGCTGCGGGCGCGGCTGCGGGCCAGTGGGCGGCGCTGTGGCTCGCGATGAGGCCAAAGGCGGGCGGGGGGCGGTGAACGGCCAGTACCAGGATGACCGGCCGGCCCCGTCTGAGATGTGGGACGGCTTCGCGACCCCCGGGGCGTGCTGCGCCGAGCTGACGCTCGCGCTGGAGGAGTACATCACCCTGCTCCCGCCGGGCCGCCGGAACGGGAGCCTGCCCCGCGCCGTGATGGCGGTGCTGAAGGCCTCGCGGAGCGCAGCGGCCCATTACCAGGCACGGCAGCACGCAGCCCGCGCTTTGGCAGCCCCAACGCCTGTGGCTGCCGTTGTTCTTGGGACTGCCCAACTGGCGTCAGTGTCGGAGTCGGAAGAGCTGACCACAGCTCAGGCCGCAGACATCGCCGGTTACTCGCCGGAATGGTGGCGCCGCCTGGCCGTCCGGGGAACGATCCGGGCGCGGCAGGCTGAACGGCGAACCTGGCTGTTGTCGAGGGCGGACGTGGTCGCTTACGCGAACCACCGACCGCTGGAGACCACCGATGGCACCGACCGCGACCAGGACAGCCCCCGACCTTCCCGCGAAGCTTGCTGAGGCCCGGAGCGAAGCCGAGACGATCCGCGGCGAGCTGAGCCAGGCTGAGGCCGACCTCGCCGCGGCGCTCGAGCGCGAAGACTTCGAGGCTGCCGGGGAGGCCAAGGGCCGGGCGGATAGCATTCGCCCTCACCTGGCCCTCGCCGAGGCGACCGAGCGGGCCCTCGGCGATGCCATGCACGCCCTTGGGGCGCACCAGCGAGCTGCAGCTGAGGCCGCGGCGCAGCAGGCCCATGACGAGGCGTCCAGGGCGACGCTGGACGCGGCGATGGCGGCCGAGCGTGAGGCCGAAGAGACCGCCCGGCGATGCCTCGCTGAAGCCCTCGCCGGCATCGACGCGGTACGCGACAGCCTGGCCGCCGCGAAGGCCGCCGAGATGGCCGGCGCCGATGCCCGGCAGGCCGCGAACCAGGCCCGCGCCGAGCTCGACGGCACCACCCCGCTCCATCGCGTGATGCCGAACTGGGCATCGGGCCGCATCGAGCGCAGCTCCGTACTCACCGCGATCCTTCACGGCCGGGACCTCTGACCCCTTGAACTTGCGCCCCCCGCGTCAAAGTCACCCGCTGCCTGCAGTTGGTCTCGGCGGTGCTCACGGCACTGCCTCCTCGCAGTGGGAGCCAAGGTCACACACCACCCATGGCGGTGGCCTGCGCGGGGTGCGCACCCCCACCACCCACCAGCAGTCAGGAGAACGTCCGATGCAGCAGCGAACCCAGATCCACGAAGGCCCGCCGACCACCGACGCCGAGTTTGACCGCCTCAGGTACATGGCCGTCGCCCAGATTGCCGGAGCGCCGCCGAAGGTGACGGAGCAGCCGAAGCAGGCAGCGAAGGTGAAGGAGGCGAAGCCGAAGCCGAAGAAGGTCAAGGAAAAGGCGAAGGCGAAGCGGAAGCGCCTCGCCGAGAACGTCGACTCGCCCGCCGCCCCGGTGGCTGATCCCTGGACTCAGCGGGCCGTCGACCTCTGGCCCACCGACAGCCTCCGCACGTGGACACCCCGTGCGCCGATGTCGGTGTCTGATTACCTCAGGGACGGCATCTGACATGGCGCAGCAAGCAGTGGCCGGCTTCTGGTCCGTCCTCACCGGCCCCGGTACCGGCGACCCCTTCCAGCTCGGGGCCAGCCCTCAGACCCTGATCACCTCCGTCGTCACCTCGGCATCGGGCACCACCCCGTCCCTTCAGGTGTTCCTCGACGTCATGGACGTGTCCGGCAACTGGGT
>JAODNJ010000532.1 GCA_025465155.1 Frankiales bacterium
GACTCGTAGATCGCCGAGTCGATGCCCGCCTCGCCGAGCTTGCAGGCCACCCACTCGGCGGCCACCCGCTCCCCCTTGCCGGTCGCGGTGTCGCCGGTGTTGGTGGTGTCGATGCGGATCAGGTCGCTGAGCAGCTCGGCGACCTCGTCCTGGGCTCCGGTCAAGGGGGCGCTGTCCACCCGGCGAGCGTAGGTCTGCGCGCCTCGCACCGCGGAACGAGGGCGGTGCTCCTCCGCCCCGAGCCCTTCCTGAACCCGGGCCGGGGGCCTCTGGCCCCGGCCCGTGGTGCGGCGTGTGCCGCTGCTCGACCGGCCCCACCGCACGACCCACAACACCCATGGAGCGGCGGCGAGGGTCAATGGAGCTACGCGCTGAGCGCAGAGGTTGGTGCGCTCCGGGCAAACCTGGCGGCACCGGGGCTGCGTCGATCCGCCGCCGCGGTCGGGTACTCTGGCTCCGCACTCGTCCGGGTGGCGGAATGGCAGACGCGCTAGCTTGAGGTGCTAGTGCCCTTTATCGGGCGTGGGGGTTCAAGTCCCCCCTCGGACACTCAGCACGTGCACACCGATCGGGTACCTCGTACATGCTTCCTGGTGGCACGACGCGTCGTGCCGGCACTCGACTACCTCGGCAGCGATCCCGAGGTCGCTGTCGTACTGCACGATAGTCCCGGCCGCCACGGACAAGCCGATCTCCGCCGCGAACTCCAGCCGGGCGACGGCGTCAGGCTCCTCGGCGGGGCCCGAGCGCGCACGTGGGCAGGCAGCCACGCACCGTCGTCATTCCGGGCCCAGAACGGGCGGCCCATGTGCCCGAGGAGCACCTCGGGCCGACCCCGCGCCGCCACGGCAGGATCCCCACTCGTCTCGCCGACGGAGGATCACAGACGGGCGAGTGCGTCCTGCAGATCGACCACGTCGGCGTACTTTGCGTCGAGGTCGGCCAGGTTGTTCTCGTGCAACGCGGTCGTCCGGTCGGCGCACGCGTCCCGCACCACCTGTGGCCGGAAGCCGCAGTTGAGCGCGTCCATGGCGGTTGCGCGCACGCAGCCCGAGGTCGAGACGCCCGCGAGCACCACGGTGTCCACCCCGGCCGCGTGCAGCGTGGAGGCCAGTGCGGTTCCGAAGAAGGCGGAGGCGTACTGCTTGACCAGCACCGGCTCCCCCGCCTGCGGCTGCAGCGTCAGCTCGCCCCAGCCGCCGGACGCGTCGTCGGCGAAGCAGGCCAGCGCCGGTACCTTGCGCACGAAGAGGCCGCCGTCCTCCAGCCCGGGCGCGTACCGGACGACGGTCCAGACGACGAGGCGCCCGTGCGCCCGTGCGGCGTCCACCAGCGCCTGCGTCGCCGTCACGGCCGGCCCAGGTTCCGGCAGGCCGAATGGCCCGGCCGGGTCCGAGTAGGCACGCACCAGGTCGATGACCAGCACCGCCGCTTTGGCGCCCCACCCCACCCGGCCGGAAAATGCCGACCCGTGCGGGCCGCTCACCCGGTCCAGACCGGGCGCTTGGGTGCCGGCAGCCCAGTCTCCGCCTCGCAGTTGGCCAGCAGCTCCTCGATCGGCGGCCCCATGTCGAAGACTGGCAGGTCGGCGGGCCGGTCGGCGCGCATCTGGTCGCGCAACGTCTCGGTAGCGTCGGCCTCGACGGTGCCGTCGTCGGCCACGCAGACGCCGTAGCGCTTGGCGCCTTCGGCGGTGACCAGCCCACGGCGCACCTCCTTCGCCACCAGCTCCGGGTCGCGCTCGAGCGGGTCCCCCCACCCGCCGCCGCCCCAGGTGACGAAGTGCAGGACGTCGCCCGGAGAGACCGGCACGTCGTGGCACTTGCTCGGCAGCACCTGGCGAGTGCCGTCGATGCGCTCGACCCACTTCGTGCCGCGGGCGCCCGGGTGCCCCCCGTTGACACCCCAGGGATAGGTGAGCCACCGGTCGTCGTGGATGGCGATCGTGCCTGGCTCCTCGAATACGTAGGCCACGTCGACGCCGTTACCGCCGCGGTGCAGCCCCGCGCCCCCGGTGTCGGCGACGGTCTCCCACTTCTCGATCCGCAGCGGGTAGTAGGACTCCAGGTACTCGCACGGGATATTGACGAACGAGGGCCACAGCGAGTGGCCGTCCGGCCCGTCGCCCAGTGGGCGGCCGGGGATGCCGCCGAAGCCGATCGAGTACAGCTGGAACCACTCCCCCTTTCGCTCGCCCTCCGAGTAGAAGCCGGAGTACATGAAGTGCGGCGAGGAGGAGAAGCCGGCGGCGTTGAGCAGAGCCGGGTTGGTCTGCCCGAGCAGGCCGCCGAAGAGGTCGAAGACCCGGCCGATGCCGTGGTTGCGGCCCGACAGCGCCGCCGGGAACTTCGGCTTCCAGTACGAGCCGTCGGGAATCGTGACGTCGACGAGCGGGTAGAAGCCGTCGTTCCAGAGGATCTGCGGGTCGGCGACGGTGATCATGTAGATCCCGAAGAACATCCGGGTCAGGTTCTCGTTGATGTAGTAGTTGATCGGTCCTGCGGCCTGCGGCGAGGAGCCGGTGAAGTCCAGGTGCACCTTGTCGCCGGTGCGGGTCAGCGACAGCTTCAGCTCGTACGGCCCGTTGCCGATGCCGTCGTCGCAGATGTAGTCGGTGAACGAGAGGGTCCGCCCTTCCTCGAAGACCATCGCGAGCAGCACCTTCATGGCGTCGTAGTTGCGCTGCAGGAGCGAGTCGAGCGCCGAGAGATACGTGCCGGTGCCGAACCGGTCGCACATCTCGACCACCCGGCGCGACGCCGTACGGCAGGCGGCGACCAGACCGTTGAGGTCGGCGCGGTTCCAGTCGGGCTTGCGCACCTGGTTCAGGACGATCCGCAGCGCGTCCTCGTTCAGCTGTCCCTTCGCGTACAGCTTGAAGGGCGGGATGATCACGCCCTCCTCGAAGATCGTCCGCGCGTCGGTCGGCATGGACGACGGCGTCTTGCCCCCGACGTCGGACATGTGCCCGAACATCGCCGCCCAGCCGACGACCCGGCCCTCCTTGAAGATCGGGACGACGACCAGCCAGTCGTTCGCGTGGCTGATCGCGGCACCGCAGGCGTAGGGGTCCGACGTCAGCAGGACGTCGCCCTCTTCGATGGTGTCGTCGAACCCGTCGAGGAAGTCGGGGATGGAGAGGCCGAACTGCCCGACCACCATCTTGCCGTCGGGGTCGGCGATCAGCGGGAACTCGTCGTGCTGCTCGCGGATGCCCGGCGACAGTGCCGTCCGGAAGAGCACCTCGTCCATCTCGTAGCGGGCGTTGCGCAGGCCGTTCTCGATGAGGTCGAGGGTGACCGGGTCGACCTCGCCCTTCTCGATCGCGCCGGTCGCCGTCTCGATGATCTGCGCCATGGTCAGTTCTCCGGGTTGATGAGGAGCGAGCCCGACGGGTGCACGGTGGCCGCGTGACCGGGCAGGACGAGGGTCGTGGAGTCCATCTCGGTGACGATCGCCGGACCGCGCACCACGTCGCCGGCGCGCAGCTTCGCCCGGTCGTAGACACCGGCCGGCACGTGCTCGCCCCCGACGTAGATCTCGAGCTCGGACACCCGGGCACCCGACGGGTCGCCGTCGCCCTTGGCCAGCGAGACCGGTGCGACGTCCGGCTTCGGCCCGGTGACCGTGGCCCGGGCGTTGACGATCTCGTGATCGACGTCGAGCAGGAAGGAGAACAGCCGGTTGTGCTCGGCGTCGAAGCGTTCGCCCAGTGCCTCCAGCGATGCGTCCGGATCGTCGACGTCGACCGGGATCTCGAAGCCCTGTCCGTGGTAGCGCACATCGACCTGGTAACCGACGGTCTGCTGGTCGCGCGGCAGGCCCTGCTCGGCCAGTCGGCCGCCCGCCTCGTCGGCCAGCTCGCGCAGCATCGAGCCGAGCTCACCGCCCTCGAGCTGGGCGAACCGGCGCAGCACCGTGCGGGCGGACTCGTCGCGCCGGCTGGTGGTGGCGTCACCGAGCGCGCAGAGGACGCCGGGTGACGGTGGCACGATCACCGGCCATGCTCCGGTCAGCCTGCCGAGGGCGTTGGCGTGCAGCGGACCGGCCCCGCCGAAGGCCACCAGCGCGAAGTCGCGTGGGTCGAAGCCCTGCTGCACCGAGACCAGCCGCAGGCCGCCGAGCATGTTTTCGTTGACGATGTCGACGATGCCGGCGGCGGCCGCCTCGGCGGACTCCAGCCCCATCGCCTCGGCGACCTTGGCGACGGCGGCCCGCGCGGCGTCGACGTCCAGGGTGATCTCGCCGCCGGCCAGCGACGGTGGCAGGTAGCCGAGGACGACGTTGGCGTCGGTGACCGTGGGGTCGGCGCCGCCCTTGCCGTAGGCTGCCGGGCCCGGGTCGGCGCCGGCGGACTGCGGGCCGACCCGCAGCGCCTTGGTCAGCTCGGGCACGTGTGCGATGGAGCCACCGCCGGCGCCCACCGTGCGGACGTCGACGCTGGACGCCCGGACCGTGAGGTCGCCGACCTTGGTCTCCCGGCCGATCCGCGGGCTGAGGTCCTGCACGAGCCCGACGTCGGTGGAGGTGCCACCCATGTCGAAGGTGATCAGGTCGCGGTAGCCGCTCTGCTCGGCAACCCAGACGGCACCGGTGACCCCGCCGGCCGGGCCGGACATCAGCATCGTCACGGGGGCAGCGACGGCGGCGGAGGCCGTCTGCAGGCCGCCATCACTGCGCAGGATGGCCAGCTCGCCGGCGACTCCGCCCTCGGCCAACTTGTCCGACAGCGTCTGGATGTAGCGTTTCACCTGCGGTTGGACGTAGCCGTTCGCGACGGTCGTGAGCGTGCGCTCGTACTCCCGCAGCTCTGGCAGCACGTCCGAGGACAGCGACACCGGGACGCCGGGCAGCACCTCGGCGGCGATCTCGGCGATCCGCTTCTCGTGCGCCGGATCGGCGAAGGAGTTGATGAGCGACACCGCGAGCGCCTGGATGCCCCGGCCGGCCAGCTTGGTGAGCTGGGCGCGGACGTCGTCCTCGTCGAGCTGTCGGATGACGGCACCATCGCTGGCGATTCGCTCGTCCACCTCGACGGTGTTCCCCAGGTCGGCCAGCGGCTCCGGCTTGGGCCAGATGATCCAGCCGGCCAGGCCGCCGGGGACGAAGGAGCGGGCGATCTGCAGCACCTGCCGGAAGCCCTTCGTGGTGACCAGGCCGACGGTGGCGCCCTTGCCCTCGAGAATGGCGTTGGTGGCGACCGTCGTCCCGTGCAGGACCTGCGCCACCTCCGACAGCTCGATCCCGGCCGCGGCGCAGACCTGACCGATCCCGATGAGGACGCCGACGGCTTGGTCGGCCGGCGTCGAGGCGGTCTTGGCCCGCCAGGTGCTGCCGCTGCCCTCCTCGACCAGCAGGACGTCGGTGAACGTGCCCCCGACATCGACTCCGAGCCGGTAACTCATGAGGCCTCCTCAGCACTGGGGTTCTGCGTGATCACTGCCGTGGCCGCCCGCACCATCACGGCGCGCGCGTTGGAGATATGGGCGGTCATGACCGCCTGCGCCCACCCGGGGTCGCCGGCGCGCAGTGCGGCGACGATCTCCAGGTGGTGGCCGAGGCTGCGGCGCAGCGACGCCTCGTCGTAGGCGTGGAAGTTGCGGCGCACGATCGGCGGGTGGATGGCCGCGGCCAGCGCGGTGGCGAGCGTCGGGTGGCCGGCCAGCGCGATCAGCCGGTCGTGGAAGGCGCGGTTCAGCGGGACCAGCGCGTCGAGATCCTGCCGCGGGCCCGGGCTGCCAACCTCGAGCATCCGGTGGGCCAGCTCGTCGAGCGCAGCGACGTCGGCCGCGGTGGACCGCGGGACGGCGAATCCGGTCAGCTGCGGTTCCAGCGAGACGCGCAGGTCGAAGACGCCCTCGAGCTCGGCCACGGTCCACGTGGCGACGCGGGCGCCCCGGTTGGCGACGATCTCGACCAGTCCCTCGGCGGCCAGCCGCGTCAGCGCCTCACGGACCGGGGTGCGGCTGACGCCGAGGCGCTCGGCGAGCTCCACCTCGCCCAGGCGTGAGCCAGGCGCCAGGTCGGCGCCCAGAATCAGGGCGCGCAGTTCCTGGAGCACCCGCTCGGCCGACGTAAGAGACCGTGTCACCCGTCACACTCCATGGCAGATTGTGTGCAATCTAGGGCCGGGAGGTTCCCGGGGGCAACGGTGCGGCGTAAATTCTGTGGAACTGCATACAAGAGGGAGACCCGACGTGGCGGACATGCTGAGCACGAGACGCACGCCGCGGGCTCGCCTCCGGGAGCTGATGAGCGCATCCGCGCCCCTGGTCGTTCCCGGCGCCTACGACGCCCTGAGCGCCCGACTGATCGAGCAGGCAGGCTTCGCGGCGGTCTACATGACCGGCTTCGGGACGACGGCGTCGCTGATCGGCCGCCCCGACGTCGGGCTGCTCACCGGCGCGGAGATGGTCGACAATGCGCGCCGGATCGTCGCCGCCGTCGACGTCCCGGTGATCGCCGACGCCGACACCGGCTACGGCAACGCGATCAACGTCGTCCGCACCGTGCAGCTCTACGAGCAGGCCGGCGTGGCCGGCATCCAGCTCGAGGACCAGGCGATGCCCAAGAAGTGCGGGCACATGAGCGGCAAGCTGTTGGTCGGCCCCGACGAGATGGTCGGCAAGCTGCGGGCCGCCGTCGAGGCGCGGCGGGACCCCGACCTGCTGATCATCGCCCGCACCGACGCCGTCGCCGTGACCGGTGTGGACGACGCCATCGCGCGGGCTACGGCGTTCGCCGAGGCCGGCGCCGACGTGCTCTTCGTCGAGGCGCCGACGTCCGAGGAGGACATCGCTCGCGTGGCGAAGGAGCTCAGCCGCGTCGCCCCGCTGGTCTTCAACTGGGCCGAAGGCGGCCGGACCCCGCCGCTGTCGCTGGAGCGGATCGGCGAGCTCGGTTTCTCGCTGGTGATCTACCCGATCGGCACGCTGCTGGCCGCGACCGCCGGCATCCGCGCGCTGCTGGCCACGCTGAAGTCCGACGGCACGCCGGTCTCGGCCCTGCCCTCGCTGCCCGGGTTCGACGAGTTCACCGACCTGATCGGCCTGCCCGAGATCCAAGAGCTGGAGCAGCGCTACTCAGGCTGACGCCCCTCCCCGATCGGGAAGATGGCTGCGCCTCCCCCGCCGGGGTCCTGGCTCGATGCGGTGGTGAGGTGGTGCGCGGACCGCAGACTGCCGCTGGAAGTCGGTGGATGACACCGGCACGAATGCTGCCTGATCCGACAGGATGAACGTGATGCCAGCCAGCTCACATGCCCGGATCGGCATCATTCGGGTCGGCCGGGGACCAGCCGGCCGGGAGACCCGGCGTCCCCACCGACCGAGGAGCAGTCGGCGATCCCGAGGACCCCGTCGGACCCGGCGCGCGTGCAGTCCATGAATGCGTGCCCGTCCGAAACGGCAGCACATCCATGTTCACGCCGCTGTGGCAGGTGTCGCGCTGGGACAGCGGGGTCACGTCGGCCGCCGCCTGGGTACGGACCGGCGCGAGGGCGGCGCAATGGACGCAATGGACGCAATGGGCGACCGGAACGGAAGGTATCGACGCACGGGGTGCGCAGCGGTCGATTTATATTCGAGCCTTAACGGTCTCGGGAATGCGCCGTGTTCGTGCCAGTTGAAGCGTGACCGTGAACGGCCAACAGCAATGCTGGTCAGGCTCGCGGCACAGGTCCCGCGAGCCGTGTGCGTATGTAGCGTGTCACCCCTCGGACACAGATTCGCCCCGGTGTTCCCGCAGGTCAGGGACCCGGCTACGGCGCCTGTAGATAGTGCTGCAGGGCGTCAAGCCGGTCGTCCCAGGCGTGGGCGAGTGCGGCGAGGAATTGCTGGGCGAGCTGTACGGGTTCCGTGCGCAGCCGGTAGCGCACCCGCCGGCGCTCGCCGTGCTCGGGCGTGACCAGGCCGGCGTCGGCCATGAGCGTGAGGTGCTTGGCGATGGCCTGGCGGGTGATCGGCAGTCGAGCCGCAAGATCGGTCGCGGTGGCCGCCCCGTCGGTGGCGAGGGCGGCGAGGATGGTGCGGCGAGTCGGGTCTGCGAGGGCGACGAAGACTTGCTCGGCTACGGCCTCGATGTCAGGCGCCATCGAGGTGCTCTGCCAGCACGGCCAGCTGGCGTGCCCAGCCTTCACGGTGGGATTCGTAGGTCTCGCGCCGGGCGTCGATGGGAAGCTGGGCGAAGCCTGTTTCTACGACCCGCAGCAATGTGCCGTCGCCGTCGGGTTCGAGGGTGAACTCGACGTACGTGCGGCGGGGGTCGTCCTCGGGTAGGTCGGGCAGTCGCCAGGTGTAGGCGAACACCGTGGGATTCTCGACCCGTTCGACGCGCATGTCGACGGTCATACCGCCCGCGAAGGTGATCGTGGCCGCGCCGCCGGGGCGTAGGTCGATGCTCGCTCGCTCGCCGAACCATGCGCTCAGACCTTCAGCCGTGGTCAGCGCCTGCCACACCTCACGCGGCGCGCTGGTCAGGGTCACACTTCGCTCGATGCGGTCGGGGAACGCCATTGACTTCGTCCTTCGTGAGGCGACTACGGATGTGTCTGGGAACGCTCGCCGCCCCGGGGACGGCCCGCTCGAGCCGGGCGGTCCCCGGGGTGCCCTGGATCAGTCGTTCTCCTCGGCGGCGCGGCGGGCGAGGTCCCGCAGGCTGCGGTTGGGGGCGCCGGGACCGCCCTCGGCCAGTTCGAGCAGGCTGGTACCGACGAAGTGGTCCCAGCTGCGGCTGCACATGTCCTTGCACTCGAGTTCGTCAGTCAGGCCGCGGTGCTCGAAGGTGAGCTCGCAGCAGCCGTCGTCGATTGGCACGATGGTGAACGTCGGCTGGGTGCCCACCCAGTCCTCCATGAAGGTGCACTCGACCACCGTCCAGCGGACGGTCGTCGGGCGGGTCGCCTCGTCGACGCGGACCAGCAAAGGCGGCTGATCAGCCACCATCGGGAACCGCAGCTCGCCACCGGTCAGGGCCGAGCCCGTCACGGGACTCCACCACGCGGTGAGCTTCTCGGTCGTCGTGATGGCGTCGAACACGACGTCAGCCCGGGCGTTGACACGGACGGTCGTGCGGTAGTCGGTGCTGGTGGACATCGGGGTCTCCTCGGGTTGACGCGTCATATCGCAATCTGCTGATTGCTATAATGTAGCAACCGATGGGTTGCGTCAAGAGCGGGGCAGAGGTGGCCGCCTGCGCCGTCCGGTCACCGAGCGGGTGCCCCGATGGGATCCCTCAGCGGGTCTCGGGCGACCAGCTCCAGGTAGCCCAGAAGGCGGCTTCAGGGACAACTTCTTTGCCTCCGGCGATCGACGCCATCAAGCTGCACGAGGGGACGAGGAACTCGACGACATTTTCGACGAACGGATGCTCGACGGGCTCTTGCCAGGCTCATCGCGGAAAACTGTGTAGTCGGGGTCTGTCGGCTTTCGAGGTCGCCCGCACGGATTTTCATGCTCGGCTGCACTCCTATCCGGGCGCGACGAGACGTGCGCCGGGGACGAGCTATGAACCGTCGCCATCGCGCAGGGAACGGATCATGCTCTGCAGGATCCGGAACGCACCTGACTGCTCGGCCTCGGTCAGGCCGGCCAGCATCCTGACCTCGACGGACCGGACCGCGACAGTCGCCTTCTCCAGGCTCCGTCGGCCCCGAGGCGTGAGCCGCGTGGGAAGAACCTTCCCGACGGGGGCCTCCACAGGCCTGGTCACGTCGCCCTCTCTTTCCAGCGCATGGAGCAGCACGTTCATCGACTGCCGTGTCACAAACGCGCCCCGCGCGAGCTCGGAGTTCGACAAGCCCGGTCGTTGAGCCAGCAGCTCGAGGCAGGAGTAGCGCGTCACGCTCATCCCGAGCGGCCGCAGTACCTGCTCCATCGCTGCTCGGAGGGCGCTCGACGCCTCTTTCAGCAGGTAGCCCAGTGACGTCTCCAGGTCGACGCCGACACCTTCTTGACCCATGTCAGGATTCTGACATAGATTGACCCGTGTCAGAAAGCTGACACGGGAAAAGGAGCATCATCATGCCCGCCACCGGCCCCGACTTCATCTCGCTCCAAGCGCGCGACCTCGACGCTTCACAGGCGTTCTACGAGCAGTACCTCGGCCTCGTCCGCTCGCAGGCCGGACCTCCGCACGCCGTCGTCTTCGAGACGAAGCCGATCGCGTTCGCGCTCCGCGACGTCGTTCCCGGCACCGATCTCGCAT
>JAODNJ010000582.1 GCA_025465155.1 Frankiales bacterium
ACCCTATCGCTAAAATAGCTGCAAAGCTGGCCATAGGTTATAACCTGGATGAAATAGAAAATCAGATCACCAAAACAACTTCGGCCTATTTTGAGCCGACGCTGGATTACGTGATCGTAAAAATACCCCGCTGGAACTTTGATAAATTTAAAGGCGCTAACCGCGAGTTAGGCCTGCAAATGAAATCGGTAGGCGAAGTAATGGGCATTGGCCGCAGCTTTATCGAAGCGCTGCAAAAAGCCTGTCAGAGTTTAGAGATCGGCCGCGCCGGCTTAGGTGCCGATGGCCGCCAGAGCCGAAATTTGGACGAGATCATGCACAGTTTGGAAAAACCAAGCTGGGACAGGCTGTTCCATATTTACGACGCGATGAGTTTGGGTGTGCCAATAGAATCTATCCGCAAGGCAACCAAGATTGACCGCTGGTTTTTGAACCAGATACAAGAGCTGGTTAACCTGGAAGCAGAGCTGCGCCGCTACTCGGTGAGCAATGTACCGCACGATATTTTGGTAAACCTGAAACAAAAAGGTTTTAGCGATGTGCAGATCGCCTTTATTTTAGGCAACAGCACTACCGAAGAAGATGTGTACCAGCGCCGCAAAGCATTGGGTATAAACCGGGTGTACAAAATGGTTGACACCTGTGCCGCGGAATTCCAGGCTAAAACGCCATATTACTACTCAACTTACGATGGCGAGAACGAATCGATCCCATCGGATAAGAAAAAGATCATTGTATTAGGCTCGGGCCCTAACCGGATTGGCCAGGGTATAGAATTTGATTACAGCTGTGTACATGGTTTGCTTGCCGCGAAGGAGTGCGGATATGAGTCGATCATGATCAACTGTAACCCTGAGACAGTATCGACCGATTTTAACATGGCCGATAAGCTGTACTTTGAGCCGGTGTTCTGGGAGCATGTGCGCGAGATCATCGAACTGGAGAAACCGGAAGGTGTTATCGTACAGCTTGGCGGGCAAACGGCATTAAAAATGGCCGAAAAACTGCATGAGCACGGCATCAGGATCATCGGTACCTCGTTTAACGATATGGACATTGCCGAAGACCGCGGCCGTTTCTCTGATCTGTTAAAAGAACTGAACATCCCATACCCTAAATATGGTGTTGCCGAAAGCGCGGAAGAAGCTATCGTGGTTGCAAACCAGGTAGGTTACCCGGTGTTGGTACGCCCAAGTTATGTGTTAGGCGGTCAGGGTATGAGCATTGTGATCAACGACGAGGACCTGGAAAAAGCGGTGGTGAACCTGTTGAAAAACCTTCCGGGAAACCGTGTGCTGATCGATCACTTTTTAGACAGGGCAGAAGAGGCAGAATCGGATTCGATATGCGACGGCGAAGATGTACACATCATCGGTTTAATGGAGCACATTGAGCCTGCGGGTATCCACTCGGGCGACTCGTACGCGGTACTGCCGCCGTTTAACCTGCCTGATGCCGTGATCCAGAAAATGGAAGAGCATAGCATTAAGATTGCGAAAGCGTTAAATGTGAAAGGTTTGTTGAACATCCAGTTTGCGATCAAAAATGGTGATGTTTATGTGATCGAAGCTAACCCGCGTGCATCGCGGACGGTACCGTTCATCGCGAAAGCATATGATGTGCCTTATATCAACATCGCCGCTAAGGTGATGCTTGGCGCGAATAAAATAAAAGACTTCACCATCGAGCGTAAGCTTAAAGGTTATGCGATAAAAGAGCCGGTGTTCTCGTACGATAAGTTCCCGGAAGTAACCAAGGAGCTTGGGCCGGAAATGAAATCGACAGGTGAGGCTATCCGTTTCATCCCTAACCTTGAAGATCCGTACTTCAGGCATTTGTACAAAGAGAAATCGATGTATTTGAGTAAGTAAGTCCTAAGTCTTGAGTCCAGAGTCTTGAGTCGGTGATTTTCTGATGAGACTCTGGACTTAAGACTCCCGACTCAGGACTTTCTCAAAGTACCACCAACCCCGATGCTTCAAAGCTCAATACCTGTTTGGGATCCGTTTTTACCTGGTGTTGTTTTTTACCTTTAACCGTATCGCCGGCAAAGTGCTGCAGGTCGTCGGCAATAAATTGTTTTTGGGCCACGCCTTGGATCATGACGATTCGGCCCCGTAAATCTATGGGGAGGTTAATGCCATAATCACGAAAGTGTACTTTAATAATGCGGCCGTTGCCGGCATCCATATCAAACCAACCGCCTTTGGGTTGGGTTACTTTGAGTACCTTGCCAATTATGGTGGTTGAGATCCGTACCTTTTTACCCATGAATGCTTCGAGTTTGTAGGCAGGCATTTTGCCTAAGCCATCAACCTTTTGCCCGTACAACATGCCATGCGGCAATGGCGTATGCTTTTGAGCCATGGCCGTTAAGCACATCAACATGGCGAATATTAAAAAAGGATATCTCATTTTTGTGGCTTGTGCTGTATGTAACAATGCAGTGTGTATTTGGTTTAATAATGTTAATTATTGTTAAAAACTGCGTTTTTGACTTGTTTAAGCAGGTCGCGATCGAAAAATTCATCTAAATTTCATCTTCGGCCGGGAATTTTATTGACATGAAGAAAAACCTACCTGCCTTATCAATTCTGTCATTAGCGTTTGTGGCAACTGTATTGTTTAGCACCGGTTGCAGCAAAAGTTCGGATACGGCCGCGACCGTTTATGTGCCGGGTGTACAAACCACCAATGTAATTGCCAATGTAACCTCTACGGGCGCGCAGAGCGGCGGATATATTATTTATAACGGCGATGATACCGTTACCGTAAGGGGGATCTGCTGGAGCTCGACCAATCAGACACCGACAACATCGGACAGTAAAAGTGTTGATCCGGTAGTTGAAACATCCTTTGCTCTCAATTTAACAGGGTTAACTGCAAATACAACATACTACGTAAGGGCCTTTGCTACCAGCACAGCCGGTACCGGTTATGGCAGCGTGATCAAATTTACCACAACGACTACGGCAACAATGCCTACTGCCACGGTAACCACATTTGCCGGTACGTTAGCTGCGGGCAACACAAATGGAACGGGTACGGCGGCGCAGTTTAATACACCGAAAGGTATGGCTGTTGATGCAGCGGGCAACCTGTATATTGCCGACTCGTTTAATAATTCGATCAGGAAAGTCACTGCCGGTGGTGTGGTAACAACCCTGGCCGGAAGCAGTACGTTGGGTTATGCGGATGGCACCGGCCTTGGTGCACAGTTTTACTCGCCGCAGGGCGTAGTGGCCGATGCTAACGGCAATGTTTATGTTGCCGATTACGGAAATAATATGATCAGGAAGATAACTGCTGCCGGTGTTGTAACTACATTGGCCGGAAGTGGAACCGCTGGTTATGCCGATGGTACGGGTACCGGTTCGGCGTTTAAAAGCCCTCGAGGAATGACTATTGACGGCAGCGGAAACCTGTATGTAGCTGATATGGGTAATAACCTGATCCGTAAAATAACTTCGGCTGGGGTGGTAACTACCATTGCTGGTTATACTTCGGGTGGTTATGTGGATTCGACCGGGACGCTGGCCGCATTTAGAAGCCCGTGCGGTATAGTCATAGACGCTGCCGGGGCTAACTTATACTTAACCGACCAGAGCAACCACGCTATCCGTAAAATTGTCATCTCATCGGGCCTGGTAACTACCGTGGCCGGAAGCTATACGCAAAGTAAGGTGCTTAACAGCCCTAATGGTATTACTATAGATGCCAACGGTAATATCTACTTTATTGATGCCGCAGGCCGGGTGGTGAAGCTAACATCGGCAAATGTGTTGTATACACTGGCGGGCAGCAGCACAGCGGGTTTTGCCAATGGCGTTGGCACGGCCGCGCAATTTAACGCGCCGCAATCGCTGGTGCTGTACCAGGGTGTTTTATACGTGCTCGATTCGGGTAATAATTTGATCAGGAAACTGGTATTGCAATAATAGAATCAAGAATCAGGACGTAAGAGGGTTTTGATTCTTGCTTCTTTTCGCTTTATCGCGTTTTAAACGCTTTTCCATATTAAACGCTCGTTACAAACGAGCGCAAGATCGAGGTTCTTTTTAACAAAAATTGTCATTTCGAGCAAGCGTAGCGACGAGAAATCTTCTGCTTCATACCTGCCTACAGCAGAAGATCTCTCACTATCGTTCGAGATGACATCGTTTTTAAAGTCTTAACTCCTGACTCTTGACTCCTGGTTCTTCTTCTTTATCCGAACAACAAATTAAACGCCTCTTCAATCCGGCCAACGGGTTTGATATCAATGGTATATCGCGAAAGATCGAGCGCTTTTTTGCCGGAAGGCATATTGTATTTGGAGATAAAGATCTGTTCGAATCCCAGTTTTTGCGCTTCGGCGATGCGCTGCTCTACCCGGTTTACGGCGCGGATCTCGCCGCTGAGGCCCAGCTCGGCAGCGAAACAGGTTTTAAATGGCACGGGGATATCCTCATGCGAGGAGATGATGGCCGCGGCCAATCCTAAGTCGATAGCCGGGTCTTCAACCCGGATGCCGCCGGTGATATTTAAGAAAACATCTTTAGTGCCTAAGCGGAAACCGCAGCGTTTCTCGAGCACGGCCAGCAACATGTTCATGCGTTTGGTATCAAAGCC
>JAODNJ010000595.1 GCA_025465155.1 Frankiales bacterium
CGATCAACTGTAGTAATCCCTGTTATCCATTCCAACGAAATAAGAACATCGTCTTTTAGCACGATATTATACGGTTTCAGATCAATTTTACAAGGCCCGGTTTTGCGTCCAATCGATAAGATTATATTTTGGCGTAACAGATTTTTTGTAGGCATTCCATCTTTTATTTCATAAATATTAAGCCTGAAAACACCAGTATCTAAACGATTTATGGAAATATTGCAGTTAAACGATAGTGCCAATACATCTTTCTTTCCAAGTGAAACCACCGTTCCTACCTCACTTCCTAATAATTTGATTGGGAACCCAACACTTAAACTTTTTGATTTGCTCGTACCCCCAATTATTTTTATTCGAGGCTTTTTAGCTTTAATAACCACTTCACTTAATTCATGATCCTGTTTATTTAATTTGATAATCGGATAGTGGGTTAAAAGCGTAAGTAATTCTTTTATCGTAAATGTTTTAGGTTGATAGCCTAATGATGACACCCGTATAATATTATTGAATAAGGAGTCGCTCACAACTAAAGTAAATCGCCCATCTTTATCAGCAACAGTTCCGCAATTCCCCGCCGGTATCCCAATACTTACGTATGGAATAGCAATTCCGCCGTCAGCCTCAATTATTTGTCCTTTTAAAACTGAAATATTTTTGTTGGTTTGTGCGCTAACACTAAGCGTGCAAATAAGTATTGCTGCAATCAACCATATTATTTTCATGATAATTTTTAAGGTTATACAAAGTAATATTTAATATGCTGATTATTGATAATTTAACATACTTTAACGTATTGTTTATTAGCTTATGTTTATAATTTTAAATCAACGCGAAGCACAATGTTGGCCGAGGGCCTGAATACTAATCTCGTAGCAGGAGCAGAGCGACTGCGGTGGACGTGAGTCTCTTCCCCGCCACCCATCAGCATTATGACAATAGCGAACATAAATTATAGGTAAATTGGTATGGTTTATGCCAATATTATATGCGTATGTATAATTACGCCAAAAAGTGTCTTTAAACCTGTTTTAATACACAAATTGCACTTATTTCCCGTCTACAATTGTAGACAAAGCATAGTTTACGCAGGATCACGATTTTAAAATTCTATTTTATCTATTTATTTATATATCTATGAAAGTAGCCTATATTTCAACTTATCCACCCCGCGAATGTGGAATTGCGACTTTTAATGACAATTTAATGCATGCCATCAGCGCCAACTTCCCCCAAAGGAAAAGTTTGTCAGATGGCGGTTTTGTTGTGGCGCTTAATGATTCGGAAGATATACATGAATATGAATATCCCGAAGAAGTAAAATACATTATCCGCCAAAATCACCAAAAAGACTATATACGTGCTGCTAATTATATTAACACCAGTACAGCTGATGTTTGTATTATGGAGCATGAATTTGGTATTTACGGTGGCGAAAGCGGCATCTACATACTGCCATTAATAAACAGGCTCCAGAAACCACTAATTTCTATACTACACACTATACTAAAAGAACCGAGCTATGTACAGCGCATCATTATCCGCGAAATTGCAGAGCAGTCATCAAAAATAATTGTGATGAGCAAAAGAGCGGTTGAATTTTTAACTGCTATTTACGACATACCCGTTGATAAAATACAAATAATTGAACACGGTGTACCTAATGTTGAAGCTGCTGAAGATAACCCGATTAAAAATTTCCCGCAATTTAAAAACCATAGGGTATTGCTAACTTTTGGTTTAATAAGCCGCAACAAAGGCCTTGAAACTGTTGTTAGGGCGCTGCCCAATATTGTAGAGAAACATCCCGAAGTTATGTATGTGGTGTTAGGCAATACACATCCCGGAGTTATCAAAAATTCAGGCGAGGAATACAGGGATCATTTAAAAACACTTGCCGCGCAGTTAGGTGTATCAAAAAATCTTGCTTTCATCAACAAATTCGTATCCGAAGAAGAATTGGTTAACTATCTTACTGCCTGCGAAATTTATGTAACGCCGTATCTTAACGAGGCACAGATCACCAGCGGGACTTTATCTTATGCGGTAGGCTCGGGCGCAGCAGTAGTATCAACACCTTACTGGCACGCTACCGAATTGCTGGATCATAATCGTGGCCGTTTATTTGATTTTAAGGATAGTGACGCATTAGCCGATATTGTAAATGAACTGCTCGACCAGGACAGGCTGTTAAACGAGTTAAAAGAAAACGCTTACGAGTATGGCCTGCATTTGCGCTGGCCTGTTATAGGTGCCGAGTTTATTAAAGCGGCCCAGGAATCATGCCGCACGCATGACTTTAGTGATAAGATATTACGCAATAGTATTGTAGACCCGGAGATATTGCCGAAATTTAGTTTAACACACGTCATTCGTTTAACTGATGATACAGGCATAGTTCAGCATGCAAAATATGGCATACCAAATTTAAAAGAAGGTTATTGCCTTGATGATAATGCCAGGGCACTGATAATGGCTTTAATGGCTTATCAGCGCACTAAAAGCAAGGAGGCGTTTGAACTGTTGCCTATATACCTGAGTTACATTCATTATATG
>JAODNJ010000586.1 GCA_025465155.1 Frankiales bacterium
CCCCGCGGGGTTCCCCGCCACAGCGCAGTGTCGATCGCTCACGCCGAACGGAACTGGTGTCGGGGAGCCGCCCGTCGATGCCAGCGGCCGAACCCTGAGCCCTCAAGGGCGGCACGGCGGCACCCTCACTCGACTCGTCGAGTAAGCAAATTTGCCCCCACGACGGGCGTACTCATTGTCCCTCCGTCGGTCACCGGCGGTGACCTCCGGGGGCGCTGCTGCTGCTCGGCTGGGCAGGCGGCGGTCATGCGGAGGCGCTACTGCCAGATGCGCCGGTCGGGCCGCCAGGTAGCGGTTCCCTTGAGCTGTCCGGAGAGGACCGGGCCGGCACCCGGAAGGAGCCGCTGCTCGATGGTGATCACGGGGCCCCTCGGAGGCCACGGCGAGACGGGGCGAGGGGCGCGTTGACGGCGCCCGTCCCGCCCGCGCGGGGCAAGCGGCTCGGGAGACGCAGATCATCATGGTGTCGTCCCTGCGAAACCCGCCCGGGCGGGTGATACGCCCCGCACACCAAGGCCGGACCGCCGTCCGCGAGGCATGAGTGACCACCGAGCACGGCAGCACCCAGAGACGACGAAAGCCGGGGCCACCGCTGTCCGCGGTGGCCCCGGCTTCTCGCCGCCCGCACGCGGCGGTCCTCCTCGTTTCGTGGTGCGGGCGGACGCGCGGTGGGAGTCAGTCGACGGCCGGGGCCGCGGCGTACTCCTCGTCGGTGACCGGCGTCAGCCAGTGCACGACGGCGTGCTCGTCGTCAGCCTCGTTGATGGCCAGGTGGACCATCAGCCGGTTGGGCGCGGCGCCGTGCCAGTGCTCCTCGTCGGCCTCGAACAGTGCGCGGTCGCCGGGGCGGATGACCTCGACCGGGCCGCCCCGGCGCTGGCAAAGACCGACGCCCTCGGTGACGAAGACGGTCTGGCTCAGCGGGTGACGATGCCAGTGGGTGCGCGCACCGGGCACGAAATGCACCAGGTTCGCGGTCACGCGAGACGGCTCGGGGGCTGCGGCGACGGCGTCGATGTAGACGTCGCCGGTGAACCAGTCGCCGGGACCCTTGACGGTGTCGATCGAGCTACGGGCGATCTGCAAGGTCGTTCTCCTTCGGTGAGCATCGCGCAGGTGCGCGCGCGATGGGTTGTTGGCCGCGAGATCGTGCAGGCCCCACGGCTCCGTCGACGGAGTCGGTCAGGGGCGCAACAACGTCTTGATGGCGCGGCGCTCGTCCATCGCCCGGTAGCCCTCGGCAGCCTGCTCCAGCGGCAGGGTGAGGTCGAAGACCTTGCCGGGGTCGATCTGCCGGTTGCGGATGAGTTCGATCAGCTCGGGGAGGAAGCGGCGCACCGGGGCGGGGCCGCCGTGCAGATGCACCGCGGAGAAGAAGAGCTCCTCGCCGGGCAGCTCGACGCCGTGGGAGACACCCACGTAGCCGACGTGCCCGCCCGGGCGGGTGGCGCGGATGGCCTGCATCATCGACTCCTGGGTGCCGACGGCCTCGATCACCGAGTGCGCGCCGAGACCGTTGGTGAGCTCCTTGACCTCGGCGACGCCCTCGTCACCGCGGGTGGTGATGATGTCGGTGGCGCCGAACTCCCGGGCGAGGGACTGGCGGGGCTCGTGCCGGCTGAAGGCGAAGATCCGCTCGGCGCCCAGCTGCTTGGCGGCCAGGACACCGAGCAGGCCGACCGCGCCGTCGCCGACGACGGCGACGGTCTTCCCGGGCCGGACGTCGGCGGCGACGGCGGCGAACCACCCGGTGCCCAGCACGTCGGAGGCGGCGAGCAGCGACGGAACCAGGTCGTCGGACGGGAGCTCGGGGGTGGGGACCAGGGTTCCGTCGGCCAGCGGGATGCGGGCGTACTCGGCCTGGGTGCCGATGGCGCCGACGAGCTCGGCGTGCACGCAGCGGGACTGGTAGCCGGCCCGGCAGATCTCGCAGCTGTTGTCGGAGGCGAAGAACGAGCCGATGACGAATTGCCCGGGCTTGACGTTCCAGACGTCGCTGCCGACCTCCTCGACGATCCCGACGTACTCGTGGCCCATCGGCGCGGGGCCGGCGACCTCCTCGATGCCGCGGTAGGGCCACAGGTCCGAGCCGCACACGCAGGTGGCGGCCAGCCGGATGACGGCGTCGGTGGGCTGCTTGATCGTCGGGTCGGGGCGGTCCTCGACGCGGATGTCGCCGGGGCGGTGCAGAACTACTCCTCGCATGGGGGCTGTTCCTTTCTGGGTGGTGTCGGGACGACGCTCTCGTCGTCCCGGCAGGTGATGTGGAGGCGGATCAGGCGGTGAAGCCGAGGCCCAGTGGTCGGGTCGCCAGCCGCACCTCGTGCAGGGCCTCCGGCCCGCCGTGACTCGTCAATCCCGCTGCCCTGATCGTCATGCTGATCCCTTCTGTCTGGCCGTCCGGCTGCTCAGTCGAGGGTGGCGGGAGTGAGTTCGACGGCGTCCCCGGACGTGACGCCCGGTGGTGGCGCGGAGGTGCGCCGGATGGTGGCGACGTAGGCGAGTGCCCCCGACGCGGCGGCGATGATGGTGACCAGCGCCAGCGGTGCCACGCCGGTGCCCAGTCCAACCAGCGGGGCGGCCACGCCGCCGAAGGCGAAGCGGGCGACGCCGAGGAAGGAAGAGGCGGTGCCGGCGATCTCGGGGTAGCCGGCCAGCGCCAGCGACGTGGCCGGCGGAGTCGTGACGGCCACGCCGCTGACCATCGTCAGCAGCGACCCGATCACCGCTGCCAGCGGCAGCTCCCACGCCGCGGTGGCCAGCAGCCCGCCGGCACCGGCGACGACCATCGCGATCCCGACCAGCAGCGTCCCGCGCTCCGACCACCGCTCCCCCGCCCGGCCGGCGAGGAACCCGAAGACCATGAAGCCCGCCGAGTTCAACCCGAACGCGTAGGAGTAGCCCTGCGGGGACAGCCCGTAGACCCCCTGCAGCACGAAGGTGGCACCGGACAGGTAGGCGAACAGGGCGGCGTTGACGAAGCCGGTGACCAGCACCGCGCCGAGGAACACCGGATCGGCCAGCAGCCGGCGCATGTCGCGGCCGGTCTGCGCCAGGCCGCCGGCCACCCGGTCCTCAGCCGAAAGGGTCTCGTGGAACACCAGCGCGCAGGCGGCGAGGATCACCGCACCGACCGCGGCGAGGAACACGAAGATGCCACGCCAGTCGGTGACCGACGCGAGCTGGCCGCCGATGAGGGGGCCGACGATGGCGGCCAGTCCGCCCAGCACGGTCAGCCGGCCGAAGTAGCGCAGCAGCGCACCGCCGGAGTACAGGTCCCGGCCGGCGGCCTGCGCGATCACGATGCCGACCCCGCCGGCCAGCCCTTGGACGAAGCGGGCGGCGACGAGTGTCTCCACCGTCGGGCTGGCGGCGCACAGCAAGGACACCGCGATGTAGGCAACGACGCCGACGAGCAGCGGACGGCGGCGGCCGAAGCGGTCCGACAGCGGGCCGGCGATGAGCTGGCCGAGCGCCAGACCGAGCAGGCAGGCGGTGACCGTCAGCTGCGCGGTGGAGGTCGCCGACCGCAGCTCGCTCGTGATCGCCGGCAGGACTGGCAGGTAGAGGTCCATCGAGATGGGCCCGAAGATGGTCAGCAGGCTCAGCACCACGGCCAGGGCACGGCCGACGGGCTGCCGACGCATCACAGGGGTGGGTGCATGGGTGCTCTGAGAGATCACGCGCGTCCTTTGACGTTCGGCGGGGTGCAGGGGCGGCACGGCGCGGCCGCGATCAGCGGGACCTCCACCGGCACCTCCGAGGGAACCCCTGTCCGCGCGTGCGTGGCAGGCCCCGTCTATCCGGGTCCTGACAGGACCCCCCTGCCCCGTGCCGGCGGCCGTAGCGTGGATCGGGTGGACAACCGGACCGAGGTGCGCGAGTTCCTCACCACACGACGCGCCAAGATCACCCCGGACCAGGCCGGGGTCCCGCTGTACGGGCAGCGCCGCCGCGTTCCCGGGCTCCGTCGCGAAGAGGTCGCCCAGCTCGTGGGGCTCTCCACCGACTACTACACCCGGCTGGAGAAGGGCAACCTGCGCGGCGCGTCCGACAGCGCGCTCGATGCCATCGCCCGCGCGCTACAGCTCGACGACGCCGAACGGGCCCATCTGCACGACCTCACCCGCGCCGCGCGGGCCGGCGCCCGCGAACCGCGCCGACGCGCCCAACCCCAGCAGGTCCGACCCAGCCTCCAGCACATGCTCGACGCGATGACCACCGCCGTGGCGTTCATCCGCAACGGCCGGCTCGACATCCTGGCGATCAATCCGCTCGGCCGCGCCTTCTACACCCCGGTTCTCGACAGCCCGGCCCGGCCGGCGAACCTCGCCCGCTACTGCTTCCTCGACCCCAGCGCCGAAGACTTCTACCCGGACTGGGCGGACGCGGCCGACACCACCGTCGCCCTCCTGCGCACCGAGGCCGGCCGCGACGCCTACAACCGGGCGCTCACCGACCTCGTCGGTGAGCTCGCCACCCGCAGCGACGCCTTCCGCACCCGCTGGGCCGCCCACGACGTGCGCCTGCACCACACCGGGGTCAAGCGGTTCCGCCACCCCATTGCCGGCGACCTGACCGTCGGCTTCAACGCCACCGAGCTCCCCGCCGACCCGGGCCTGACGCTGACGGTGTACACCGCCGAGCCCAGCTCCGAGTCGGCCGAAAAACTGACGCTCCTCGCCAGCTGGGCGGTGACCGCCGAGCAGCCACGGACAACGTCCCCGGCCTGCTTGTGCCCCATCGAGGGCGCCCCTGGTAATGGGTGGCCGCGCTGACCAACCGGTGACGGGAGCGGCCCTCCGACCCTGTGGCTCCTAGCCCCGGACTCTTGCAGGCGCCCTGGGAAGCCTCCCGCTGTCTCGGGGGCGCAGGACTACCAGGGCTGGTCGTGGCGCAGCGCGCCAAGGGCACTGCGCAGGCGTTCTATGAGCGTCGAGCTGGCGGCGTCGTCCGGTTCGGCGGCGGAGAGCAGCTCCAACGCCTCGTCCACGCCCTTGCGC
>JAODNJ010000030.1 GCA_025465155.1 Frankiales bacterium
GGACCCCTCCCCCGGCACCCCTCGCGCGGCTACCGTTCTCCCGGTGAGCGCTCCACAGGTGATCGACCTCGACCGCCATGTCTACGGGGCACCCGACGCCCCGACGACGATCGTCGAGTACGGCGACTTCGAGTGCCCTTACTGCGGCGCGGCGGCGCCGGTTCTCCGCGAGGTGATCGACGGCGCGGCCGGCCAGGTCAGGCTCGTCTTCCGGCACTTCCCGCTGTTCACCAAGCACCCGTACGCGCTCACCGCCGCGCTGGCCGCGGAAGCATCGGGCGACCGCTTCTGGCCGATGCACGACCTGCTGTTCGCCCACCAGTCGCAGCTGTCCGACCCCGACCTCGAGCGCTACGCGGCGGAGATCGGCGCGGGTCCGGTGACCGGCGAGGCCGCGCAGCCGTTCCGCCCGGCCGTCGAGGCGGACTACCGGTCCGGCGGGGAGCTGGGAGTCCGGGGCACCCCGACGCTGTTCATCGACGGAGGCCTCTACACCGGTCGGGTGGCCGTCGGCGCGCTGCGCAGCGCCCTGGGGCTGGGACGCTGACCGCGCCCGGTCTCAGGCCGGCCTCAGGTGGGGTCGCGCCAGGGGCCGGAGGGCAGGGCGGGGAGTTCGTCCTCGTCGACCGAGCACAGCGGCAGCCGTTCCCCCAGATACCGCAGCAGCAGCGACCCCAGCACGGCGGCGATCACTGACCCGGCGAGGACGCCGACCGTGGCCTGCCGGCGCAGCGCGTCGTCGGTGAACGCCAGGTCGGTGATGAACAGCGCGATCGTGAAGCCGATCCCGGCCAGCACCGCGCCGCCCACCAGGTGCCCGTAGCGGACCCGTCCCGGCAGCGACCCCAGCCCCGTGCGCAGGGCCAGCCCGGCCAGCAGCGAGATCCCGACGGCGTTGCCCACGACGAGCGCCACGACGATGCCGATCGTGACGCTGGACGTCATCGCCGTCTTCAGCGTCGAGGCGTCCAGCGCCACCCCGGCGTTGGCCAGGCCGAAGACCGGGATCACGAACGATGCGCTCACCGGGTGAAGGGCAAGCTGCAGCCGGTCGTTGGCGGACACCGTCGCCCGCGCCGCGGACACGGCCAGCCGCGCCTTCGCCGGGTCCGCGTGCTCGACCGCCGCACGGCCGTAGAACCGCAGCCGGTCCCGCTGCTCGGGGTCCACCCGGGCGGCGGGGATCAGCAGCCCCACCAGCACCCCGGCCAGGGTCGGGTGCACGCCGGACATGTACACCGCGCCCCAGAGCGCGATCCCGACCAGCAGGTACGGCGCGAGCTGCCACACGCCGGCCCAGCGCAGCACCGCCAGGACGACGATCAGCCCGGCGGCGACGAGGAGCGCGACCGGCTGGACGTTGTCGGTGTAGAAGACCGCCATGACCAGGATGGCGCCGATGTCGTCGACGATCGCGAGCGTGAGCAGGAACAGCCGCAGCTGGTCGGGGCAGCGCGGGCCGAACAGCGCGAGGATCCCGACCAGGAAGGCGGTGTCCGTCGAGATCGGGATGCCCCAGCCGATGGCGGCCGGCGATCCGTGATTGAACAGCGTGTAGATCAGCGCGGGCAGGGTGAGGCCGCCGATGGCGCCCAGGGCGGGGACGACGACGCTGCGGAACGACTGCAGCTCACCGACGGACACCTCGCGGGTGATCTCGAGCCCGACGACCAGGAAGAAGACCGACATGGCGGCGTCGTTCACCCAGTGCCGCAGGTCCAGCCCCACGGAGACGTTCCCGATGCGGACCAGCGTGGGGGTGTTCCAGAACGCCTCGTACCCGGCGCCGGGGATGTTGGCCCACACGAGGGCGGCGACCGCGGCGCTGAGCAGCAGCAATGCACCGCCCGCCTCGTTGGCGAGGAAGCTGCGCAGCGCCGGGGACACATAGGGCAGCGGCACGCTGATGCGGGCAGCCGGCCCGGGTCGGGCAGGCAGCGGAAGGACACGTTGTGAGCTCAGGACCGTGCTCCCCTCGACGCGGCGTCCACGGGCAATCCCTCCCGAACGCTAGGGGCCGGGATGTTCTTCCGACGATCCCCTTCCCGCGAAGTCAGCCGAGCAGTTCCACCGGGACGTCGACCAGCCGTGAGCGCAGGTACTCGCCCAGTCCCTTGGCCTGCGGGTCGGGGCGGGTGCTCGCGGCGACCCCGTCCCCCAGCAGTCCGACGATCACCACGTTGACGGCGCGCAGGTTGGCCAGCGGGAAGACGCGCACGTCGAGGTCGGCCGCCTCGGGCAGCAGCTCCCGGATCCGGTCGGGGGTGAGCTCGGCCGCGAGCCAGGCGTAGCCGTCGTCCGTCCGCGCCCAGAAGCCGACGTTGGCGTTGCCGCCCTTGTCCCCGGACCGCGCGCCGGCGACCGCGCCCAGCGGCACCCGGCGCGTCTCCCCCGAGAACGCAGGTGCCGACATGGCCAGGTCGGCACCTGCGGGCGCGACCGGAATGGCCATTCCGGCACCTGACGGCGGGTGGGGGACGACGCGGTCGGTGCCGTCGGGAAGGCGGACCACCTGAGTGACGACGTCGGCGGGCACCAGCGCGGGCCAGTAGACGCCGTAGGCGGTCTCCGGGGTCGGCGGCGTGGTGGCGTGGAAACCGGCGTAGCCCCCCAGCGCCAACGAGGTCAGGGCGTCGGAGAACCGGCGGCCGACCTTCGCCGGGTCGCCGTCCTTGACGGTGATCCGCAGGTGCGCGGTCGCCTGCTCGTTCGTGAGCGCGTCGGGGACGTCGAAGCGCAGCAGCCGGACGTCGGTCTCGGCGAAGCTCTCCCGGCCGCCGAGCTGCCCGAACAGCAGCTCCTCGGCCCAGGCCGCCTTGGCCTCGATGTCCAGGCCGGTGAGGACCAGGGTCATCGTGTTGCGCCAGCCGCCGAGGTGGTTGAGGGCGACCTTGAGGGACGGCGTCGGGGGGCTGCCCCGCGTACCGCTGATCCGGACCCGGTCGGGGGCCTCCTGCTCCGGCACGACGGTGTCGAAGTGCGCGATGACGTCGGGGTTGAGGTACGCGGGCTCGGCGATCTCGTACAGCAGCTGGGCGGTCACCGTGCCCACCGAGACCAGGCCGCCGGTGTCCGGGTGCTTGGTGATGACGCTGCTGCCGTCGGCCGCGACCTCCGCGATCGGGAAACCCGGGTAGCGGCGGTCGGTGACCTCGTCGAGGAAGGCGTAGTTGCCGCCGGTGGCCTGCGGCCCGCACTCGATCACGTGCCCGGCGACGACCGCGCCGGCCAGCGCGTCCCAGTCCGTGCGGGACCAGCCGTGCCACCACGTCGCCGGGCCGACCACGAGGGACGCGTCGGTGACCCGCGGGCAGACGACGACGTCGGCGCCGGCCGCCAGGGCCTCGGAGATCCCCCAGCCACCGAGGTAGGCGTTGGCCGAGATCGGCCGCACCCCGCTGCCGGCCAGGGGGCGCCCCGTGTCCATGTGTGCGAGGTCGATGCCCGCGGCCTGCAGCTCCGGCAGCCGGTCGAGCAGGTCGTCGCCGGTCACCGCGGCGACCTTCGGCGCCAGGCCGAGCCGCGCGGCGACCTTCGCGACCTCATCGGCCAGCCCGAGCGGGTTGAGCCCCCCGGCATTCGTCACGATCCGGATCCCGCGGTCGAGGCAGGTGCCGAGCACCTCCTCGAGCTGGCCCAGGAAGGTGCGGGCGTACCCGGCCGCGGGGTCCTTCTGCCGCGCCTTCCAGAGGATGAGCATGGTCAGCTCGGCCAGGTAGTCGCCGGTGAGGACGTCGATCGGGCCGCCCTCGACCATCTCGCGGTACGCGGCCATGCGGTCCCCGTAGAACCCCGAGCAGTTGGCGATGCGAACGGGCCGGTCAGCGGGGATCCGGGTGGGAGGAGGGGCGGCAGAGCTCACCTCGGTTCCCCCATGGGCGCCCGACCGGCGCCCGGCGGGCCCGCGTAGGCCTGGGCCAGATCCAGCCATTCGGAGGCCACGGCCCCGGTCGCGGTCAGCCGGGTGTCGTCGCGGTGACGGCGCTGGGTGACGACCAGGCAGAAGTCCTCGGCAGAGCCGGTCACGCGGTCGGTGGCGTCCCCGGGCCCCCAGGTCCACGCCTCACCGTCCGGACCGGTCAGCTCCACCCGCACCGGCACATCCGGCACCGGCCGGTCGTGCACGCGGAAGCTCCAGCCGAAGGTCCGGACGCCGAGGTGGGCCACGTGCCGTAGCCGTGCGGTCGGCCGGCGCACCAGGCCGAACGTGTCGACGACGTCCTGTCCGTGCGCCCAGGTCTCCATGAGGCGGGCGGTGACCGAGGACGCCGCACTCATGCCGGGGCCGTACCAGGGCAGCGGGGTCGCCGCGTCGAGACCGGAGAACACGTCGACGTACTGCCGCCGCGCGCGCTGGAACCAGGCGAAGGCCTCGAGCCCGGGCTGGTCACGAAAGCGCTGGGCAACCCGCTCGCCGAAGTCGCCGCGGACCGCGATCAGCGTGTCGGCCTCGGTCCGGAAGCGCCGCGGATCCGTGGCCGACAGCACCGCGGCGTCGTCGAAGTAGGCCAGATGTGCCGCCTGGTCACGGACCGTCCAGCCCGCCGCCGGCGTCTCCCGCGCCCAGTCCGGCTCGGCGAGCAGCGACATCACCTCGTACAGCTCGGCGGACTCCGCCGCGAGGTCGCCGGTCAGCGCCACCAGGTCGACGGCCATCAGGACGGGGGCTCCGGCTCTTCGGCGTCCTGGACGGCCGCCTCGGTGACCACGGCCAGGACTTGACCCGCCTGCACCGTGCTGCCCACCGCGGCGGGCAGAGCCGTGACCACGCCGACGGCGGGGGCCCGGACGGCGTGCTCCATCTTCATCGCTTCCAGGACGACGACGACGGTGCCGGCCCCCACCTGCTCCCCCTCGGCCACCTCGACCCTGACCACCGTGCCGGGCATCGGCGCGAGCAGCGACCCCGCCTGCTGCTCCGCCGCCGGCTCGGCGAAGCGCGGCAGCTCGGTGAGCTCCGTGGACCCCAGCGCGCTGTCGAGCCAGACGGTGTCGCCAACCCGGTGCACGTCGACCGCCCGGCGCACGCCGGCAACGGTCACTACCGCGCGCTCCGGCGTCACCTCGGCGGCGTCGACGTCCACGGGCTCACCGTCCACGGCGGCCGCGAGGCCGTTCCGGGTGAACCTGTACCGGACCTCGATCTCCCGATCGCCCTCCCGGAAGAGCGCGACCTGGTCCCCGCCCGGCACGTTGCGCCAGCCGGACGGCACGTCCG
>JAODNJ010000042.1 GCA_025465155.1 Frankiales bacterium
CGTCCCGGGCCGCGGCCGCGAGCGCGTAGCTGTTGACGTCGACGACCTGACCGGGCGCCGGGTTGGCGCCGACCTCGACCAGCTCGCTGCCGGCGGAGAGGACGGCGACGCGCGGACGCGGGCGCACAAGTACCCGATCGCGGCCGACCGCGGCGAGCAGGCTGATCTGGGCGGGGCCGATCGGCGTGCCGACCTGGACGGCGGCGTCGCCTGGCGCGACGTCGTCAGCGGTCCGACGGACGTAACTGCCCGCCGGCGGCGCGGCGAGCACGGCGACCTGCACCATCCCGCCGTCGGTCCAGACGGCGGGGACGACGACGTCGGCGCCGGCGGGCATCATCGCGCCGGCGCCGACCTTCTGCGCCAGGCCCGGCCCGATCGAGGAGGGGGTCCCGGAGCCGGCGATGCTCTCCCCCACCACGGCCAGGTGAACGGGGGAAGGCCGGCTCGCGGAGGCGACGTCGTCGGCGCGGGCTGCGTAGCCCTCCACCGCTGCCTGGTCGAAGGAGGGCAGGGCGCGCTCGCTGACGACGTCCTCCGCGCAGAGCAGCCCCTGTGCGTCGAGGACGGCGAGCTCGATCGGATCGGGCTGCGGAACGGCGCCGAGGATCTCGTCGAGGTGCCGCTCGACGGTGCGCACGCGGGCTCCGTCGTCGGTGGGCTCGACCGGCTCCGCGGCGGGACGCGGCTCGGGCCTGCGGTCGAAGTCGAGCTGGGTGGTGTCGCGCCCCCTGCCGGCGATCGGCTCCCGGACCGCCACGCGCGGTGCGCTCACCGAGCCGCGGCGCAGGTCCAGCTGCGTCGTGTCCCGTGGCTCCCGGGGCCCTCCCGTGCCGTGCTCGCTCATGCGTCCGATCGTGCCCTTGTCGCGCCCGGTCAGGACGACGACGCGCTGTCGTCGGGCAGCGCGGCCGTGAACTCGCGCAGCCAGGCGCGCAACGGCGGCCCCAGGTCGTCGCGCTCGCTGGCCAGCCGGACGACGGCCTTCAGGTAGTCCAGCCGGTCGCCGGTGTCGTAGCGGCGGCCGTTGAAGACCACGCCGTGCAGGGGCTCGCCACGCCCGGCAAGCGTGGCCAGCGCGTCGGTCAGCTGGATCTCCCCGCCCCGCCCGGGCGGGGTCTCCCGCAGCACCTCGAACACCGCCGGCGACAGCACGTAGCGGCCGATGATCGCCAGGCTGCTCGGCGCCTCGTCGACCGGCGGCTTCTCGACCAGGCCGGTGACGCGGACCACCTCGTCGCCGTCGCCGCCCGGCGGCCCCGGCTCGACGGCGACCGCTCCGTACTTGTCGATGTTCTCCCTGCCCACGTCCAGCAGGGCGATGACCGAGCCGCCGTGCCGGGCCTGCACCGCCAGCATCTGCTCGAGCAGGTGGTCGCGGGCGTCGATGAGGTCGTCGCCCAGCAGGACGGCGAACGGCTCGTCGCCGACGAAGGCGGCCGCCTGCAGCACCGCGTGCCCGAGCCCGCGGGCCTCCCCCTGCCGCACGAAGTGCACCTGGGCGACGTCGGTGGAGGCCTGGACGGCGGCGAGCCGGTCGGCGTCACCCTTGTTCTCCAGCGCGGCCTCGAGCTCGGGCGTGCGGTCGAAGAAGTCCTCGATGGCGCCCTTGTTGCGGCCCGTGACCATGAGTACCTCGCCGAGGCCGGCGCGGGCGGCCTCCTCGACGATGTACTGCAGGGCCGGCCGGTCGACGACCGGCAGCAGCTCCTTGGGCACGGACTTGGTGGCCGGCAGGAATCGGGTTCCCATGCCGGCGACGGGAATGACCGCCTTGCTCGTCGGGCGGGCGCTCGCGGTCGGCATGGGCACAGAGCCTAGACAGGGCGCCGCGGCTAGCCTTTCCGCGGTGACCACCTCGCACGATCCGGTCGACGCCAAAGCGGCGCTCCGCGAGATCCACCTCTCCCGGCGCCGGAGCCGCCCCGTCGCCGAGCGGGCGGTCGTCGCCGCCGCGGTGACGAGGGCGCTGCTGCCCGGCCTGGCGGGGGCCCGGGTCATTGCCGCGTACGCCCCCGACGACACGGAGCCCGGCCACGGGCGGCTGCCCGCGGCGTACACCCAGCTGGGCGCCCGGATCCTGCTCCCGGTCGTGCCCTCCGAGGGCCGCGAGCTGATCTGGGCAGTGGACACCGGCCGGCTCGCCCCGGGGCGCTTCGGGCTGCTCGAACCGGTCGGGCCACGGCTGGCCGTCACCGCGATCGGGACCGCCGACGTCGTCGTCGTCCCCTCGCTCGCGGTGGCCCGCGACGGCACCCGGCTGGGCCGGGGAGCCGGGTACTACGACCGGGCGCTGCGGCACGTCCGCCCAGGGACGGCGCTCGTCGCCGTCGTCTTCGACGAGGAGCTGGTCGCGGAGCTGCCGTCCGAGCCGCACGACCTCCGGGTGACCGCCGTGGTCACGCCCTCGGGTGGCTGGGAGGGTCTCGACTCGTCGGAGACGGCGATGTCCTGATAGGCCTGCAGCATGAACGGACCCCTCGAGGACCTGCTCGTCGTCGACCTCACCCGCGCCCTCGCCGGGCCGCACGCGGCGATGATGCTGGGCGACCTCGGCGCCCGGGTGATCAAGGTCGAGAACCCGGGGAGCGGTGACGACACCCGCGGCTGGGGGCCGCCGTTCGTGCAGCCGGAGGGGCACCCGGAGCCGTCGACCCGGGAGTCGACCTACTTCCTCTCGGCCAACCGCAACAAGGAGTCGATCACCCTCGATCTCAAGGACGAGGGTGACAAGGCCGTGCTCACCGAGCTGATCCGGCGGGCCGACGTCCTCCTGGAGAACTTCCGGCCCGGGACGCTGGGCCGCCTGGGGTTCGGCACCGAGGTCCTCGCCGAGCTCAATCCCCGGCTCGTCATGCTCTCGATCAGCGGCTTCGGCCACGACGGGCCCGAGGGCGCCCGAGCCGGATACGACCAGATCGCCCAGGGGGAGGCGGGGCTGATGTCGCTCACCGGCTCGGGCCCGGACGATCCGCAGCGCGTCGGTGTCCCGATCGGCGACCTGCTGGCCGGGATGTACGGCGCGTACGGCGTGCTCGCGGCGTTGCTTGAACGGGCGCGGACCGGCCGGGGCCAGGTGGTCAGGACGTCGTTGCTGGCCGCGATCGTCGGGGTGCACGCCTTCCAGGGCACGGCGTGGACCGTGGCGGGAACGGTGGGGCACGCCCAGGGCAACCACCACCCCTCGATCGCGCCGTACGGGCTGTTCGCCTGCGCCGACGGCAGCGTGCAGCTCTCCTGCGGCAGCGAGTCGCTGTGGCAGCGGCTGTGCGCCGAGTTCGGGCTCGACCCCGAGGCGCCGGGGATGGCGACCAACGCGGAGCGCGTCGGGCACCGCGACGACGTCATCTCCCTTCTCGAGCGCGCCTTCGCCGACATACCGGCGGCCGACCTCCTCGCCCGGCTGGCCGCGGCCGGGATCCCCGCGGGCAAGGTCCGCACCCTTGACGAGGTCTATAGCTGGGACCAGACCCGCTCGCAGGGCCTGCTGGTGGACGTCGACCACGCGACGCTGGGCCCGCTGCACCTGCCCGGGCCGCCGCTGCGGTTCTTCGCCGCGGGCGCGGACGGCGAGACCGAGACCACCGGTCGCGACCACGTCGCTCCCCCGGTCCTCGGCGCCGACAGCGCGGCCATCCGCGCGGAGTTCGCCCCACCTCCGCCGGGCGGGGACGAGGGTCCCGGCGCATGACCACGACGCCGGACCGTCCGGTACGCCGGGACGCACGGGCGCTCCGCGACCACGTGCTCGACCCCGGCTCCTGGACGTCGTGGGACGCCCCGGTCGCGCCCCGGCAGGTGTCCGAGTCGTATGCACGTGCCCTCGCCGAGGCCGCCGAGAGCAGCCACCAGGACGAGGCGGTGGTGACCGGGGAGGGCACCCTGCGGGGCCGCCGGGTCGCCGTGGTCGCCGGGGAGTTCGGCTTCCTGGCCGGCTCGATCGGGGTGGCGACCGCTGACCGGCTGATCGCCGCGGTGGAGCGGGCCACCGAAGAGGGCCTGCCGCTGCTCGCGGCGCCCGTGTCCGGGGGGACCCGCATGCAGGAGGGCACCGTCGCGTTCCTGCAGATGATCGGCATCACCGCGGCCATCGCCCGGCACAAGCAGGCCGGGCTGGCCTACCTCGTCTACCTGCGCAATCCCACGTTCGGCGGGGTGCTGGCGTCCTGGGGGTCGCTGGGGCACGTCACCATCGCCGAGCCCGGCGCGGCCATCGGTTTCCTCGGCCCCCGGGTCTATCAGGCTCTGTACGGGGAACCGTTCCCCGAGGGGATCCAGACCGCCGAGCACCTGGCCGCGCGCGGGCTGATCGACGCCGTGGTGCCCCACGAGGAGATCGGTGAGGTCGCCGACCGGGCGCTGCGCGTGCTGTCCGCCCGCAACAGCTGGCACCACTCCCGGCTGGAGGATCGGCCGCGCCCGGAGGACGGCAGCGACACCGACGATCCCGAGGACGACCGCTGCGCCTGGGACGTCGTCACGGCCTCCCGGCGTCCCGACCGACCCGGCGTCCGCCGGCTGCTGCGGACGGCCGCGACCGACATCGTCGGGTTGTCGGGAACGGGCGCGGGCGAGAAGGACCCCGGCCTGCTCCTGGCGCTGGCCCGCTTCGGCGGGGCGCCGTGCGTCGTGCTCGGGCAGGACCGCCGCGGCCAGTCGCTGTCGGCCCCGCTGGGCCCGGGGGCGCTGCGGGAGGCCCGGCGGGGCATGCACCTGGCCGCGGAGCTGCGGCTGCCCTTGGTGACCCTCATCGACACTCCCGGGGCAGCACTGTCGAAGGAGGCGGAGGAGGGCGGCCTGGCCGCCGAGATCGCCCGCTGCCTGCAGGACCTGGTGATGCTGCAGGCGCCGACTCTCGCGGTGCTGCTCGGGCAGGGCACGGGAGGCGGGGCGCTGGCGCTGGCGCCGGCCGACCGCGTGCTGGCGGCGGCGAACGGCTGGCTCGGCCCGCTGCCGCCGGAGGGAGCCAGCGCGATCGTCCACCGCGACCTCGACCACGCGGGGCAGATGGCGCAGGAGCAGGGCGTGCGGGCGACCGACCTGTGGCGGAAGGGGATCGTCGACCGCGTGGTCCCCGAGCGTCCCGACGCCGCCGACGAGCCGCAGGAGTTCTGCCTGCGACTGGGCCGGGTGCTGGGCGAGGAGCTCGCCGACCTGCTGAGCCGCGACGACGTCGAACGCTTCCGCAGCCGGCTGCACCGGTACCGGCACCTGGGGCGGTGATTGCCCCGTGCCCCGTCGGCGTGCGGCCCCGGGGCGGCCCAACTGCTCCGCGACGGGCTGGAGCTGCCGGCCGGCGCGACGGTGCTGGTGGGCGGGAACGGCTCGGGGAAGTCGACGGTCCTGGAGATCCTCGCCGCGGCGCTGGGCTCCATGCCGAGGGCGGTTCCGTGGGTTCGCCAGGGTCCAGGATCCGGACTTCCACGAGTTCTCGCAGGGCAAGGCGTTCCTGGGCCTGCTCGGCCGGCGGACGTCGCCCGGCGGCGTGTACCTGCTCGACGAGCCGGACGCGGCGCTCGTTCACCGGCACGCTCTCGCTGATGACCCTGCTGCTCGACGTCGTTGCCCGCGGCGCGCAGGTGCTGCTGGCCACCCACTCCCCGGTACTGGCGGCGCTGCCCGGGGCGCGGCTGCTGGAGGTGGGACCGTGGGGCATCCGGCCGGCCGAGTGGCGGTCGCTGGAGGTCACCGAGAACTGGCGGGCGTTCCTCGCCGACCCGGAAGCATTCCTCCGCCGCCTGTCCTGAACGAACTCCTCCGTTCAGCCCTCGGTGCCGGCCTGCCGCTCCGCCCGCAGGACGTGCTCGGGGTCGAGTCGCTCGACCACTCGCTCCAGCGCCTCGCACAGCGCCTGCGTCAGCTCCGGCGCGAGGGGGTCGAAGAAGCCCATCCGGACCGCCTCGACATGCCCGGGAGCCACCGCGCGGACGACGTCCCAGCCCGCGTCGGTGAGGACGGCGACGTTGCCGCGCCGGTCGTCGGTCGAACGCCGGCGGCGCACCCAGCCGCGCTCCTCCAACCGGGCGACCGTGTGCGAGAGCCGGCTCTGCGACTGGTTGGCGCGGCGGGCCAGATCACTCATCCGGCGGCTGCGGTCCGGCGACTCCGACAGCATCGCCAGCACAACGTAGGCGGCGTGGCTGATCCCCGCGTCGCGCTGGAGCTGGGCGTCGAGGGCACGGGGCAGCACTTCCGCGACCGTGAGCCACGCCCGCCAGGTGCGCTGCTGCTGATCGTCCAGCCACCGCTCCGTCACGGACCGACGGTACCGGCCGGTCCGCAACCGCCGGGACGGGGCAAGGTCTGTCGGCGAGCGTCACGTGTGGCGGCGCGGGTCAGGCGGAGAGGGCCGTACGGCTGTCGTCCAGTGCCGCAGCGAGCCGGTCCAGCGGCAGCTCGAGCGCCCGGGCCAGCGCGGCGACGGTGAAGAACGCCGGCGTGGGCACCCGACCGGACTCGATCTTGCGCAGCACCTCCGGGCTGATCCCGGACGCCGCGGCGACCTCCGCCGGCGGGCGCGCGCCCCGAGCCTGACGCAGCAGCGCGCCGAGGCGCCGGCCGCGGTCGCGCTCGGCAGGGGTCAGCGGCGGTCGCACCATGGCCGTGATAGTAATACCGGGATATCAATACCGGAAGGACGCCGAGATGATCGAACTGCGGACCCCGGGTGAGCTCGACGCGATGCGCGCCTCCGGCGCCGTCGTCGCCCGGATGCTCGCCGCCGTCCGGGCCGCGGCGGCACCCGGCGTCCGGCTCACCCAGCTCGACGAGGTGGCCCGGGAGGTCCTGGCCGACGCCGGCGCAACGTCCCCGTTCCTCGGTTACGCCCCGCTGAGCACCACACCGCCGTTCCCCGGTGTGGTCTGCCTGTCGGTGAACGACGTCGCGCTGCACGGCATCCCCACCCCGGAGCCGCTGGCCGACGGCGACCTGCTCAGCGTCGACGCCGGCGCCACGCTCGACGGCTGGGTCGGCGACGCGGCCATCACCTTCCCGGTCGGGACGCCCCGGCCGGAGGACCTGCGGTTGGTGGACACCACCGAGCGGGCGCTGCAGGCCGGCATCGCCGCAGCCGTGCCCGGCAACCGGGTCGGCGACATCTCGGCGGCGATCGCCGCCGTGGGCCGTGCCGGCGGCTGCGGCATCAACACCGACCAGGGTGGCCACGGGGTCGGCCGCACGATGCACGAGGCGCCGCACGTGCCCAACGAGGGCCGGCCCGGCCGTGGCGTGCCCCTGCGGGCGGGCCTGGTCATCGCCATCGAGCCGTGGTTCCTCGCCGGCGGCCGGGACGACTACCGGGTGGACGCCGACGGCTGGACGCTGCGCAGCGGCGACGGGAGCCGGGCCGCGCACGTGGAGCACACGGTCGCGGTGACCGCCGACGGTCCGCGCATCATGACCGCCCTGGATTGAGTAAGAAACCCCTGCCCTCCCACCGCGCACTCACCGGCCTACCCCGGGCTCGGAGTCGCCGCCGCGATCGGGCGCTCGGTCGCCGCCCGCACTCTCACGCTCGCGACGTCGAGCGCGGGATCGCGGTACGCCGCGTGCGCGTGTTTGCGCTTGCGAGCCTGGATTGCGCCGTGCTGGTCGGCTGCCCGCTCCGCCGTCATCTAGGGGTGAACGGAGACGGTGGATGGCCGGGATGCCGGCTGCAGGTGGTCCACTAGGACCGCGAACTGGGCGGTCGAGGTGCGCCACCGCGGCGCTCTCTGCTGAGGGGTGCTCGATGGCGAGGATGCCGAACCCGAGAGTGCTGGTCGAGGTGCTGCGCAGCGGGAACCTCCGCGCGCGGCTGCGGGCGGCGCGGGACGGGCAGGCTGCGGTTCGTCTGCAGCTGGTCGCGGCGGCCGCCGATCTCGGGGTGCTCGACGCGCTCGTCGGGGGGCCGGTCAGCACCGCCGCGCTGTCCGACCGCCTGGGTGTGCCCGAGCCGGACCTACTGGCGGCCTATCTCCGCGTGCTGGCGGCGGCGGGATTCATCACGGGCGAGGGCCCATGGGCGCTCACCAAGGCCGGTCGGGCGGTCGTCGACGACGACCAGGTGCGGGCCATCTACGAGGGCTTCGGCGGGTACCACACCGAGCTCTACCGGCAGCTGCGACCACTGCTCTCCGGTGGCCTGCGACGCCGCGACATCGAGGAGCAGGCGGAGGTCATCGCCCGGCTCTCCGCCGTCTTGGAGCCGCTGCTCCACGACCTGCTCACCCGGACGGTCCGCGAGCGCCGGCCGCGCCGGGTGCTCGACATCGGCTGCGGTGCCGGCCTCCACCTGGCGGCGATTCTCGAGGCTGCTCCGGGCGCCATCGGCGTGGGTGTGGACGTCGACCCCGACGCCGCGGCGCTGGCCCGGCGCACCCTGAGAGAGCGGGGGCTGGCCGACCGGACCAGCGTCGAGGCGGTCGACATCCGGAAGGCGCTCACCGCGGGTCGCCCCGGCGCTCTCCCCGACCGCATCGACCTGGCCCTGCTCGCCAACGTCATCTACTACGTACCGGTCGACGAGCGGGTCGCGCTGCTGAGCGCGGTCGCCCGCCTGCTCGAACCCGGCGGCGCCCTCGTGGTCGTCACCACCGTGACGGGGCCGCAGCTGTTCAGCCGGCACCTGGACCTGCTGCTCCGGGCACAGGAGAGCCGCATGGAGCTGCCCGCCGTCGACCTGCTGCTCGGGCAGCTCCGCGAGGCGGGCCTGCAGCCGGACCCACCGGAGCGGATCGGTCCCGCCGGCGCTGCGCTCAGCGCGGTGACAGCGATCCGCTGAGGACGTCGGTCACCCGGGGTCGATCGGTAGCGGCCCGCGGCCGAAGAGACGACTGCCGCCGAGATGCGGCAATGGGGCGGAAGCCCTCCGAGGCGCCGAACGGCCACGCCGCTGCCGGCGATGTCGGTGGCGGAGATCACCCGGCCGCAATCCCACGCACGCGACCGCAATCACGGGCACGGCTCGTTCGCGACGCACACTCGCGCCCGCAGTTCGGCGCACACGGAGATTGCGGTCGTGCTCATGGAGCGCGCAACGTGACGCTCGCCGACACACGTGGACGGAGGGCCCCGGAAGGGCGCATCATTGGCAGTCGCCGGGCGAGAGTGCCAATCCCGCCCGTAGCCGCTTCCAGCGCCACGAGGAGTACCAGGGCCGTGCCCACCTACCAGTACGCGTGCACCAACCCGGACGGAAAGCACAAGTTCGAGGTCGTGCAGTCCTTCACGGACGACCCGGTGAGCGAGTGCACGGTCTGCGGCGCGCCGGTGCGCAAGGTCTACGGCTCGGTGGGCGTGGTGTTCAAGGGCTCCGGCTTCTATCGCACGGACAGTCGGGCCTCCTCGTCGAACGG
>JAODNJ010000103.1 GCA_025465155.1 Frankiales bacterium
TGGCGAGCTGGCACGTGAGCTGGACGCGGCGCTCGGCCGGGCCAGGTCCGGGCAGCCGCTGGTCGACGCGCTCCAGCAGGTGGCCGACCGGACGTCGCTGGACCCGCTGGCCCGGTTCATCGACGGCGTGCTCGTCGCGATCGAGCGCGGCACGCCGTTGGCCGAGGTGCTCCGGGCCCAGGCCGCCGATGTCCGGGAGGCGGGGAAGCGCCGCCTGCTGGAGGCGGGGGGCCGCAAGGAGATCGCGATGATGGTCACGGTTGTCAACAGCTACCTTTACTGGCGTGTCCCTCACATCAGTCATCTACGCCCGACAGTCGCTTGACCGCACTGGCGAAGGTGCGGCCGTAGAACGGCAGGTCGCCGACTGTCAGCAGCTCGCCGAGCGGCGTGGCTGGACGGTCCTCGAAACCCTCACGGACAACGACATGTCCGCGAGCACGGGCAAGCCTCGTCCGGGATACCAGCGACTCCTGACGCTGATGCGGAGCCGCTCCGTCGATGCGGTGGTGGTCTGGCACGTCGATCGACTTACGCGACGTCTGATCGACCTTGAGGAGGTCATCACGATCTGTGAGGACACCGGGGTCCGCCTTGCCACCGTGACGGGCGATCTCGACCTCAGCACGGACACCGGCCGGATGATGGCCCGCATCCTCGCATCGGTCGCCCGCGGGGAAGTGGAACGGAAAGGCGTCCGTCAGCGTCGGGCGAACGAGCAGCGCGCTAGCGCGGGACGCATGGGATGGACACGGCGACCGTTCGGTTACGAACGGCAGGACGGCGAGATTACGGTCGTCGACAAGGAAGCCAAGGTGCTGGAACGGGTCGCAGAGATGATCCTCGCCGGGGAGACCCTGGCGGCCGGCGTCCGGATGATCGACGGCGAGGGACTCACTACGACCGCCGGGAAGGCGTGGAACGTAACGTCCTTGCGGCGGGCGCTGCTCAACCCTCGGTACGCCGGACGCGTCACCTACAACGGCGCCGACGTGACGGAGGGAAAGTGGCCGGTGATCCTCCCGGCGGACGTCCAGGAGCGGCTGGGGGAGAAGCTGAGGGACGTGCAGCGACGCGTTCAGCAGGGGACGACCCCTAAGTTCCTGCTGTCCGGACTTGCTCGCTGCGGCCGCTGCGGCGGCGTTATGTTCGCGACGCCCATGAAGAACCGCGGGACGCCCTACATGGGGTACCGGTGCATCGCCTGCTACCTGTCGCGGCGCCTGGATCTCGTAGACGAGTTTGTCGAGGCGGTCATCGCTGCCCGGCTGTCGCGACCCGATGCCGCCGCCCTGTTCGCCGAGGAGGAGGACGTTCCGGCGCTTCGAGCCGAGTGCGCCGAGCTGCGAACCCGGCGCGACGACCTGGCGGGACTTCTCGCGGACGGACTCCTGTCCTCGTCGGCTGTCCGAGAGCGGTCACAGGGGCTCACGAAGCGCATCAACGACTTGGAGGACCGGATCAGCCGTGTCCTAGGGGAATCGCCCATTACCGCGCTGGCGGACGCCGAGGACGTCCAGGCGGCCTGGGAAGCGATGCCGCTGCGGGACCGCAAGCAGGTCGTCGCACTACTGATGACCGTGACGATCCTGCCGGCGGGCAAGGGTCAGCGATTCAGTCCCGAGCAGGTGCGGATCGAGTGGCGGCAAGCATGAGTAGGACGCCGATGGGTCCGTCGATGGGACCTGGTAACGCCGCGGCGATTGGCGTTGCTAGTGCTACATGGCGTAGAATGGCGACTGCAATTCCTCGCTAGCCATCGGCGGGAAGGGCGGCCCAGGAGGCGCCTTCCTACCGCTGGCGAACGACGAGAGGTCAAAGGGGCCCAGGAGGCCCTCAGCCCGGGTGTGGAAGCCTCGGGTGCCTCTTCGCTGAGGGCCAGGTGCCCCGAGCAAGTCGAGCGTGACCCGTAGGCGTTTGCCTGCCGGTCGCTCCTTGCCGGGCTGATCGGTTGGCACCTGGCTCCTGATGAGGATCACGTGGACACAAAGTCCCGCCACTTGCGTGCCGCCCTGGCGTCGCACACCCGTCACCGTCCTGAAGACACAGAGACCGTCGATGAACTGCGACGGGACCTCCGCGCTGCTCGCGCAGAGGACTACATCAAAAAGCTGGTCAGCGAAGCGCCGCAGTTGAGCGACGCACAGCGGGATCGACTCGCGCAACTCCTGCGGGGCCGTCCTGGGGGCGCCGCCGCATGACCGAGACATGCGAAGGGCCGGCCCCCGCCAGGACCGGCCCCGCCGAGAATGCGACCCCCAGGAAGCTCCTCAGCCCTGAGTGTAGGGCCGACGGCAACAATTCCGCGCCCGTCGATCAAGCCGGAGCCCGCCGTCTGACGATGCGCATCCAGCTCCAGCTGGACACCATCTCGTCCAACGTCGAGCAGGTCATCCTCCTTATCGAGCAGGCGAAGAACGAGAAGATCCACGAACCCCTCGGCTACGCCTCTTGGACGGCGTACGTGCAGGAGGAGTTCGGCGGCCGACTCGTCCGGCTTCGTCGCGCGGAACGGCGGCCGATCGTGGAGATCCTGGCCGACACCGGGATGTCGACCAGGGCGATCGCCTCGGTCGTCGGGGTTCACCACGACACGGTGGCCACCGACATCCAGGCGACCTCGGCACGTGTCGGAAATCCGACACGTGAAGATCTGGGGCTGTCGGCCGCCCAGCTGATCGACGCGATGCGGATGGCCGACTCCACCGAAGAAGAGTTCGAGAAGGTCATCTCCGAGGCCAGAGCTGAGGGGGATCTCTCCGGCGAGAAGGTGGTCGAGAAGCTCGCCTCGCGGAAGGTCACCGGCACCGACGGGAAGACCTACTCGGTCCCGCAACAGACACTCGCGAAGCCCCGGCGACGCTCGCTCACGGACGCCTACTGGACCGCGGTGTACGACCTCGAGCAGGTCCTGGGGCGGCTCGGTCGCCTGCATGCAGACGACCGGTTCGTGGGCCTTCGAGAGCAGCTTCAGCTACGTCATCAAGGGACCGTTGAACGGCTCGCCGAAGCGCTTCTGAAGCTCGAGGACGACCTTGGCGGTGGCGCCTGATGAGCGTCGTCCATTTCCCGCTGTCCTGGGCCCGACAACTGATCGACGGCGCCGCCGGGCCGATCCCGGAGTACGGATCCGCGGAGTGGGTCAGGTTGCCGGACGACTCCCGGTCGAAGGTGGCCTCTTGCGTGGTCGCCGCCGAGCGGTGGCGTACCAGGAACCGCTCGACCGGTGAGGATGCAATGCCGGTCGGCCGCCGAGCTCGGGAGATCGCGGAAGCCAGGCGCCCACGCCCAGGAGATCACGCCGGCGGCCCCGTGCCGTGGGAGCGGGACGAGGCGGCGTCTGGTGACTGATACCTACCTGCCCTTTCCGCGCCAGACGAGGCGTCGGCGCAGTTCCGAGCCGGTGCTCATCGAGGTCGGCGCCCGTTCCGCCTGGGGCTACGGCACCGGGCTGGCCGCACTGCTAGACGAGATCGAGTCGCCGCGGATGTGGGACCCGATCCGGTCGCATGGGCGCACGAAGGTGGTCACGTTCCCCATCGACCGGGCTGCCGACCTCGTCACGTTGTTGGAGCACCGCGAAGGCCGGCCCGTCGAGATCGTGGCGGTGGATCGGTGAGCCGCCGCACGGTTCGCGAGGCGTGGCTGAGCGAAATCCTGCGATCCCCGCTTATCGGAGATGCCTGCCGCGTCCTGCTCCTGCACATGGCGACGGTGAGCACGGTCTCCACGAGGGGCGGCCATCCGATGACCGACACGGGGCGAATCAAGGTCGCACGCGAAGAACTCGCCGAAGCCCTCGGAGTGAAGCCAAACCGGATCACCAACCGGATTACCGAGGCCACCCGAGCGGGCCTGCTCCGCAAGGTGGGCGGGGGCCATAACGGGCAGACCGCGATCTACGCCGCACAGGTCCAAGGCCCAGGTAAAGGTGTCGGCAGAACCGATACCTACTGCAGTCCAAAGAGCTTGGGCGGACTGGTGAAGGTATCGGTTTCCCAGGTACCTACTCAGACGCCAAAACCGATACCTACTCTTGCTGTGGCCGGGCCAGTAGGTATCGGCGGAAGCGACACCATACGCGCGCGCGCTTCTAAGACAAGCCGCGAATCAGAACCTGCACCGCATGACAGCCGCGCCGAAGGTGACCACGACGTCGCCTCACAGGCAGGCAATTACGAGGAGTGGCAGCCAACTCCTGATAAGCGCCTGTCTTCCGACTCAGCCGAGGACGTCGCGTGACCGCCGCGATCGAGACGAGACCTGCCCCCTACGGCCTCGCCGCCGTGCTCGTCCCGTGCGGTCTCCCTGCAGACCAGGAGCGCGCGATGCGCCAACGGCTGAGGGTCGCATGCCGACACGGCGAGCACACCCGATCCGCCCGCGGCCGATGTCCGGCCTGCTCCACAACCAGGAGGAGCGCCTCATGACCACCGTCTGCTGCCCCGGCTGCTCTTCGATGAGGGCACCGATCCCGGCGGTCCAGTTGCTTGGCAGCGCCGTCCTCCTGCGGGGACCGGCCGTCCTGCACGTCCAGCGCCTGGTCGAAGTCGGGATCCGGGAGACGCACCGGCGCGACGGCATCCGGCCGTCGCTAGGTCTCGTCGATGTCCTGCAGGCACTCACCACCGCAGCCGATGCGCTGCGGATGTCCGGATCCGGACATGACGACGTCGCACGTGGTGACGACTCGGCACAGTCAGAGATGACCGCACCAATCGGCACCAGGGAGGCCGCCGTACTGCTCGGCATCACCCCGCGCCAGACGCAGCGGATCGCCCGCAGCCTCGGCGGCCATCGGGCCCCCGGTGGCGCCTGGACCTTCGCCCGTGACGAGGTCGAGGCCTACGCCAACTACCGCATGGAGAAGCAGGCATGAGCCCGGAACCTGTCCGTTCGATCTTCGCCCCGAACGTCGTCGTCAACGTCGATCAGTGGGGAGTGAACCCGCTGCTCGAGGACGCCCAACAGGCCGTGCCCGCGGCTGTCGCGCTCGCCACTCAGCAGAACGGTGAGCCGCCGACGATGTTCGACAGCGGCGACCTGCCGCCCTTCACGGCGTCAGGTGTGGACCCGCGGTTCCTCGCGCTGCTGCCCTGGAGGATCCGGCACGCCGCAGCGATGGCCCCGAATGCTGTCGTCGTGCTCGGATGGGTCGAGCAGTACGGCCACGACGACACCGTGGAGATGCGCTCACCGGGTCTCGATGAGTACGTCGGTCGGTTCCGGATGTGGTTGCGCGGGCAGTGGACCAACCCGAACCACAGGGGTGCCGACGCCGCCGCCGTTGAGACCGCGGCCAGCGACCTCTACGACTCGATGTTCGGTGATCAGGAACGCCTGACCGCGGCGGCGAACGCCAGCAAGCGGGCAGCCGAGGCCGACTTCGTGGCGATGCGCAGCCGCACCGGCAAGTACGCCGACGGCACGGGGCGTGCGCAGCGGTGAGCGTGCATGAACGGGCGCTCGGAGGGGTGGGCCTGCCCCCGACCCCTTCACGGCGTTCGACCGAGACGTTTACCGCCTGCC
>JAODNJ010000601.1 GCA_025465155.1 Frankiales bacterium
AGTAGGCGTAAACGATCTTCCCTTCGTTTCGCCATTCTTCAATGTAGCCGGCGTATTCATACAAAAAATCATCTGCATAGCTTCCACGGTAGCCTTTTTCGGGACCGTGGAAGCGCAGGTAAATAAAATCAGCGGCAGTATTAATCATCGGCGCGAGCGAGGCGGGCATATCATGTAATACAAAACCCATTTGATAGCTATCCAGTAACCGATATATATCATCGCGGTACCAGGTATTGCTTCTAAACTCAATGGCTATTTTCCAAATTAATTCCGGGTCGTTATCGCGAAGGCTAATTAATAATCTTTCAAATTGATTGCAATAAGCAGAGGTTATGCTTGCGGGAAACTGCACTAGCAGACAGCCCGCTTTGTTACCTGCATTGGCTATAACCTGCGTAAAACGGTTAACATCATCCGGATTAAAAATTAATCCTTTATTATGGGTGATGCCTTGCCATAATTTGAAAGTGAAGCGGAAATTATCCGGCACATCGGCAGCCCATTTTTCCACCGTACGACCCAGCGGAATCTTATAAAAAGAGCTGTTTACTTCGAGACTGTTAAATAGTGATGCGTAATAACACAACCGGCTTTTGCTTTGGAAAGCAGCAGGGAACATGGTTTTGTTTGGTACAGGAAGTACAATGTTACTGGTACCCGAATAGTATGCCCCTTTTTCTGTATTCATTATAAATGCAGACAATACAAAAATTAAGCCACTGGCTTGTTATAAGTTAAGTACAATTTAGTTTGTCCGCCGGAAAGTGTTGAAATCAATGTTGAGACCAAAAAAAGTAATATTAATCAAACATTTTTGAAACATCTTGGTTATCTCAACTCAACATTCCAGTGATAAAAATATAACACTTAGCTTGTTTTTATTTACAAGTTAAATAGTTTAATCAACACAATATTATTACATTTATTTGAAATGTTTATTACTGTTGTTAAATTTAATACGCTTTTACGCGCGTAGATTTTTACATGATTTGTCAGGGAAACCTATATCCATCACAATTAAACTATCTGACCTATGAAAGATGATACTTTAGAAAAAATTTTAAGTGAAACCGGGATTGATGATCCATATCCCAACGGAGAGTCGCTGGATCTCAAAGAACTGTTAAAGGTGCTCTCGTCAGTTAAAAATGGCAAGTTAAATGTACGAATGCCTGTTACTCAAGCGGGAATAAACGGAAGAATTTGCGAAGTACTAAACGATATTATTGATATAAACGAACGCTTCGTTGCAGAGATATCCTCTGCGGAAGCTACCATTGGTAAACGTGGCAATTTATCCAAGCGGATTGAGTTATCGGATGCGAAAGGCGAATGGGCCAGTGGCGTAAGTTCGTTAAATAATCTGATAGAAGACCTGACCTCGCCGACACTGGAGATAGCCGGGATGATCAACTCGGTAGCTAACGGCGACCTATCTAAACAAATACCCTTAGAGATAAAAGGGCACCCATTAAAAGGTGAATTTTTGCGTATCGCGAAAGAGTCGAACCAGATGCTTTCAAAGCTCCAGTTATTCTCAATGGAAGTAACCCGCGTTGCGCGGCAGGTAGGTTCGGAGGGTAAATTGGGCGAGCAGGCAAAAATTAAAGGTGTAGCTGGCGTATGGGCCGAATTGACCGATTCAGTAAACCAGATGGCGGGTAACCTGACCGCGCAAGTGCGTAATGTGGCTGCAGTAACCACAGCGGTGGCAAAAGGCGATTTATCGCGGAAGATCACAGTAGAAGCCAAAGGTGAAATTTTGGAGCTGAAGAATACCATCAATACGATGGTGGATCAGCTCAACTCGTTCTCGTCCGAAGTAACGCGTGTGGCGCTTGAAGTAGGGACGGAGGGCAAACTGGGCGGCCAGGCCAAAGTGCCAGGCGTTGCAGGTACCTGGAAGGATTTAACTGACTCGGTAAACCGGATGGCGGGTAACTTGACCTCGCAGGTGCGTAATATAGCGGGTGTAACCACGGCGGTGGCAAATGGTGACTTATCGAAAAAGATCACAGTTGACGTAAAGGGTGAGATGCTTGAGCTAAAGAAGACCATCAATACGATGGTGGATCAGCTCAACTCGTTCGCATCCGAAGTAACGCGTGTGGCGCTTGAAGTAGGCACAGAAGGTAAACTGGGTGGCCAGGCGCGGGTTAAAGGCGTGGGAGGTGTATGGAAGGACCTGACCGATTCGGTAAACCAGATGGGTAGTAACTTAACTAACCAGGTACGTAATATAGCGGGTGTAACCACAGCAGTGGCGAAAGGTGACTTGTCTCGAAAGATCACGGTGGATGCAAAAGGCGAGTTATTGGAGTTGAAAAATACCATCAATACGATGGTGGATCAGCTCAATTCGTTCTCATCCGAAGTAACGCGTGTGGCACGTGAGGTGGGTTCGGAAGGGCAGTTGGGTGGTCAGGCGAATGTGCCCGGTGTAGGTGGTACCTGGAAGGATTTAACGGATTCGGTAAACCAGATGGCGGGTAACTTAACCGGCCAGGTGCGTAATATAGCCGAAGTAACCACTGCGGTGGCCAAAGGCGATTTATCTAAAAAAATTACGGTTGACGTGCAGGGTGAGATGCTGGAGTTAAAGATCACGATCAACACGATGGTGGATCAGCTCAACTCCTTCGGTTCCGAAGTAACGCGTGTGGCGCGTGAGGTGGGTTCGGAAGGGCAATTAGGCGGCCAGGCTAATGTACCCGACGTAGGTGGTACCTGGAAGGATTTAACGGATTCGGTAAATAAAATGGCCGATAACTTAACCTCGCAGGTGCGTAACATTGCCGAAGTAACTACCGCGGTGGCGAAGGGTGACCTTTCGCGTAAGATCACGGTAAATGCCAAAGGTGAGTTATTGGAATTGAAAGATACCATCAATACAATGGTGGATCAGTTACGTGGTTTTGCATCCGAAGTAACGCGTGTGGCACGTGAGGTGGGTTCGGAAGGACAGCTGGGCGGCCAGGCTAACGTACCGGGTGTAGATGGTACCTGGAAGGATTTAACGGACTCGGTAAATAAAATGGCCGGTAACTTAACGGCACAATTACGTAATATAGCCGACGTATCCATCGCGATCGCGAACGGTGACTTATCCAAAAAGATCACGGTTGACGTAAGGGGCGAGATCTTACAGTTGAAAGAAACTATCAACACGATGGTGGACCAATTGCGGGGCTTTGCATCCGAAGTAACACGGGTTGCGCGTGAAGTGGGTACGGATGGTAACTTAGGTGGCCAGGCATTTGTGCCGGGTGTTGCGGGTACCTGGAAGGATTTAACGGATTCGGTAAACCAGATGTCGAGTAACTTAACATCGCAGGTGCGTAACATTGCCGAAGTAACCAAGGCTGTGGCGAGCGGTGACTTATCAAAAACGGTAATCATCGACGTTAAGGGCGAGATCATGGACTTGAAGAACACCATCAATACGATGGTGGATCAGCTCAACTCGTTCGCATCTGAAGTAACGCGGGTTGCGCGTGAGGTGGGTACCGAAGGTAAACTGGGTGGCCAGGCGCACGTAAAAGGTGTGGGTGGTACCTGGAAGGATTTGACTGACTCGGTAAACCAGATGGCATCCAACTTAACCGGGCAGATCCGTGGTATCGCTAAAGTGGCGACGGGTATTGCAAAAGGAAACTTGAAACAGCGCCTGTCCATCAACGCGTTAGGTGAGGTGGCACAGTTGACGGATACTATTAATGAGATGATCGATACTCTCGCGGTGTTTGCCGATGAGGTAACCACAGTAGCGCGTGAGGTAGGTGTGCAGGGCCGTTTAGGTGGGCAGGCGAGTGTACCCGGAGCGTCGGGTACGTGGAAGGATTTAACGGAGAACGTAAACCAGCTGGCGCAAAACTTAACAGTGCAGGTGCGTTCGATTTCCGAAGTTGCATCGGCGGTAACCAAGGGTGACTTGACCCGTACCATTCGCGTGGAAGCGAAAGGTGAGTTGGAGGCGTTGAAAGATACCATCAACCAGATGATCGCCAACCTTAAAGATACCACGTTGCGTAACCATGAGCAGGATTGGCTGAAATCGAACTTAGCCAAGTTTGCGCAGATGTTACAGGGACAGCGTGACCGCAACGCGGTGGCGAATAAGGTACTGTCCGAACTTGCAGAGTTGGTAAATGCACGGTACGGCGCGTTCTATATCTTAGAACAACCCGAAACCGGCGATGAAGCTAAACTACGTTTATTTGCCGGATATGCGCAAAGAAGCCGCAAATTGATCGATCAGGAATTTTCATTAAGTGAGGGCCTGGTAGGTCAGTGCGCTACAGATAAGGAGCGTATCAGGCTATCAAATGTGCCGAACGAGTATTTACAAATCAGCTCGGGTATTGGCAGCGCGGCACCAATCGACCTGGTAATATTACCGGTATTGTTTGAAAATAAAGTAAAAGCGGTTATCGAGCTGGCTTCATTTGAAAACTTTAGCGATACCCACATCGACTTTTTGGACCAGTTGACGGAAAGTATCGGTATCGTGTTAAACAACATCGAAACCAATACCCGTACTGAAGAGCTGTTAAGCCAGTCTCAATCGTTAGCGGGCGAGCTTTCTGCACAGCAGGAAGAGTTAAGACGCGCTAATGACGAATTGCACGATAAAGGCCGCTCGCTGGAAGAAAAAGCCGAGCAGTTAACGCTGACATCCAAATATAAATCGGAGTTTTTGGCCAACATGTCGCATGAGTTGCGCACACCACTTAACAGCTTGCTGATCTTAGCACAACAGTTGTT
>JAODNJ010000169.1 GCA_025465155.1 Frankiales bacterium
CGCCGGTGTCAGCGGCGGCCCGCCACAGGCCGTAGGCCGGGAAGCCCCGGTCGGCCATCAGCAGCATCCCGGCGCGCAGGTGCACCAGCAGCCGGTGGGCCAGGGTCCGCTCGCCGATGGCGAAGGAATCGAAGACCGCACCGATCATCGCCTTCGTGCCGCACTCCACCAAGGCCAGCAGCCGCACCTGGGGGAAAGGACCGGGCCGGCCGCCGCCTGCGAGGTTAAGGCGCGGATGCCCGAGCGCACCCTGCTGGGCATCTTGTCGCGCACCGCGTACTGGGTGGAGTGGTGGCGCCGGTTCGGCCCGGCCTCCGGCAGTGACCCGAAGCTGAAGGACCCGTTCGGCCGGTATGTGCTGACCACCTTCGTGGGCGGCATCAACATGACCTTCGCCGAGGCGGCGAGGCATATCGGCGGGGTGTCCGCGCACGAGCTGAGCGCGATCACGAACCGGCACCTGAGTGTCGAGAAGATCAACGAGGCGATCACCGACGTGGTGAACGCGTTCATGCGCCTGGACCTGGTCAAGGCGTGGGGCGACGGGACGAGCGTGGCGGCCGACGGCACGCAGATGGACACCTTCATTGACAACCTGCTCGCCGAGACCTCGATCCGGTACGGAGGATTCGGCGGCATTGCATACCACCACATATCGGATCAGTACATCGCGCTCTTCTCCAGGTTCATACCTTGTGGCGTGTGGGAGGCCGTGTACATCATCGACGGGCTGCTGAAGAACGCCTCCGAGATGAAGCCCGACACGATCCATGCCGATACGCAAGGGCAGTCATTCCCGGTCTTCTGCCTCGCCCATTTGATGGGGTTTGAGCTGATGCCGAGAATACGGAACTGGAAGGACCGCACTTTCTACCGGCCCTCAGCCGGCGCCCGCTACCGGCACATCAATGTCCTGTTCGACCAGGGTGGCCGCAACGTCATCGATTGGCGGCTGATCGAGACGCACTGGCGCGATCTCATGCGTGTCTCGATCGCGATCCGGGAGGGCACCCTGGCCTCGCCGCTGCTGCTGCGGCGCCTGGGCAGCAATTCCTACCGCAACCAGATCTACTGGGCCTTCCGCGAGGTGGGCCGGGCGGTCGCCACGGTGCAGCTGCTGCGGTTCATCTCGGACCCGTCGCTGCGCCGCCGGGTGACGGCCGCCACCAACAAGGTGGAGTCCTTCAACAACTTCACCGACTGGCTGGCGTTCTGCAACGGCGGGGTGATCGCCGAGAACGACCCGGTGGAGCAGGAAAAGGCGGTGAAGCTGACGTCTTTGCTCGCCAACTGCGTGATCTTCCATACGACCCTGGACCTGATGAACGTGGTCCGCGAGCTCCAGGCGGAGGGATGGCAGATCACCGGGGAGGACCTGGCCGCGATCAGCCCGTACCTGACCGACCACATCATGAGGTTCGGCACCTACGCCACAACGGAGCTGACAGTGCGGCCCGACGCCTTCGACCCGCACCTGGACGTCGAGTTCGAGGCCGAGGAGGAACAGCCTGCCGCGGCGTGAGAGGCTGTCACTGGTCCCGCTTCGGCACGATGGCTAGCGCCAGTGAGACCGCGACTGCCGTCCAGACCGCGTAGACCGTCCAGGCCCCGCCGATCGTGGAGGGGAAGGGCTGGCCGTTGATCGTGCTCTGCAGGATCAGGCGGGTCCACGCCCGGAACGGCAGAGCGTTGGTGATGACCGCGCTCAGGTGGGTGTTGTCGTTGATGGTCGTCGGCAGGATGAAGGCCAGCAGGAACAGTGTGACCATGGTCGCGACGCTGTGCCGGATCACCGCGCCGAGCGCCAGACCGACCAGCGCGCCGACCGGGGCGAGGAGCGCGGAGGCCGCGACGAGCCGGAGCGCGCCGGGGTGGCCGATCGAGACCCCGCCGTACTTCCCGGCCAGGATCGCCTCGTCCAGCCAGAACGAGACGGCCACGACGAGCACGCCGAATCCGGCCGCCACGGCGGAGATCACCACTACCTTGGATGCGATCACCTCCCGGCGGGCCGGGACCGCTCCGAACGTCGTCCGCAGCAGGCCGCTGGTCTGCTCACTGAGGATGGCTATCGCGCCCACCGCGCCCATGGCCAGGAGGACCCACGCGGCGGCGGGCCGGGTGAAGGCGTCAGGCAACGCCCCGTACCTGACGTAGTAGGCCTGGTGGTCCGGTGTCCACGAGGGCCAGTCGGCGCGGGCGGACCGCGCGGCGTTCGCGTTCACGCCGATGGTTGCCAGGGCGCTGAGCAGGATGAACCAGGGGATCGAGCGCAGCGACCACAGCTTGATCCACTCAGCCGCCAGCAGGTCGGTGAACTTCGCCGACGGTTCGGCGGGCGGCTCGTAGGTCCCGGCCGTCGCGGGACGGGTGTTCGTCTGGGCGCTCACGCTCCTTCTCCCGTCGCGTATTCGACGCTGGAGCCGGTCAGCTCCATGAAGGCCTGTTCCAGCGAGCCGGTCCTGGTGGTCAGTTCGTGGACGAGGACGCCGCGCGCGGCGGCGATCTTGGCGATGCGGACCGCTTCCACGGCGGTCACCGTGAGCAAGCCGTCAGGGGCCTGCGTCACCTGCGCGCCTTCGGCGGTCAGGGCGGCCACCAGCGTCGTCGGATCGTCGGTTCGGACCTCGACGCTGTGCCGCGAGCCGCGGGCCGCGAACTCCGCCACGGTCTCGTCCGCGAGCAGCGCGCCGCGGCCGACGACGATGAGGCGGTCGGCGGTGTGCTCCATCTCGGCCATGAGGTGGCTGCTCACGAAGACCGTGCGGCCTTCGGTGGCCAGGCGCTTGAGGAGGCCGCGGACGAACAGGACGCCCTCGGGGTCGAGGCCGTTGAGGGGCTCGTCGAACAGAAGGGTCGGCGGATCGCCGAGGAGGGCTGCGGCGATGCCGAGGCGCTGGCGCATGCCGAGGGAGAAGTCGCCGATCCGCCGGTTGGCGGCGGCGGTGAGGCCGACCTCCCGCAGGACGTGGTCCACGCGGCTGCGCGGGATCGCGTTGCTGCGGGCCAGGAAGCGGAGATGGTTGTGCGCGGTGCGGCCGCCGTGCATGTCGCCGGCGTCGAGCAGCGCCCCGACTCGGCGCAGGCCCCTTCGACGGCTGCGGCACTCGCAGCCGTCGACGGTCGCGGTGCCGCTGCTCGGGGCGTGCAGGCCGAGGATCATGCGTAGGGTCGTGCTCTTGCCCGCGCCGTTAGGGCCGAGGAAGCCGGTGACGTGGCCGGACCGGACGATGAAGGACAGATCGTTGACGGCTATGGTGCGGCCGTAGCGCTTGGTGAGGTTGCTGACTTCGATCACGGGCACAACGGTGCCGGTCTGCGACCGCGGTAGACATCGGCCCAAGGCTGACACTCAGCGCAGTACGGTGTCAGCCTCAGGCTTACATCCGTGGGTGAATGCGCTGCTGAGACGCTGATCGCTACCCTCGCCACATGGACCTCACGCTGTCACCGCTCAAGCGCCTCTCGCGTGTGTCGCCAGGCGCGTGGATGGTGCTGATCTGGTTCGCGGTCACGGCCTACACGGTCTTCGCGCAGGAGCAGACCCGCGGCCTGTCCGTCCTCGATCTGAGCTGGGGCAACCAGGCGGACGAGGTGGTCGCCGCCTTGATCGTGGTCGTCGCCGGCCAACGCAAACGCCGACCCCTCACGGCCCTGTGCCTTCTGCTGATCGGGACCATCTCCTCGGTCATGGCGATGGCCGTCGAGGACATCCCGCTGCTCCAGTTCCTCGCGGTCGACGTCGCGGTCTGCTATCTGGCGGCGACCCAGCCCTGGCGGACGTCGGTCAAGGCCGGCGCACTGGCGCTGGGGACGCTGCTCGGTTATTCGGGCGGCCGCGCGTTGTTCGGCTACGGCACCAACGGCACCACGACGCTGACGGCGGCGCTGACCACGGTGATCGTCTGGCTGGTCGGGCATTCGGTGTGGCAGAGCCACGTGCACGCCGAGGCGCTGCGCGCGCAGGCGACGGAGCAGGCGATCACGTCGGAACGGCTGCGCATCGCCCGGGAACTGCACGACATGGTCGCGCACAGCATTGGGATCGTGGCGCTCCAGGCCGGCGCCGCGCGCCGGGTCTTCGACACGCAGCCGGCCCGGGCCCGCGCCGCCCTCGGGGAGGTCGAGGCGGCGGGACGGGAGACGCTGTCGGGCATGCGACGGCTGCTGGGAGTGCTGCGCGAAGCCGACGAGATCGCCGCCGACGAACCGGCGCAGCCAGCCCCGATACCAGGACTCGACGACCTGCCCCGTCTGGCCGCCACCACGACCGCCGCGGGGGTGCGGGTGGACGTGAGCTGGTCCGGCCCACGCCGCCGACTACCGCCGGAGATCGAGCTGTCGGCGTACCGGATCGTGCAGGAGGCGGTGACGAACGTGGTGCGGCACGCCGGGGTGTGCTCGTGCCGGGTGTCGATCGAGTTCCGCGCTGCGGAGCTGGCCGTCGCGGTGGTCAACGCGGGCCCAGGGCAGGCTCCGCAGGGTCCATGGGGAGCGCACGGCTCTCGTGGAACGCACGGCGCGCAGGCCCCCGGCCACGGGTACGGCATCGTCGGGATGCGGGAGCGGGTCGGCCTTCTGCACGGCGAGTTCTTGGCAGGGCCCCTCGCCGGCGGCGGCTTCCGGGTGGCGGCGCGGCTGCCGGTGCCGGTGCCGGTGGAGGCGATGCGAGCCAACGACGAGGTCACAGCACCGACGGACGCTGGTGCGGGGCGCAGAGCAGACCAATCTTTGGATGTTACGGCGACCGCGAACCCTGCTATGCGGTCCCACACCGGCCAGCCCGCCGCAGCCACCGAGCTCGCCCCGCCCCGAAAACCGACCTCTGACTCACCTATCGCGGACCATCCCACGGCGGCCATTGATCCCCGCCCAGACAGGAATTCGGTTCCTGAGCCGCCCACTGCGGGCCAGCTTGTCGTCGGGAATACCGCGATCGCGGACCCGGACACAGCCAGACATCCGACCCCGGCCTGGGAGCACGCCCGATGACCACGCCACTGGCCGCCTCCACCCCCGTCCGCGTCCTCCTCGCCGACGACCAGCCCCTGGTGCGCGCCTCCCTCGACATGATCATCACCGACACCCCGGACCTCGAGGTCGTCGGCGAGGCCGGGACCGGCGCCGAGGCCGTCCGACTGGCCGCCGAGCTCCGCCCCGACGTCGTCGTCATGGACATCCGCATGCCTGGCATGGACGGCATCGAGGCCACCCGGGTCATCACCGAGGACTCCCCGGATGCCGACGGTGCCCCACGCATCCTCATCCTGACCACGTTCGACCAGGACGACCACGTCTACGGCGCGCTCCGCGCCGGCGCGTCCGGCTTCCTCGTCAAGGACATGGCGCTGGACGACATCCTCGCCGCGATCCGCGTCGTGGCCGGTGGCGACGCCCTCATCGCCCCGACCGTCACCCGGCGGCTGATCGCGGACTTCGCGCGCCAGCCGCCCGCGAACGCACCCGGCGCGGCGAAGCTCGCCGCGATCACCGACCGCGAGCGCGAGACCCTCACCCTCGTCGGCTTGGGCCGCTCCAACGCCGAGATCGCCGCGGAACTCTTCATCACCGCCGCGACCGTCAAGACCTACATATCCCGGCTGCTCACCAAACTGAACGCCCGGGACCGCGTGCAGCTGGTGATCATCGCATACGAATCAAGGCTCGTCGGCCGCCGCTGAGGTCCTTGCCTGCGGCCAGGGGCACGTAGCGAGAGTAATGGGAAGACGGAGTGCCACTCTCAGAAATGAGTAGTTCTGCGAACGATCAAGCGGCCCCGAAGCGTGTCCGATTCGTCCCCGATCCCGGTTCTCAGAACCTCTCGCAGAACACCTTTCGCACAAAGCCCCCTCGGGCCCGGGTTCCGCAGATGTTCGGGGTTCTGGGAGGCGTTCGGTGGTGAATCCGCTGGTCAGCGGCTTTGGGTCTAGCGGGAACGTCGTTTTGGCCTAGTGACACGCTTTGTGCGGTCACTGTGCGTTGACCTGCTGAGATGGGTTGATCGGATAGTCGGTTCGGCTGGTAGGGTCGCCGACCATGTACGTGAAGGCTTCGAGCAGGCGGACCCGCGACGGGAGCGTGGTGCGCTATCTGCAGTTGGCGCACAACGAGTGGGACGCTGCGGCCGGCATGTCACGCACCAAGGTCCTGTACTCCTTCGGTCGTGAGGACCAACTCGACCGCGAGGCGGTGCGCCGTCTGGTCGCGGCCCTGTCGCGGCTGCTGGACCCCGCCGACGCGCTGGCGGCCTCGGCCGGATCCGGGCTGACGTTCACCGAGTCCCGGCCGCTGGGCGGGGCGTTCGCCCTGGACGGCCTGTGGCACAAGCTGGGCATCGACACCGCGATCCGCCGCCTGCTCGCGGGACGCCGGTTCGACGAACGCGTGGAGCGGGTCCTGTTCGCCCTGGTCGCGGGCCGCGCCCTGGCCCCCTCCAGCAAGCTCGCCGCCTCCGAGTGGATGAGCCAGGACGTGTGGATCAACGGCCTGGCCGACCTGGAGGTCACCGACGACGCCTGCTACCGCGCCATGGACTGGCTGCTGGAGATCGAGCCCAAACTCGCCGAACAAGTCTTCTGGAACACCGCCGACTTGATGAACCTCGAAGTCGACCTGCTTTTCTTCGACACCACCTCGACCTACTTCGAGACCGGCGAGGCCGACGAGCCCGTTCCCCGCGACGGACGCGGGCAGCGCGTCACCGACGATGACGATGACGATGGCGATGGCGCAACTGCCGTCAAAGAGACCGGCTTTCGCACCTACGGCAAGTCCAAGGACTCCCGCGACGACCTGCCGCAGGTCGTCGTCGGCATGGCGGTGACCCGCGAGGGCATCCCGGTCCGCTGCTGGTCATGGCCCGGGAACACCTCCGACTCCGCGCTGATCCGCCAGGTCAAGGACGACATCCGGGACTGGACCCTGACGCGGATCGTGTGGGTCGCCGACCGCGGCTTCAGCCCCACCGAGAACCGCCGCGCGCTGATGCAGGGCGGCGGCGGATACATCATCGGCGAGAAGCTCCGCTCCGGCAGCCCCGAGGTCAAGGCCGCCCTCGCCCGCCCCGGCCGCTACGCGACCGTGCGCGACAACATGCAGGTCAAAGAGGTCAACATCGGCTCCGACGACCGGTTCGTCCTGTGCTTCAACCCCGACCAGGCTGTCCGCGACGCCGCGATCCGCGATCAGATGCTCACCCAGCTCGAAGCCGCCATCGACAACAGCGACAAGCTCGCTCCCGAGGAACGCGCCCACCTGGCCGGGCAGTTGTCCACCAAGCCCTGCCTGAAGCGCTACCTGCGGACCACACCCAAGGGCCTGCTGCGGGTCGACAAGCAGAAGACCGCCGCGGAGGCGAAGCTCGACGGGAAGTACCTACTGCGGACCAGCGACCCGAAGCTGAGCGCCGAAGATGTGGCCCTCGGGCACAAGGCGCTCCTTGAGGTGGAACGAGGCTGGCGGGACATGAAATCGATCATCGACCTGCGTCCGGTCTACCACCGCAGGGAGGACCGCATCCGCGCCCACGTGGTCCTGTGCTGGCTCGCCCTGCTGCTGATCCGCGTCGCCGAGACCGGCACCGGCGAGACCTGGCGCACCCTGCGCCGCGAACTGGACCGACTCCACCTGGGCACCTTCACCGGCCCCGCCGGCACCTTCCGCCAGCGCACCGAGACCACCACCGCCCAGAAGCAGATCCTGACCGCCCTCGGTCTGACCGAACCGCCCCGCGTCTTCGAAGCCACCCCAAGCTCCTGACCAGCACGTTCGTGCCCGCCTAGTGACACGCCTCGTCGCTGGGCAAAGACGCGTTTCCCCAGGTCAACCCCACTATTCGCCGACTAGAGCACCACCACTTCTGCGGAACCCAGGGCCAGGCGCTTGCAGTAATCGCCGAAAAAACACCGGATATCGCTGACCTGCACTGATGCGGCCTGGATCGCCGATTATCCTTCCTGTCCGACGGGCTCGGTAGCGGCGCCTTCGCGGTGCTTGCGT
>JAODNJ010000220.1 GCA_025465155.1 Frankiales bacterium
TCGGCGTGCACCGCGTCGACGAACCTGAGGCTGCGCACGATCTCCATGCGCTCGGCCAGCGGCACCACGGGCTCCCGGCCTTTGGTGAGGGCCAGCATCTCGTCGGAGACAACGCCGGCGATGAGCAGGTCGCAGTTGTCCGCGGCGTGCCGGAGCAAGTTCAGGTGGCCGATGTGGAACAGGTCGTACGCGCCCGGCGCGTAGCCGATCACTCGAGTCATTCGTCCCGTCCCCCGTGTCCGCACGCCGGCGGGCGTGCGGTTCCAGTGCACCAGAGATCACTACGGTGAGTCATCGTCCGGAACACGGAATCACCCGAAAGCGGTGGTCGGCGTCGGTGCAGGAGAGCACGGTGCGTCACTGCCGACGTGCACCAGCAGGCTGAGGATGTCCTTCACCGCCGCCGCGACGAGGGTGAGTGCTCGGGCGTGCGCCTCGGCGGGGCGGCCGAACGGGTCCTCGATGTCGTCGTCCAGGCCCGGGACGCGCCGTGCACGTGCCCGAGGTACCGCTACCACGAGCTCGGTGAGGCGGTCGGCGGGCCGCCGACCCTCCGGCGGCCCGCTCAGCAGCGCCAGTGCCGCGAATTCTCGCAGCGTGAACGTCCGGCGCACGGCCGTCGGCGCCCGCGAGACGACCGCGACGCGCTGGTCGACCGTCATCGTCAGAACCATGGTGGCCGGAGTCACCAGCGACGGCAGGAACTGGCGTGCCTGGAAACCCGTCTGGTCAACGCCGCGGGCCCGCAGCAGGGCGGCCATCGGCGGCGCCATCGGCTGACCGACCCGGGCCCGCAGCCCGGCACTTGTCACGTCGATGCCGGCGTCCGCGCCCAGCCCCGCCCGGAGCAGGAACTCCGCGGCCGGAGAGCGACAGATGTTGCCGGTGCAGATGAACAGGACGGCCGGCCCGACCTGCCGGTCGGCACTGCTCATCTCCCGAGCGGGAGGGAGCCGCCCCGGTCGCTGCTGCGCCCGCGCGCCGAGGCGGCGCCTGGACCGATCGGGGTTTTCGGAGCCGGCGCCTCCTCGCGCTCGTAGGCGTACAGGTCGTTGTCGCGGCGCACGCGGTTGAGCACCACACCCAAGACCCGCGCCGACACCTGCTCGAGGTTGGCCAGCGCCTGGCCGACCTGCGCCCGTCGCACCCGGCCCGCCTGCGCGACGACCACCGTGCCGTCGACGACCCGGGAGAGCACGGTGGCGTCCGCCACCGGCAGCAGCGGCGCGGTGTCGACGACCACGTATTCGTAGCTCGTCCGCATCAGCGCAACCAGCCGGCGCATCGCGGGCGAGCCGAGCAGCTCGGCGGGATTCGGGGGCACGGCGCCCGACGGCAGCACGGCGAGCCCCTGCTCCCCCCACTCCTGGACGACGTCCTCGAGCGCCGCCTGCCCGGCGAGCACGGTGGTCAGGCCGACACCGCCCTCCAGGCCCAGGAGGCGGGCGATCGTCGGCCGGCGGATGTCGGCGTCGACCAGCAGCACGCGTGCGCCGGTCTCGGCGAGCGTGACGGCCAGGTTGCTGGCGACGGTGGACTTACCCTCCCCGGCCACCGACGAAGTGATCGAGACGACGTACGCACCCCCGACGCCTTCCTCGGCGACCTGCAAGAACTGCAGGTTGGTACGCAACTGGCGGAAGCCCTCGGCCGGTGAGCTGTGCGGCGCCGCAGCCACGACGACCTGGTGCTGCCCCTTGGTCGCCCATGCGCCGATGCTGCCGATCAGCGGCCGGTCGGTGACTTCCGCCAGCACTTCCGCGTCACGGACACGGGTGTCCGCCGCCTCTCCCGCCCACGCCAGGGCCAAGCCGGCGAGGAGCCCGACCACGACCGCCGCCGCGAGGGACACGGGCACATCGGGTGACGAGGGCGCATCCGGCACCGCAGCCGGAGCCACCGTCGTCCCTACCACCGTGGGCTTACCGTCGCCGTCCTTCGGCGCGATGCCCTCCACGACCGTGGAGAGGGACGCGACGACGGCGTTGGCCAGCCGGGCGCTCTCACGGGCCGAGGCGTCGGTGACTGTCACGTCGACGATGACGGTGCCCACCGGCACCTGAGCTTGGACCTGCCCGGCGAGCTGCCGGGCGGAGACATCGAGGCCGAGCTGGTCGACGACCGGCTGGAGCACCGCAGGAGTCGTCGCCAGCTGAGCGAAGGATTCGACCTGGTTCTGGGCGTAGGTGGATCCCTGCACCAGGTCGGCGGCGGAGCTGCCCGTGGTGAGCGAGAAGAAGGCGCTCGCCGAGGCGCGGTACGTGACGGTGGCGGTCTGCGTGTAGGCCAGCCCCATCAGCAGGGCGAGCAGGGTCACCACGACGATCGACCGCCAGCGGCGGCGTACGACCTGCAACGGTCCTCGAGTCCTCACAGGTGTCTTCTCCTAGTCGTCGGTGCGCCGCGCACCGTTGTCTCGCGCTCCGGCGCGCCCCCGCGGGTCAGGCCGGGAGGTCGGCCGCGTCGACGGCGGCTCTCATCAGAAGTGTGCTGACGGATGGCCGGGGAGTGCGCCCTCGGCGGGCGTCTATCACCCGTCGGGGTCATGTGCGACGGCCGATTCGCCCTGAAGAGGCCGTCCTGGGCGGATCGGAGGTCAAGATTGCTGCCTACGTGTCACGGGGAGGACTGCTGTGCAGCTGACGGACTACGTCCGGGCGATCGCAGTGCGGTGGGCCTGGGTGGTCGCCGGCGGCATCCTCGGCCTCCTCCTCCTAGGGACGATCGCCTCCCTCACGCCCGTCCACTACCGGTCGAGCGTGACGCTCTACGTCGGGGCCACGCTGGTCGACGGTCCGCAGGACCCCGCGTACGCCACGCTCGTCCGGTCGGAAATCCTCCCGTCCGTCGCGGCTCTGGG
>JAODNJ010000250.1 GCA_025465155.1 Frankiales bacterium
CCGCCGCGGTGGATGCGCCGGATTCGCGAGGTCATCCCTGCCGGGGCGGCGGTGTGTTGCAACGGCGCGGTGCTGCTCGACCTCGGGCGGTTCGAGATCGTCGACGAGATCGTGCTCGAGCCGGCCACGCTGCGGGCACTCACCGCCGAGCTCCGCCGGCGGATGCCGGACGCGTGGTTCGCCGTCGAGTACGGCCTGGAGTTCCGTCACGAGCCGGTCTACCAGCCGCGCTGGGACGTCGAGGCGCCCGGGGTGGCGCAGGCGACGCTCGAGGAACTGGTCGCCGCACCGGCGGCCAAGCTGCTGGCCCGCTCGGAGAGCACCGACCGTGACACCTTCGTGCCCCTCGTCGAACAGGTGGTCGGGGAGCTGGCCACGGTGACGACCTCGTCCACCGACGCACTCGCCGAGATCAGCGCGCCCGGGGTCACCAAGGCCACCGGCCTCGCGGCCGTCGCCGCGGCCCACGGGGTCGGCCCCGAGGACGTCGTCGTCTTCGGGGACATGCCCAACGACATCGCCGCCTTCGAATGGGTGCGTGCCGGCGGTGGACGGGCCGTCGCCATGGCCCACGCCCACCACGACCTGCTGGCCGCGGCCACCGACGTCACCGGGAGCAACGAGGACGACGGCGTGGCCCGGTTCCTCGCCTCCCTCTGAGCTAGAGGTACTGGCCGCCGCCGGGGCGGAAGTCCGGCTGCTGCGTCGTGGAGCCGCCGGGCAGCGCGCGGCGGCGCATCTCCTCGAGCTGCGCGCGGGCGGCCATCTGCTGGGCGAACAGCGCCGTCTGGATGCCGTGGAAGACGCCCTCCAGCCACCCGACGAGCTGGGCCTGGGCGATCCGCAGCTCGGCGTCCGACGGCGTCTGGTCCTCGCTGAACGGCAGGGTGAGCCGCTCCAGCTCCTCGCGGAGGTCCGGGGAGAGACCCTCCTCGAGCTCGCGGATGGACGCGGCGTGGATGTCGCGCAGCCGGTTGCGGCTCGCCTCGTCCAACGGCGCCGCGCGCACCTCCTCGAGCAGCTGCTTGATCATCGTGCCGATCCGCATGACCTTCGCGGGCTCCTCGACCATCGCGGTGATGTCCGCCCCGCCGTCCTGTCCCTCGTCATCCGGGCCCTGGCCCGGCGCTGCCATCGTGCCGATCGGGCGGCCGTCGGGTCCCACCACGACGACCTGCTGTGGACGCTCGCTGCCGTTCGACGGTGCAGTCATGCCCTCCATCCTGCCCCGCGGACGCGAGCCCGTGCCCGGGGGTGGCCCGGGGCGGGACGCATCCGGAACCCGGCCGTCCGCCGAGGACGCAGCAACTAGGGTCATCGTCATGGAGGGCCGGCTCGACGTCGCTCGGGTCCGCGGCCTCTTTCCGGCACTGGCCGACGGTTTCGTCCATGCCGAAGGGCCCTCCGGCGCGCTGCTGCCCGAGAGCGTCGCGCGGGCGGTCGGCCACGCCATGCGGATGCCGGTGGCCGCGCGCGGGGGCGTCTTCCCCGCCTCCGGACGAGCCGAGGCCATCGTCTCCTCGGCGCGCGCTGCCATCGCGGACCTGGTGGGCGGCCTTCCGGGCGGCGTGGTGCTGGGGCCGAGCCTGACCGCGCTCACCTGGCAGATGGCCCGGGCGCTGGGGCGCACCTGGCGGCCCGGTGACGAGATCGTGGTGAGCCGGCTCGACCACGACGCCAACATCCGGCCCTGGGTGCAGATGGCCGAGGAGCGCGGCGTCCTCGTCCGGTGGGCCGAGGTGGACATCGAGACCGGTGAGCTGCCGGTGTGGCAGTACGACGAGCTGCTCACCGCCCGCACCCGGCTGGTCGCCGTCACCGCGGCCAGCAGCGTCATCGGGACCTGCCCCGATGTCGCCGCCATCTCCGACCGGGCGCACGCCGTCCGGGCGCTGGTCTACGTCGACGCCGCCCACCTGGCGCCGCACCGGTTCATCGACCGGGTGGCGCTCGGCGCGGACCTGCTCGCGCTGTCGGCCCGCAAGTGGGGCGGGCCGAACGTCGGCGCCGTCGTCGCCGAGCCGGCGCTGCTCGAGGAGCTGTGGCCCGACAGGCTGCTGCCCGCGCCGGACCGGGTGCCGGACCGTTTCGAGAGCTCGCCGGCCATCGAGACGCTCGCGGGGGTACCGGCCTCCGTCGAGCACCTGGCCGCGCTGTGCCCCGACGCCGAGGGCTCCCGACGGGAACGGCTGTCGACATCGATGCAGATCGTCGAGGACTACGAGAGACCGTTGTTCCAATGGCTCGACGAGGCCCTGCGGTCGATGCGGCACGTGCAGGTCATCGGCTGCCCCGTCCGGGCCACGCCCACGCTGTCGTTCACCGTCGCCCACATGCGGCCCCGGCAGGTGACCGCGGAGCTCTCCCGCCGGGGGATCTGCGCCTGGGACGGCGACGGCTGGGCCCGCGAGCTCTTCGACGCTCTGGGGGCGAGCGACCAGGGGGGCGCGGTGCAGCTCGGGCTGCTGCACTACAACACCGCCGAGGAGGTCGGCTACGTGATCGACGCGGTGGCGGCCCTTCGCCTGTACTGACTGTGAGCATGAACCCCGCGGCGCCGGCCTCCGTGTCTCCCGGTGGACGCACCGGTCGACCCGGTGCCTACGCGAAAGGGACACCATGCGGAGGAAGTTTCTCCTGGGAGCCACCGCTGCCGGTGTGCTGACGCTCGCGGCCTGTGGGAACGGCGGCCTCTACGGCAGCGGCTCGGCGCAGAGCAGCTCGTCGTCCGCTGCCCCGGCGCCGGCCGGCGCCGCGTCTGCGGCCGCCCTGACCGCCTCGAACAGTTCCCTCGGCACCCTCGTGATCGACGCGAAGGGCCGCACCGTCTACGCGTTCGACGATGACACGGTCGGCTCGGCCACCAGCGCCTGCACGGGCGGCTGCGCCGGCCTGTGGCCGGCCGTGACCACCACGTCGTCCTCCCCGACCGTGACCGGCCTGACCGGCGCGATCGGGACCGCCCCTGCCCCCGGCGGTGGACAGCAGATCACGCTCGACGGGCACCGGCTCTACACCTACGCCGGCGACTCGGGATCCGGTCAGGTCAAGGGCCAGGGCTTCATGAACATCTGGTGGGTGGTCTCGCCGGCCGGTCAGGAGGTCAGGCAGGCCGCGTCGTCCGGCTCGTCGTCGGCGGCGATGTCCTCCTCGTCCCCGGGCTACGGGTACTGACCCGCGCTCAGCCCTCGGTGACCAGCAGCACCTTGCCGATGTGCTCGCTCGCCTCGACCACGCGGTGGGCGTCGGCGGCACGCGACATCGGCAGCCGCCGGTCGACGATCGGACGGATGACCCCGCGCTCGACGTCCGGCCACACGTCGTGCCGGACGGCGGCGACGATCCCGGCCTTCCCGCCGGGGCCGGTCGCCGGCCGGGACCGCAGCGTCGTGGCGTGCACCGCGGCCCGCTTGCGCATGAGGAGGCCGAGGTCCAGCTCCGCCTTCGTTCCGCCCTGCATGCCGATGCTGACCAGCCGGCCGCCGGTGCCCAGCGAGCGCACGTTCGGGGCGAAGTACTTCGCGCCCATGATGTCGAGGATTACGTCGACGCCGGCGCCGTCGGTCTCCTCGGCGACCCGCTCCGCGAAGTCCTCCTCGCGGTAGTTGATCAGTACGTCGGCGCCCAGCTCACGACAGAAGTCGAGCTTCGCGTCGGAACCCGCCGTGGTGAAGACGCGTGCCCCGGCGCGGGCGGCGAGCTGGATCGCCATGGTGCCGATGCCGCTGGAGCCGCCGTGGACGAGGACGCTCTCGCCGCGCCGCAGGCCGGCGAGCAGAAAGACGTTGGACCAGACCGTGCACGTCACCTCCGGGAGCGCGGCGGCGGTCACCAGCTCGACCCCCGCCGGGCGCGGCAGCAGCTGGCCGGCCGGGACGGCGACCCGCTCCGCGTAGCCGCCGCCGGAGAGGAGGGCGCACACCTCGTCACCGACCGACCACCCCGCCACGCCGTCCCCAACCTCGCTGACGACGCCGCTGCATTCGAGGCCCAGGATCTCGCTGGCCCCGGGCGGAGGGGGGTAGAAGCCCTGGCGCTGCAGGAGGTCCGCGCGGTTCACCGCCGTCGCGGCGACGTCCAGGACGACCTCGCCGGAGCCGCAGACGGGGTCGGGGACCTCGCCCCAGCCGAGCACGTCGGGGCCACCGGGCTCACTCACCGTCACCGCGCGCACGGTCCGACCCTAGGCATCAGCGACTCACCGCCGCGCGTCGGGCGGCCGTGACCGGGTATCCGCGGACCTGCTCCGGGGCGCCTGCTCCGGCGACCGCCCGGTCATCTGCGCTGACGCGTGGCGACGGCACGCACAGCTCATGTGGAGCAACCGATCGGGGCCCGGGGATCCCGGCCACCGCGCACCGGTCGATGCGAGGCTCCCCGGGTCCGTCGGCGTCGGCCCGCGGCCCGTGGGTCGCCAGGAGGTACGCCATGACCGCCATCGCGCAACCGCCCTGGGCCGCGCCACCGCGCCGCTGGGGCCCCGGTCGGATCGTCGCCCTCGTGCTCGGCATCGTGCTGCTCGTTCCGGGGATCGGCCTGCTCGCGGGCGGTGGTGCGCTGCTCTGGGCGGACCGTTCCTCGCGGACCTCGGAGGGCTTCGTCCTCTCCGGAACTCACCACTTCACCGCTCCCGGTTACGCGCTGACCAGTGACACGCTGGACCTGTCCACCGGCGCCCGGTGGCTGCCCGTCTCCTCGGCGCTGGGCCGGGCGCGGGTGGAGGTCACCGCCGACGCCGGCAAGGACGTCTTCGTCGGGATCGCCCCCGTGGATCGCGCGCGGAGCTACCTGTTCGGCGTCGGCCACACCGTCGTCCGGGACATCGGCGCATCGTCCACCGCGGCCGACCTCGCGACCGTGTCCGGCGGCCCGCCGCCCGGCCCCCCGGGGGCCCAGAGCTTCTGGGTCGCCCGGTCCAGCGGAACCGGTACGCAGAAGCTCACCTGGCTGCCCGCAGACGGCAGCTGGATGCTCGTGGTGATGACCTCCGACGGCTCGGCGGGCCTGTCGGTGCAGGCGCGGGCAGGTGCGACCGTGCCGTCGCTCACCGGCATCTCCTGGGCCGTGCTCGGCGGGGGTCTCGCCCTCACCGTCGTCGGCGTGTTGCTCGTGGTGCTCGCCGCGCGGCGTCGCCCAGGCCCTGCGGCGCCGCCGGCCGGCCCGGCGGAGCCGGGGAGGTCACCGGCCGCCCGGATCCCGGAACCGCGCCAGGGCGCGGCCGACGCCCGTGACCCCGTGCCGCACGAACGTTCCCAGTGGCGGCCGCCGGAGTCCTCGTCGTGACACCACGGACACGGCTTCACCGCTGCCGTTCGGCGTGAGCCGGCGATCGCCGGGTGGGCCCGAGGCGGACCTGACCGCTTTCGCCCCGTGCTGCGCGCGCCCCCGCTGCGGCGCCTGCTCCGCATCGGGCAGGGGCTGCACCCGCCGCAGGGACGCCGTCCTCGGCCGCCGCACTGTCAGGCGCGGGCCTTGAGGTCCTTGCGGAGGATCTTGCCCGCCGACGACTTCGGCACCTGCTCGATGAACTCCACGGCACGGATCTTCTTGTGCGGCGCCACCTTGGCCGCGACGAAGTCCATGACCTCCTGCTTGCTGATCGACGAGCCCGGCGACCGGACGACGAAGGCCTTGGGCAGCTCCTCGCCGCTCTCCTTGTCCAGGACGCCGATGACCGCGGCGTCGGCGATGTCGGGGTTGCCCAGCAGCACGGCCTCGAGCTCGGCCGGGGCGACCTGGTAGCCCTTGTACTTGATCAGTTCCTTGACGCGGTCGACCACGGTGTAGCAACCGTTCTCGTCGACCACCGCCACGTCACCGGTGTGCAGCCAGCCGTCGCTGTCGAGCGTGTCCGCGGTGGCCTGCGGGTTGTTCAGGTAGCCCTTCATCACCTGCGGGCCGCGCACCCACAGCTCGCCGCGCTCGCCCGGGGCGGCGTCCTCACCGGTCGCCGGGTCGATCAGCCGGCACTCGGTGTTGGGTATGGCAAAGCCCACAGACCCCTTCGGCACCTCGGTCACGCCCTCCGGCAGGCGGGTCGAGTCCGGGGTCGTGTGCGAGACCGGAGACAGCTCGGTCATGCCGTAGCCCTGGACGACGGTGACGCCGTCGGCGCCGCCCTTGCGCAGCCGGTCCTCGCAGGCCTGCG
>JAODNJ010000251.1 GCA_025465155.1 Frankiales bacterium
TCCCAGCTGACGTAGTCCTCGGGATCGGGGTCGAACGGGGGCTCGTGCCGGCCGGTCTGGCCCTCCTCGAGCAACTGCCGCAGGTTGGCCTGCATGAGGGCCCAGTCGACGTGGTGCTCCTCGTCGCAGTCGGGACAGTCGACCACGATCCCCTTGATGCCGGTGGGCTCCAGGAGGGTACGGAACACCTCGAGCTCGGCGAGGTCGTCGAGGACGCCGGCCCGCTCCTCCATCGTCAGCGGTGGCGGTCCCGGGCGGTCGGTGGACCCGAAGTCGGGCCCGGCGGCGTCATCGAACGGAGACACGGGGTCCACGGTAGCCGCCGAACAGTGCGAACACCGCTCCGCATACCTTGCCGCCTACGATCGTGGACGGTCGTACGCGCGCCCGGGACGGGTGCCGGCCGCACTTCTGGAGGGTGGCGCCAGCCCATGCAGCCCGATGACCGCGCGCTCGGAGGGACGGCCGCCGAGCTACCGGCGAAGTTCGCCACGCTCGGACTGACCTACGACGACGTCCTGCTCATCCCCGGCGCGTCGGACGTCGTCCCGGCGGAGGTCGACACCGGGAGCCGGCTGACCCGCGGCATCCGGCTGGCCATCCCGCTGGTCTCCAGCGCCATGGACACGGTCACCGAGGCGCGCATGGCGATCGCGATGGCCCGCGTCGGGGGGGTCGGCATCCTGCACCGCAACCTCGCCGCCGAGGAGCAGGCCGGCCAGGTCGACCTGGTGAAGCGCTCCGAGGCCGGCATGGTCACCAACCCGGTGACCTGCTCGCCGGACAACACCCTCGCGGAGGTCGACGCGCTGTCGGCCCGCTACCGGATCTCCGGCGCCCCGGTGGTCGACGGCGCGGGAGTTCTGGTGGGCATGGTCACCAACCGCGACATGCGGTTCGAGAGCGACCAGAACCGGCTCGTCCGCGACGTCATGACGCCGATGCCGCTGGTGACCGCACCGGTCGGGGTGGACCCGGAGACGGCGCTGGGCCTGCTCCGCCGGCACAAGATCGAGAAACTCCCGCTGGTCGACGGCGCCGGCCGGCTGCGCGGGCTGATCACGGTCAAGGACTTCGTCAAGCGCGATCAGTTCCCGCTGGCCACCAAGGACGCCGACGGCCGGCTGGTCGTCGGCGCGGCCCTCGGGGTCGGCGACGACGCCTACAAGCGTGCCGGGCTGCTCGTGGACGCCGGCGTCGACGTCCTCGTCGTCGACACCGCGCACGGCCACCAGCGCGCGGTCCTCGACATGGTGAGCCGGGTGAAGGCCGACTTCGGCGGCGTCGCCGGGGCAGGCCAGGGCGTGCAGGTCGTGGGCGGCAACATCGCCACCCGGGCCGGCGCCCAGGCGCTCATCGACGCCGGTGCCGACGCGGTCAAGGTCGGGGTCGGCCCTGGCTCCATCTGCACCACCCGCGTGGTGGCCGGCGTCGGCGTCCCGCAGGTCAGCGCCATCTACGAGGCCTCCCTGGCGGCCCGGCCGGCCGGTGTGCCGGTCATCGCCGACGGCGGGCTGCAGTACTCCGGCGACATCGCCAAGGCACTGGTGGCCGGCGCCGACACCGTGATGATCGGCAGCCTGTTGGCGGGCGTCGAGGAGGCTCCCGGCGAGCTGGTCTTCGTCAACGGCAAGCAGTACAAGACCTACCGTGGCATGGGGTCCCTCGGCGCCATGCAGAAGCGCGGCAACCAGTCCTACAGCCGCGACCGCTACTTCGCCGACGACGTCCTCTCCGACGACAAGCTCGTCCCCGAGGGCATCGAGGGCCAGGTGCCCTACCGCGGGGCGCTCTCCGGCGTCGCGCACCAGCTGGTCGGCGGCCTGCGGGCCTCGATGGGCTACGCGGGTGCGGCCACCGTCGGCCAGCTGCAGGAGAACGGTCAGCTGACCCGCATCACCTCGGCGGGCCTGGTGGAGAGCCACCCGCACGATATTCAGATGACCGTCGAAGCCCCCAACTACCGGGGGCGGTGACCCCAATGCCCATCCGCGAGACCGTGGAGATCGGCCTCAACCGCTTCGCCCGCCGTGGGTACGACCTCGACGAGGTGTCGCTGGTGCCCTCGCGGCGCACCCGCGACGTCGACGACGTCTCGACCGCCTGGCAGATCGACGCCTTCCGGTTCGACATCCCGCTGGTGAGCAGCCCGTCGGACGCCGTCGTCAGCCCGGCGACGGCGATCGCGATCGGGCAGTCCGGCGGCCTCGGCGTCCTCAACGCCGAGGGCCTCTGGACCCGCTACGACGACCCGATGCCGGTCTACCGCCGGCTCCGCGAGGCCGCCGCAACGGCCGGGGGCCGGCAGGCCGCGCCGCCGGTGGCGCTGCTGCAGGAGGTGTACTGCGAGCCGGTCAAGCCGGACCTGATCACCGCACGGGTCAAGGAGATGCGCGACGCCGGGACGACGACGGCGGTGCGGATCTCCCCGCAGCACACCCTCCAGCTGGCGCCCACGGTGTTGGCGGCAGGTGTGGACCTGCTGGTCATCCAGGGCACGATCGTGTCCGCGGAGCACGTGACGACCTCCGGCGAGGCGCTGAACCTCAAGGAGTTCATCGCCGACCTCGACGTGCCGGTCATCGTCGGTGGGGCCGCCGACTACCAGACCGCGCTGCATCTCATGCGCACCGGCGCGGCCGGTGTCATCGTCGGCGTGGGCGCCGACAGCTTCTCCACGGCCGACGAGGTCATGGGTATCCGGGTCCCCCTGGCCAGCGCGATCGCCGACGCCGCCGCGGCCCGCCGCGACTACCTGGACGAGACCGGTGGCCGGTACGTGCACGTCATCGCCAACGGCCGGATCGAAACCAGCGGCGCCATCGCGCGCGCCCTGGCCTGTGGCGCCGACGCCGTCCAGCTCGGCGAGCCGCTGCGGATCGCCCGCGATGCGCCGGCCGGCGGGGTGTGGTGGGACTCGGTGGCCGCCCACCCCCGGCTGCCGCGCGGCGGCACCTCGGCCCCGGTCGCCCCCGCGGGTTCGCTGGACCAAGTGCTCCTCGGCCCGGCCGAGACCTCGGACGGGCGGACCAACCTCTTCGGTGCGCTGCGCCGCACGATGGCGAAGACCGGCTACCGGGACCTCAAGGAGTTCCAGCGCTGCGACCTGGTCATCGGGGGAGGGCCCCTCCGGGAGGGGGCCCGTCGGGCGCAGAGCGTCGGAGGCTGAGCGGGTGGACTTCCCGACCGTCCTGGTCGTCGACTTCGGCGCGCAGTACGCCCAGCTGATCGCGCGGCGGATCCGCGAGGCCGGCGTCTACTCCGAGATCGTCCCGTCGGACGTGCCGGCCGCGGACATCCTCGCCCGGAAGCCGGCGGCGATCGTGCTCTCCGGCGGCCCGTCCAGCGTCTACGCCCCCGGCGCGCCACAGGTGGACCCCGCGCTGTTCGAGGGAGGGGTGCCGGCGTTCGGGATCTGCTACGGCTTCCAGGCGATGGCCGCCTCGCTCGGCGGCACCGTCGCCCGCACCGGCGAGCGGGAGTACGGCGGGACCCCCCTCACGGTCACCACCTCCGGCAGCCTCCTGCGGGATCTCCCCGTCGAGCAGTCGGTGTGGATGAGCCACGGTGACGCCGTCGCCGAGGCGCCGCCGGGGTTCACGGTCACCGCGACCTCGACCGGGGCGCCGGTGGCCGCGTTCGAGGACGTCGACCGCAAGCTGGCCGGCGTCCAGTTCCACCCCGAGGTGAAGCACACGGCGCACGGTCAGACGGTGCTCGAGCACTTCCTGTTCGACATCGCCGGCCTCGAGCCGACCTGGACGATGGCGAACGTGGTCGAGGAGCAGGTCGAGCGGATCCGCGGCCAGATCGGCGGGGGACGGGCGCTGTGCGCGCTCTCCGGCGGCGTCGACTCGGCGGTGGCCGCGGCGCTCGTGCAGCAGGCTATCGGCGACCGGCTCACCTGCGTCTACGTCGACCACGGGCTCATGCGCGAGGGCGAGACCGAGCAGATCGAGCGGGACTTCGTCGCCGTCACCGGGGTGGACCTGCGGGTGGTCGACGCACGCGAGCAGTTCCTCGGTGCGCTGGCCGGCGTCTCCGACCCCGAGGAGAAGCGCAAGATCATCGGCCGGGAGTTCATCCGCGTCTTCGAGCAGGCCGCGCTCGACGTCGTGGGCGACGCGAAGGCGCACGGCGACACGGTCGGGTTCCTCGTGCAGGGCACGCTCTACCCGGACGTCGTCGAGTCCGGGGGAGGCACCGGGACGGCGAACATCAAGAGCCACCACAACGTGGGCGGGCTGCCCGACGACCTCACCTTCACCCTCGTCGAGCCGCTGCGGACCCTCTTCAAGGACGAGGTCCGCGAGGTCGGCGTCCAGCTCGGGCTTCCCGAGGCGATGGTGTGGCGGCAGCCGTTCCCGGGGCCCGGCCTGGGCATTCGCATCGTCGGCGACGTCACCCGGGAGCGGCTCGACGTGCTGCGGAAGGCCGACGCGATCGTCCGCGCCGAGCTCACCGCCGCCGCCCTGGACCGCGAGATCTGGCAGTGCCCGGTCGTGCTGCTGGCCGACGTCCGCTCGGTCGGCGTCCAGGGTGACGGGCGCACCTACGGGCACCCGATCGTGCTGCGCCCCGTCTCCAGCGAGGACGCGATGACCGCGGACTGGAGCCGACTGCCCTACGACCTCCTGGCGAAGATCTCCACCCGCATCACCAACGAGGTCCCGGAGGTCAACCGCGTCGTCCTCGATGTGACGAGCAAGCCGCCGGGCACGATCGAGTGGGAGTAGAAGGACCCCCCGGGTGCCCTCGCACGCTCGGGCACGCCACGGAGGGGGCCGGGAGCGCGGGGGTCAGCGCCTGTGGCGCATCTTCCGCAGCTCACCGACCAGGAGCAGGACGCCGGCCCCGATCAGCAGGACCCACGCCAGACCCCCGCCGAACAGGCTCAGGGTCAGGCCGGAGCCGGTCATGAGCAGGATCGCGAGCAGGCAGAAGAGCACGCCGGGGACGAGCGCCGTCAGATCGACTCCCCGGCGCCGGGAAGGCGGCGGCCCCTCGGTCTCCAGCGCCGTCACGGCCTGCCACCGGGCCTCCTCCCACTGAGCCTCCTGCCAGGCGGTGGGCGTCGTCGGGAACTCGCTGTAGTCAGGCACGGTCCACCTCCACGTTGCCGATCCCGGCGTCGATGGTGAGTACGAACTCCGGATTGCCGTCCCCGCTCCAGGACGCCGTTCCCCGTCCGGGATAGAGCGCGTCGGTGGACCCGTGGCCCAGCACGTCGACCCGGCCGAGTCCGTCGTGGACGTTGACCTGCACGTCGGCCGAGTCCGGCACGAGGACGCGCAGGTCGCCCACGCCGCCGTCGATCCGGGTGCGGACCGGGGTGGGCGCGTCCGCCAGCGGCAGGGCGGAGAGGTCCACGGTCGTGTTGCCGACGCCGGCGTCGTACACGGGTCGCACGTCGGCGGCCGACATCGGACGGTAGGTCCGGTCCCCCATCCCCCCGTGGAAGTGCTCCGGCGCGACGGAGGCGATGACCAGCCCGAACGACAGCACGACGCCGAGCGCGATCAGCCCGGCCCGCGGCCGGCGGCCGGGGAGGAAGGCCGAGACGATCAGGCCGGCCCCCACCACCAGGAGCGCCGCGCCGAGGAATCCCCGGGCCCCGACGTCCCAGCCGGTGAGCCGGCTGAGGAGGGCGAGGACGCCCGCGACGATGAGCAGCCCGGCGATGGTGATCCCCACCAGCGGGGACCGCGGGCCGGCGGGGGCACGGCCGGCCCCCCTCCGCGAGCCCACGCGCCGGCCGGGGTCGCCGGGTGCGGTCGGCATCAGCAGCCAGAGCAGCAGGTAGACCGGGACGCCGGGGCCGGCGATCGCCAGGGCGACGAAGCCGACCCGCCACAGCAGCGGGTCGATGCCGCTGTACTCGGCCAGGCCGCTGCAGACGCCGCCGATCATCTTGTCCGTGGGGTTGCGGCGCAGCGGGGGTCGCGGATCGGGCGGCGGCGATTCCCAGGACGGGGGGTCCACGGGAGGCGGCGGGTCGGGGGCCGGGGGAGCCGGGGGCGGCGCGGAGGTCATGGCGACGAGCCTGCCGATCGGTGTCTGCCCGCACCATCAGGGAACGCCCCCATTCCTGCCGGGCCGCCGACCCGGGTGATCACCGGTGTCCTCCCGGGGGTTCCGGGTGCGACGATCGATCCCGTGACGACGACCGAGACCGGGCTCACGCCCCGGCCGCCGCTGGTGCGCCCGCGCACCGGCCGGCTGATGGCCGGCGTCGCGCTGGGGACGGCGGAGCACCTGCGGCTGGATCCGCTCATCGTCCGGGCCGCCTTCGTCGTCCTCGGCTTCACCGGGTTCGGCATCGTCGCCTACGGGCTGCTGTGGCTGACCATGCCCGTGGCCGACGTCGGCGCCCCGCCGCCGGCCGCCCTCGCGCCGCGGGCCCCCGGTGCGGCCGAGGGGTCCCCCGCCGGGCGCCGTACCCGGCCGGCCCCGCGCCAGATCGCGGCGCTGGTGGTCCTCACCGTGGCGGCGTTGAGCCTGGTCGGCAAGGTCGCCAGCTGGGCGGGCACGGCCGTGCTCGCGCCTGTGGTGGTGCTGGTCGTGGGCCTGGCGGTCGTGTGGCGGCAGCTCGACGCCGACCGCACGCTCAGCCGTCCGGGTGTGCGATGGGTGCTGGCCGGCGGCGCCGTGCTGGCCGCACTCGGGGTCGTGCTGCTCCTGGCCACCACCGGCCAGCTGGCCAACGCGCGCAACGGCTTCGCCGCGACGCTGGTGATCGTGCTGGGCGTCGCCCTCGGGACGGCGCCGCTCTGGCGCCGGCTGCTCGACTCCCGTGCCGCCGAGCGCGCGGCGCGGGTCCGCTCCGAGGAGCGGGCCGCCGTCGCCGCGCATCTGCACGACTCGGTGCTGCAGACCCTCGCCCTCATCCAGCGGCACGCCGACGAGCCGCAGGCGGTCAGCCGGCTGGCCCGCAGCCAGGAACGAGAGCTGCGGGCGTGGTTGTACGAGCCCGAGACCGCCACGGGCGGCACCTGGGCGGCCCTGGTGGCCGGGGTGGTCGCCGACCTCGAGGCGAACCACGCCGTGACGGTGGACCCGGTCGTCGTCGGCGACACGGCGCTCGACGAGCCGCTGGTCGCGCTCGGCGCGGCGGCCCGGGAGGCCCTGGTCAACGCGGCGAAGCACTCGGGGGCGACCTCCGCCGACCTCTACACCGAGGTGAGCGCGGACCGAGTGTCGGTGTTCGTCCGCGACCGCGGCGCCGGGTTCGACCCCGACGCCGTCCCTGCCGACCGGCGCGGGCTGAAGGACTCGGTGAGCGGACGGCTGGCCCGACTCGGGGGCACCGCCGTCATCCGGTCCGCACCAGGGGAGGGCACCGAGGTGGAACTCGTCCTCCCCCGCGGGGCGGCGGCATGACCGTCTTTCCAGGGGCCGCCAGCGCCTCCCCCCGGGTCTTCGTCGTGGACGACCATGCGATGGTCCGTGCCGGGGTGCGGGCCGAGCTCGGGACCGAGGTCACCGTGGTGGGCGAGGCCGCCGACGTCGACGGAGCCGTCGCCGGGATCCGTGCCGCGCAGCCCGACGTCGTCCTGCTCGACGTCCACCTGCCCGGCGGTGGCGGCCGCGCGGTGCTGGAGACGCTGCGCACCGAACTGCCGGCCGTTCGCTGGCTGGCACTGTCGGTGTCCGACGCCGCCGAGGACGTCATCGCGGTCATCCGCGCCGGCGCCCGCGGTTACGTCACCAAGACGATCTCGGGACCGGAGTTGCTGGACGCCGTCCGCCGGGTCGCGGACGGCGACGTCGTCTTCAGCCCCCGGCTCGCCGGGTTCGTGCTCGATGCGTTCGCCGCGGCGGGGGCCGCCGCGCCGCCGTCGGGCGACCCGGCCACCGACCCCGGGCTCGACCTGCTCAGCGCCCGCGAGCGCGAGGTGATGCAACTGCTCGCGCGCGGCTACACCTACCGCGAGATCGGCTCCCGGCTGTTCATCTCGGTGAAGACTGTGGAGTCCCACGCCTCCAACGTGCTGCGCAAGCTCCAGCTGTCCAACCGCAACGAGCTCACCCGCTGGGCGGCCACCAACCGCCTGCTCTAGTCACTTCAGCTGGGACTCGACGAAGGCACGCGCCTCGTCCAGCAGCGGCCGCCGGTCCGCCGACGGCTCGACCACGACCCAGCCGTTCATCGCCCGGCCCTCCATCGGCTCGAACGGCCGCGCACCGCCCGCCGTCACCAGCTCCTGCAGCCGGCCGGGCGGCAGCTTGAGCACCAGCTGGTCGTGCCACCAGACGGCGAAGAACTTCCTCCCCGTGCGCAGGCCGGGGGAGCCGAACATGCTGCCGTGCGTGACCGGCCCGCCGACCGCGCCCTCGACCAGGTCGTCCCAGTCCGTCATGCGGGCAGCCTGCCATCGCGGACGTTCCCGCGGGAACGCCTCAGGCGGTGCGCACGACCTGGAAGGCCTCAGCGAACCGGCCCTCCGGGAGGCCGAACCGGGCGGCCGTCTGCCGCATCCAGCCGCCGATGAACTCCTCCATCTGGCCCTCCGGCCAGTGGCCGACCTGGGTCACGTGTGACTTCAGCGCCGCCCACTTGCGATCGACGACGTCGGTGACGTCGACGGCGTGGTCCGCGCGTGGGCTGGCGCCGAGCCACACCTCCTCCACGGTCCAGGCCTCGAGACCCTCGTCGGCGAGCAGCTCGGGGAAGGCGAACGGGTTGCGGGCGTCGGGGTAGACCGCCCGCAGCGTCGATTCGCCGACGGTCATGTGGTCGGGGTGGCTGGCGCCGATCCGTTCCCAGAACCGCTCGGGTGAGCTGGTCAGCACCCGCTGCGGGCGCACCTGCCGGATGACCCGGCTGATGTCGCGGCGGAGATCGAGGGTGAGCTCCAGCCGTCCGTCCGGGTAGCCGAGGAATCGGACGTCGGTGACGCCGGCCTCTTTGGCGGCGGCCCGCTGTTCGGCCTGGCGCAGCGCACCCATCCGCTCGCGCGGCGTCTCGTCGAAGCCGCCGGCGTCGCCGTCGGTGACCATGCAGTACGTGACCTCGGTCCCCGCCGCGGTCCACGTGGCGACCGTGCCCGCGCTGCCGAAATCGACGTCGTCGGGGTGAGCGAGCACGCACAGGGCGCGCTCGACGTGCTCGGCCGGGGCTCGGGGCGGAGGGGTGGTCACCGGCGAAGCCTAAGGCCCGGCCCGGCCCGGCCTAGGGCGTCTCGGGCGGCGGCACCCCCAGGCCGGCCAGCTTGTCCGGGTTGGCCACGACGAGCACCTGCTCGATCCGGCCGTCGTCGACCACCGGCGAGATGGACACGAACGGCTCGCCGCCGACCCAGGCGGCGACACCGGGCAGGCCGTTCACCTCGGTGAGCCGCACCTGCATGCCGGGAATCTCCAGCCCCTTCGCGCCGATCCCCATGAGGAACCGGGCCACCTTGTCCGCACCGACGATCGGCCGCCGGGCCGCCGAGACCTTCCCGCCGCCGTCGCTGATCAGGACGACACCGGGTGCGAGGACGGCGATCAGGGCGTCGACGTCCCCGCCGGCGATCGCGGCGAAGAACTGCTCGGTGACCTCGCGGTGGGCCTGCCGGTCGGCGTCGAACCGCGGCTGCCTGGCCTCCACGTGCTCGCGGGAGCGGTGCGCGAGCTGGCGGACGGCGGCCTCCGATCGGCCGAGCACCCGGGCCACCTCTCCCGTCGGAAGCCCGAAGACCTCGCGCAGCACGAATACCGCCCGTTCCACCGGCGAGAGGGTCTCCAGGACGACGAGCAGCGCGAGCGACACCTGCTCGCCCAGCTCGGCGACGTCGGCAGGATCGGGGTCGGCGGCGGACTCGGTCACCAGCGGCTCGGGCAGCCACGGGCCCACGTAGGTCTCCCGCCGCGACCGGGCCGAGCGCAGCCGGTCCAGCGCCAGCCGTGAGGCGATGCGGACCAGGTAGGCGCGATCGTCGGCGACGCCGCCCCGGTCGGCCGCCGACCAGCGCAGCCAGGCGTCCTGGACGACGTCCTCGGCGTCGGCGACACTGCCGAGCATCTGGTAGACGACCGTGAACAGCAGCCGCCGGTGCCGGTCGAACGACTCCAGCTGCGCGGCCTCGGTCATGCCGCCGTCGTGCCCTGCGCGCCGAGCCGGGCGGCGGGGATCTCGCAGCGGTCCTTGAAGCCCTGGCTGGTCAGGCCCAGGGCGCTGTTGAAGCGTGACCGCTGGTTCTCCACGGCGATCATCATGGTCAGCTCGACCAGCGCCGCGTCGTCGAGATCGCGGCGCAGCGACGCGACCATCGCGTCGGTGACGCCGAGCGGCGTGCTGCTCGCGGCCTCGGCGTACTCCAGCACGCGCCGTTCCAGGTCGGTGTAGACGTCGCTGTCCCGCCAGCGCGGGACGTCGCGCAGCTTGGCGGGGTCGATGCCGTCCTCGTGGCTGATCCAGTAGCCGAAGTCCATGCACCACGAGCAGCCGACGGTCGCGGCCGACGCCATCACGGCGAGCGCCTTCAGCGTCGGGTCGAGCTTCTTCCACCGGGCGAGCGACATCTCGTTGCGCATGGTGGTGATCAACACCGGTCGGTTGTGCGCCATCGCCGCGCCCGGTTCGGCCACCACGCCGTAGGTGCGCCGGGAGTACCACTCCATCAGGCGGGTGACCAGCGTTCGCGGCGGGTCGAGCGGGATGCGGGCCATGGTCTCGGTCATCTCCGTGGATCCTCTCCGTGGGGTGCTGCCCATGGAGACGGGACGGCGCCGGCGGATGTGACATCCGCGAGCGCGGCGACCTCAGAGCCGGCCGCGGCCCTGGCGCAGCAGCATCAGGCCGAGCGAGGCGCCGTCGGGACCGAGCGCGGCCCGGAACCGCGTGAGGACCTGCTGCTCGCGCGACAGTGAGAGGCGGGTGCCACCGGTCGAGGCGCGCAGCCGGCCGATCTCGTGGGAGATCGCCAGCCGGCGCTGGACCAGCTCGATGATCTCGGCATCGCAGGCGTCGATCTCGGTCCGCAGCTCACCGATCCGGCCGACCGGGTCGGCGGCGGGGGCGAGGTCCGTGGTGGTGCTCATCGGAAGGTCTCCTACGGGCGGGCAGTTGGCCGTGGGACCCCGGGAACGAGAAACGCCCCGGGCTCTTCGGGCCCGGGGCGTCTGTTGCGGCGTGTGCTCAGCCAGCGGTGACGGACACCGGATCCCGGTGGCCGTAGTAAAAGCTGAGCGCGGTGAGCACGGAACCGAGTGTGCCACAGGGTCGGTGCCCGGGGCCAGCGCCACGGTGGAACACCGCAGTGCGGGAGGTGGAACGCCGCAGTGCGGGAGTTCTGGTGGCGGTGCCGGCGTTGCACCTCCCGCAATGCACGAGAGCGCCCGCGACCACGACCCGCAGGGCGTGGCCGCGACCGCGACGGGGGCCCCGGTACGGGTGGGGCGGAGGTTCCCCGGCGGCGCGGAGACGTCGTCCCACCGGCTTACAGTGAGGTCGCCATGACCAGCGCACAGAAGGCCCTTCCCGGCACCGAGGCCCTCCAGCGCTCCGCGCCCGGCGCCACCGGCCGCGACCTCGACCGGATGCTCGCGGGGCTCAACGGCCCCCAGCGGCAGGCCGTCGTCCACGAGGGCGGTCCGCTGCTCATCGTCGCCGGCGCCGGCTCGGGCAAGACCCGCGTCCTGGCCCATCGGATCGCCTACCTGCTCGGCGCCCGCCACGTGCAGCCCGGCGAGGTCCTCGCGATCACCTTCACCAACAAGGCCGCCGGTGAGATGAAGGAGCGGGTCGCCCAGCTCGTCGGGCCGCGCGCCCGCGCCATGTGGGTGTCGACCTTCCACTCGATGTGCGTGCGCATCCTGCGCGCCGAGGCCGCCAAGCTCGGGCTGAAGTCGTCGTTCACCATCTACGACCAGGGCGACTCGGTCCGGCTGATGACGATGGTCGCCCGCGACCTCGACCTCGACGCCAAGCGCTATCCCGGCCGGAGCCTCGCGGCGCAGGTCTCGAACCTCAAGAACGATCTCGTCGACGAGGAGAGCTTCGTTCCGCAGACGGCACCGGAGAAGGTGCTTGCCGAGGCCTACCGGCTCTACCAGCAGCGGCTGCGCCAGGCCCACGCCCTGGACTTCGACGACCTCATCATGACCACGGTGCACCTGCTGCAGGCTTTCCCCGACGTCGCCGAGCACTACCGCAGGCGCTTCCGGCACGTGCTGGTGGACGAGTACCAGGACACCAACCGCGCGCAGTACGTGCTCGTCCGCGAGCTCGTGGGAACCGGTGAGGACGGCGTGCCGCCGGCAGAGCTCTGCGTCGTCGGTGACGCCGACCAGTCGATCTACGCATTCCGCGGTGCCACGATCCGCAACATCGACGAGTTCGAGCGCGACTACCCCGAGGCGATGACGATCCTGCTGGAGCAGAACTACCGCTCCACCCAGCGGATCCTGCGGGCTGCCAACCAGGTGATCGCCCGCAACACCGGCCGTCGCGCCAAGAACCTGTGGACCGACGCCGGCGACGGCGAACTGATCGAGGGGTACGTCGCCGAGAACGAGCACGACGAGGCCGCATGGGTGGCGG
>JAODNJ010000281.1 GCA_025465155.1 Frankiales bacterium
GCAGCGTCCCCAGCAGCAGGGCCACGACCAACGCCCCGCTGGTCACCACCGACGCCAGGGGCGGGACCGGCGGCTCGTCGGCGTCCCGGCGCAGCCCCGGCCGGCGCCAGACCAGCAGTCCGATCACCGACAGGCAGGCCGCGCTGAGGGTCACCGTCCCCGTGTAGACCAGGACCGCCAGCGGCTCCGGCGGGAAGCTGCCGGCCACCTGGGTGGCGAACGGGACCAGCACGATCGTGAGGCTCCAGGCCAGGTTGGCCAGGAGGAACGCGCCGTCGTAGGCGCCGACGCCCTCGACGATGCGGTGATGGGCGAGCCAGAGCCGGGCGATCAGGGCGAAGCTCAGGAAGAACGTGCCGAACCTGCCGGCCTCGTCGGAGAACACGCTGGCCAGATCCCGGCCGGCGTGCGTCCCCCCGAGCACGTCAGCCAACGGAAGGACCAGCAGCGTGATGGCGATGGCAACGACCGCGTCGAGAAAGGTGACGAACCTGTCGAGCCCGCGTTCGGTACGCATCCGCGCGGGCTAGGGACCCGGCGTGCGGCCCGCGGCAGGCAGCCGCGCGTGCCCTGGCCGCAGCGTGTTCGCGGGGGCACCGACAGCGCCGCGCCGCCCGGCGGGCATGTCTCAGCCGCCGGGTGTCGCCTGCAAGTGGTCCCGTCGTGTCACTCGGACTGCCAGGAAGGGACAGCCGCCCGCACCCGGCTCCGCCCACTCGACTTCCACCACCTGGCCGGCGCGCAGACCGGCCCCCTCGGGGGGATGGACGGCCGAGGATTCGACCCAGCAGTCGCCCGGGAGGTCGGGCGACTCGATGACCCCACCACCCCGGTCGTCGTCCCACCGGATGACGGTGCCCAGGCTCGTGCCGCTGCGCGCCATCACCCCAGCCTGCGCCGAGCACCTGGTGCGGGCAAGCGGTTGGCGCGCGTCGGCCGGTTCGGGAGACCCTCTGTGATTCGGTGGGACAACGGCGTCTGCGGCGGGTGTGCCACTTCTCGGTTTCCCGGCGAGAGTCCCAGCTCGCGCCGCCCGGTGCAGGCGCTCCGGCCTGGCCCGACTCCCGGACCTACCGGGGCACGGCGCCGTGGCGGTTGAAGAAGCCGCCGGTGGGCCCGTTCGGGCCGATCGTGGCCATCGCCACGATGACCTCGCCGCCTTCCTCGACGGTCTACTTCAGGGCGGCTTCTCGCCCCGAGACTCCCGACCAGGGCGAGTGTCGAGCGGCGAGCCGCCCAGTGTCCATCCGACGTCGACCCGAGGACCGTGCTCCCGGTCGGAGCATTCACTGAGGGGACCAGCGATGACCGAGACCAGCGAGGTCATGAACCAGTACCTCGACGCACTGCGGACCGGCAAGGACTTCGCCCAGTCCTTCGCCCCCGACGTCCTGTGGACGACGATGGAGACCGGCGAGCAGATCCGGGGGCGGGACGCTGTCCGTGACTACATCGTGGAGATGCACACACGTTCTTTCGACGCGCACCCGGAGTTGGTCCGCCTGGTGACCGGGGACGGGGCGGCCATGCTGGAGGCGGTTTTCATCGGGCGGCAGGTCGACACGTGGGAGGGTGTGCCGGCGACCGGCCGGGACGTCCGGGTCTCCTACGTCATGGCCTACGACATCGCGGGCGGGTTCATCACCGCACTGCGCGGCTACTTCCCGATGGCCACGATGCGCGCGCAACTCACCCAGGCAGGGGTGCCGGCAGCACGCCGGCCGCCGAGTGAGGTGCCGGTCGAGTCGAGCGACCAGCACCCTTGAACCGTTGGCGCGGAGCCTTGAGACCTCCACTGCCTCATCGCGTCAGCGCTGCGCAACGCCCCCTTTCCCTTCAGCGGGACGCTCTCGACTACGGGTCGCGGTGAGTAGCCCACAGGCCCCCTTCGAAGCGCGTCCGGCCGGGGCGCCGGTCCAGCCTCGTGGGTTGCTTCGGGCCGCGATGGAGGGGCTTGTCATGTGCCCGGAGGACGACGGCTACGACGAAGCCCGCAGAGTCTGGAACGCCGCCATCGACCGCCGCCCGTCGGCGATCGCCGTGTGTGCGACGGCCGCGGACGTCGCCGCCGCCGTCCGCTTCGCCCGGGCGGAAGGGCTGGAGATCGCCGTCCGCGGCGGCGGGCACAGCTTCCCCGGGCTGTCGATGAACGACGGCGGACTCGTCATCGACCTGCGGTGGATGAACGCGGTCACCGTCGATCCCGTCACCCGGCGCGCCCGGGTCCAGGGCGGCGCGCTCAACGGGGACGTCGACGCCGCCCCCCAGGCCCACGGGCTGGCCGTACCGCTGGGGCTCGTCAGCCACACCGGCGTCGGCGGGCTGACCTCGGGGGCGGCATGGGCTGGCTGACCCGGCTCGGCGGGCTCAGCATCGACAACCTCGTCGCCGCACAGGTGGTCGTCGCCGACGGGCGGATCCTGCGCGCCGCCGAGGACCAGAACGCCGATCTGTTCTGGGCCGTCCGTGGCGGTGGCGGCAACTTCGGCGTGATCACCGAGTTCGAGTTCGGCCTGTTCGATGCTGGGCCGATGGTGCACTTCGGGCTGTTCTTCTGGGACGCCGAGCAGGGTCGGGAGGCGCTGCGGCTGGCGCGGGAGGTCATCGCGGAGCTGCCCCGTTCGATGAACGCCATCCCCGCCGCCGCACTCACGGCCCCGCCTGCCCCGTTCGTGCCGGTCGAGCACCAGGGCCGGCCCGGCTACGCGCTGCTCCTGGTCGGTTTCGGTCCGGAGGCTGAGCACCAGCAGGTGACCGAGCGGATCCGGTCGGCCCTCCCGCCGCTGTTCGACGTCGTCACGCCGATGCCGTACACGGCGCTGCAGCAACTGCTCGACGAGGCCAATGCGTGGGGCTTTCACGGCTACGACAAGTCCGGCTACTTCGCCGAGCTGACCGACGAGGTAATCGACGTGCTCGTCGAGCACGCCCCACTCAAGACCTCGCCGCTGTCGGTCTTGCTGTTCTACCGGCTCGACGAGGCCTACAGCGAAGTCGGCGAGGACGACACCGCCTTCGGCGGCGGGCGGAACCCGCGCTACACGGGCTTCTTCATCGGGCTGACCCCGACCGCCGACATGCTTCCGGCCGAGCGCGCCTGGATCCGGTCGCTGTGGCAGGCGCTGCGCCCGCACATGCTCGGCGCCGGCACCTACATCAACGGGATCGACGTCCACGACGCTCAGGACACCGCACAGGTGCAGGCCGCCTACGGCCCCACGTACACCCGGCTCGCCGCGGTGAAGGCTGCTTACGACCCAGACAACGCCTTTCACCGCAACGTCAACATCACCGCGGATGTCACCCTCGCACCGCGCAGGTGACGGCGCCGCCCGCACGCTCCAGGTGGACCCATCGGGTCACCCTTGTTCGCCGTACTCAGCCGGAGCCGAGTTCGGCGAGCGCCTCGCGCACGTTGCCGCCGGCCCGGCCCAGGGCGTCGGCCGCCTCCTCCGGCGTCAGCGCCTCCCCGGCGAGCAGCCACAGCAGCGCCGTCTTCCGGTCGCCGCAGAGCTCCATCGCCGCGGCGCAGCGCTGGTCACTCTCCCCGGTCGCCTGCGCGAGCATCTCGACCGACCGGCCGCGGAGTTTCGCGTTGGTCTCCTGCATGTCGATCATGAGATTGCCGTAGGTGTGGCCGAGCCGGACCATCAGCGCGGTCGAGAAGCCGTTGAGCACCAGCTTCTGCGCCGTCCCCGCCTTGAGCCGGGTGGAGCCTGTGATCACCTCCGCCCCGGTGTCGGGGGCGATCAGGTGGTCGGCGAGACCGCCCAGCGGCGTTCCGGGATTGGAGGTGACCAGCGCGGTCACCGCGCCCACCGACCGGGCTGCCCGCAGCGCTCCGGCCACGTAGGGCGTCCGCCCGGACGCGGCGACGCCGATCGCCAGGTCGGCCGCTACGACCTCGGCCGCGTCGAGGCCGGCATCGTCGTCCTCGGCGTCCTCCACGGCGTCGGTGAACGCGCCCGGGCCGCCGGCCTGGTGGGCGACCACCACCTCGCCGGGGGCCACGCCGAACGTCGGAGGCAGCTCGGCGGCGTCGAGCACCGCCATCCGGCCGGAGGTACCCGCGCCGAAGTAGTGCACCCGGCCGCCGGCGCGCACCCGCCGGACCGCCTCGTCCACCAGCGCGGCGAGCTCCGGCAGGACGGCGGCCACCGCGGTGGGCACCCGAGCGTCCTCGTCGTTGAGCAGGCGGAGCAGCTCCCCCGTCGGCACCTCGTCGAGGCGGGCGGTCCGGGGGTTCACCGCTTCCGTCGGGGACACGACACGGACGGCGACGGGTCGCACGGGAGACCTCCTGAGGCTCAGGACCGGTGGGCGACGGCGCGGACAGCGGCGCGGGCCTCGGCGGCGCCGTCGGCGACCAGCGCCACCTCCGCGAGGTCACGGCACTCGGCCAGGGTGTGTGCGGCCAGCGCCGCGCGGACGGCGGGCAGCCCCACCGGCGCCATGGACAGGCTGGTCACGCCCAGGCCGACGAGCACCGGAGCGAGCAGCGGGTCGCCGGCCGCCTCGCCGCAGACCCCGACCTGCTTCCCGAGGTCGTGCCCGGCGCCGGCGGTCAGCCCGACCAGATCCAGCAGGCCGGGCTGCCAGGGGTCGAGGAGGTCGGCGAGCTCGCCGGCCAGGCGGTCGGAGGCGAAGGCGTACTGCGCGAGGTCGTTGGTGCCGAGGCTGGCGAAGTCGCAGCCGGCGAGCACCTGCCGGGCGCGCAACGCGGCTGCGGGCACCTCAACCATGACGCCGGCCACCGGAAGGCCGGCCGCGTGCGCCAGCCGGGCGAACGCCCGGGCCTCGGCAGCGACCGAGACCATGGGCGCCATCACCCAGACGTCTGCACCGGTTCGCGCCGCAGCGGCCGCGACAGCCGCGAGCTGGTCCTCCAGGAGCTCCGGATGCCGCCGGGCCGTGCGCAGGCCCCGGACGCCCAGCGCGGGGTTGGGCTCGTCCGGCACGGTCACGAACCGGAGCGGCTTGTCAGCACCCGCGTCGAGAGTCCGGACGACCACCTTCCGGCCGGCGAACGCCTCGAACACCCGGGCGTAGGACTCCTCCTGCTCCTCCGCGCTCGGCGGCTCGGGGCGGTCGAGGAACAGGAACTCGGTGCGGAACAGGCCGACACCCTCGGCGTCGGCCGCAGCGGCCGCGGGCAGCTCCGGGCCCCCGCCGATGTTCACGAGCAACTGCACCGGGACGCCGTCGGCCGTACGCCCGGGACCCGTGGCACGGGCCAGACGCTGCCGCCTGGCGGCGAACTCGCCGGTCGCCCGGCTCACCGCGGCGTCGTCCGGGGCGCGCAGGACGGTGCCGGCGTCGGCGTCCACCAGGACCCGCTCGCCGTCGGCCAGCTGCGCCGCGCCCGCGCAGGCCACGACGGCCGGCAGGCCGAGGGACTTGGCAAGGATCGCGGTGTGGCTGGTCGCGCCACCCAGTTCCGTGACGATGGCCAGCACCCTCCCGGCATCCAGCGACACCGTGTCGGCCGGGGCCAGGTCGGTGGCGACGAGCACGAACGGATGGCCGGGATCGGGGATGCCGGGCATGGGGACATCCAGCAGCCGCGCGACGGCCCGGTTGCTGAGGTCGTCCAGGTCGGTGACGCGCTCGGCCATGTACGGGCCTGCCGCGGCCAGCAGCGCCCGGAACTCGGCGAACGCAGCGGCGACGGCGACCGGGGCCGCCGCGCCCGCGGCGATGCGGCCGGCGACCAGGTCGGCCAGGGCGGGGTCGCGGGCCATGAGCACCTGCGCCTCGAGGATCTGGGCGGACTCCCCGGTGACCTCGGCGGCCCGGCGCTCCAGATCGTCGGCCACCCCGTCGAGAGCAGCGGTAGCCAGGGCGGTCTCGGCGGCAGGATCGGCGGGGGCCGGCAGGTCCGCGGGCACCTGGGGCGGCGGTGCCACGCGCGCGACCGGGCCGGCCGCGACGCCGGGACTGACGCCGATGCCGGTCAACGGGTCAGCCATGCGCGGCGGACGGCTCGTCGTGATCGGTCTCCAGGATGGCGACCAGCTCGTCGAGGGCAGCCGCGGCGCCGTCACCGTCGGCGTACAGGACCACCTCGTCGCCCTGGTGCACGTCCAGGGCCAGCACGGACAGGATGCTTCGGGCACTGACCGGCTCGGCACCGGGCTTGGCGATCGTGACCCGCGCCTTCTGCCGGCCGGCGGCCTGCACGAACAGCGACGCCGGGCGGGCGTGCAGCCCGACCCTCGAGCCCACGGTGGCGCGGCGTTCTTCCATGGTCGCTCCTGTTCTGGTCCGGCCGGACGCCGGTCGGCGCTTCCCTCCGGAGGACCACGGACGTTACGGTTCCCCGGTTGGTCTAGACCAGTGCAACCTGTCGCGCGGGAGTGCGGATGTCAACGGCTGCAGAGGTGTCGGCGATCCCCTCCCGCACCCGGATGCGGCAGGAGATCCAGGAACAGCCCGATGCACTGCGGCGCACCCTGGACGCGCTGCGCCCGGCGGTCCGCGAGCTGCGTTCGGTCGCGCGGGACTGCCGGCACGTGCTGTTCATCGCCCGCGGTTCGTCGGACAACGCCGCGGTCTACGGGCAGTACCTCTGCTCCGTCCGCGGCGGCCGCCTCGGCACACTCGCCTCCCCCTCGGTGGCCACCGCCTACCGCGCGACGCCGGACCTCGGCGGCGTCCTGGTCGTGGCGGTGTCGCAGTCGGGCGCCACCGACGAGATCGTCGAGGGGATGGCCTGGGCGCGGGAGCGCGGCGCGCGCACGGTCGCCGTCACCAATGTGGCGGGCTCGCCGCTGGCCTCGACGGCCGACGTCGCCCTCGTCACGGAGGCCGGCGAGGAACGAGCCGTCCCCGCGACGAAGACCTACACGACCCAGCTCACCGCGCTCGCCGTGCTGGGCCTCTCCCTGTCCGGTGACGACGGCGCGCTGCGCGGGCTCGATGCGGTTCCCGACGCCGTCGCCCGTGCCCTCGACTCCGCGTCCGCGGCGGAGGAGATGGCCGCTCGGCTGACCTATCTCGACCGGGTGGTCGTGGCCGGCCGGGGCTACGCCTCCTCCACGGCGCTCGAGCTGGCGCTCAAGCTCAAGGAGGCCTGTTACGTCTCGGCGTCGGGCCTGTCCTACGCCGACCTCCTGCACGGCCCGATCGCCGTCGTCGACCCGATGACCCCGGCCCTGCTGGTCGCCGCGGGCGACGGTCCGGTGCTGCCCGGGATGACCGCACTCACCGCACGCGTCGCGGCCGCGGGAGCCCACGTGTACGGCATCGGCGGCGACGAGGAGTTCGCCCGTGCCTGCCGCAGCGCTCTGCCCGGCACGGACCTCCCCGAGCACCTGGCGCCCATGGCGCTGATCGTGCCGGGTCAGCTGCTGGTGGAGGCCCTCGCCCGCGCCAAGGGCATCGATCCCGACCGCCCGCGCGGCCTGCGGAAGGTCACCCAGACCGACGCCCGGTCCGCCACGTGACCGCTCGGGCGCCGCTGCGGATCGCCGTCATCGGGCTCGGGGACATCGCGACGAAGGCGTACCTCCCCGTCCTCGCACGCCGGGCCGACGTCACACCGATCCTCATGAGCCGCGACCCCGCCCGGGTGGCCCGTGTCAGCCGCCAGTTCCGCATCCCCGACGCGACGACGCGGCTCGACGACCTCCTGGCCGGCGGCCTGGACGCCGCGTTCGTGCACGCCTCCACCGACGCCCACACCGAGCTCGTGGAGCGGCTGCTCACCGCGGGTGTGCACGTGCTCGTCGACAAACCCCTCGCGCCGAGCCTGGCGGAGGCCACCCGCCTGGTCGAGCTCGCCGAGGCATGCGGGCGCTCGCTCGCCGTCGGGTTCAACCGGCGGCACGCGCCGGTCTACACGGCGCTGGCCGCGCTGCCGCGGTCCGTCGTGCTGGTGCAGAAGAACAGGGCGGACCTTCCTGACGAGCTCCGCCGCGTCGTCTTCGACGACTTCATCCACGTCGTCGACACGCTGCGCTTCCTCCTGCCGCCCGGCGAGGAGCGGGTCGACGTCACGTGCGTGGTACGGGAGGGCCGGCTGCACACGGTCACCCTCGGGATGCGGGTCGGCGAGGTGACCGGCCTCGGCGTCATGAGCCGGGTCAGCGGCTCGACCGAGGAGGTCGTCGAGGTGCTCGGCAACGGGCACAAGCACCGCGTGCTCGACATGGCACAGACGGAGCGGCACGAGGACGGCGGCGTGCGGGTGCTCCGGCGCGGGGACTGGACCCCGGTGCCGGAGCAGCGCGGCTTCGCGGGCCTGTGCGAGTGGTTCCTGTCCGCCGTCCGCGAGGGGCGGGTGCTCTCCGCCCGCGACGCGCTGCGCACCCACGAGGTGTGCGAGCAGGTGGTCCAGGCGGTCCAGGCCGCCTAACTCGTGGGAACGGCCGCCGGGTCGGCGGCCGGCCGCTGCTCGGCCACGACCCGGCGAGTGCGGCCGGGCGGGACCTCGAGGGCGTAGGTGAGCTGGTAGCGGTCGCCTCGGTAGGCCGACTCCACGTACTCGACCGGCCGTCCACCGACCAGGGACCGCCGCTGGTGCAGCAGCACCGCGCTGCCCTCGGGGATGCCGAGCAGCGCGGCGTCGGTGGGGTCGGCGATGCCGGCCTCGACGGTCTGCTCGCCCTCGTCGTAGACGATGCCGTAGCGCTCCTCCAGGACCGTGAACAGCGAGCGGTCCTGCAGCGGCTCGTCGATCAGCCCCGGGGTCAGCGCCGCCGTGAAGTGGGTGCGCTCCAGCGCCATCGGGACGCCGTCCGCGGTGCGCAGCCGCTCGATCACGTACACCGGTTCGTCGTCGTCCAGCCCCAGCTCCAGGCCCAGCCGCCGGCCGGCCGGAACCACCCGACGGGCCAGGTCCACCGACCCCGGGACGTGCCCGCGGGCCAGCATGTCCTCGGTGAAGGACATCAGCCGCAGCCGCAGGCCGATCTTCGGCTCGGCGACGAAGGTCCCCTTGCCGGGGATGCGGTAGAGCCGGCCTTCGGCCACGAGGTGGTCGAGCGCCTTGCGGACGGTCATCCGCGCCAGGCCGTAGCGGCTGCACAGCTCCCGCTCGCTCGGGATGCAGTCGTCGACGGCGAACTCCCGCTCGACCATGTCGAGCAGGATCTCCCGCAGCTGGAAGTGCTTGCGGACAGGGCTGGCCGGATCGATCCGCTGCATCGGGCACCTCGTTCGTGGCGGCGGGGCGGTCCCTCCGGCTGCGGGAACGCCGCCGGCGCCGCCTTCGTTCCTCGCCGCCGGGCCACGGATGCTACGTGCCGCAGCGCAGGTCACGGGCGGCGCGGTCTGCGGCTGGGGACGACGGAGTCCAGTGCGGCGAGGTCGTCGGCGGTCGGCTCCCACTCCCCCGCCGCGACGTTCGCCCGCACCTGCTCCGGCCGGGTCGCCCCGACGATCACCGACGCGACCGCCGGTTGCGCGGCCAGGCCACCGACGGCGACGTCGAGCAGTGCGCGGCCGCGGTCCTCGGCGAAGCGGCGCAGCGCGTCCACCCGGTCGAGCGCCGCGTCGGTCAGCAGGTGGCGGTACTTGGCCTCGGCCAGCCTCCCCACCGCGGGCCGGTCCTTGGCGTACTTGCCGGTGAGCAGCCCGGCCGACAGCGGGAAGTACGGGAGCAGCCCGATCCCGAAGTGCTCGCAGGCGGGCACGAGCTCTGCCTCGACGTCGCGTTCGAGCAGGCTGTACTCGTTCTGCGCGGTGACGAAGGCGGCCGTCCCGTTGGCCCGGGCGGTCCAGTCCGCGTCGGTGATCTGCCACGCGGCGAGGTTGGACGAGCCGATCGCGCGGACCGACCCGGCGCGGACGAGGTCGTCGAGGGCCGCGAGGGTCTCGTCGATGGGCGTGCGGGGGTCGGGCTCGTGCAGCTGGTAGAGGTCGATGTGGTCGGTCCGGAGCCGCCGGAGCGAACCCTCGACGGCCGCCTTGACGTACCGGCGGGAGCCCCGCGGCACCCCCTCGTGTGCCACCGCGCCAGCCATGTCGGAGCCGAACTTCGTGGCCAGCACGATGCCGTCCCAGCGACCGTGCAGGACCTGCCCGAGGTGCTCCTCGGACGCCCCGTGGCCGCCGTAGATGTCGGCGGTGTCGAAGAACGTGATCCCGGCGTCGAGGGCGGCGTGCACCACCGCCCGCGTCTGGTCCAGGTCGGTCCGCTTGCCGAAGTTCGTGCAGCCCAGGCCCACCACGGAGACGGTCAGCCCCGAGCCGCCCAGCTGTCGGAATCGCACCCGGCGGAGGCTAGCGGAACGGCTAGGGTCGCTTCCCGGAACGTCGTCGTACCTCCGGCGAGGGAGGCCTTCATCGGACCGCACACCGACCGGCCGCGCGAGGTCCTCGCGGATGCGGTGGCGCGGCGGGTCGTGCCGGGCGCCGCGCTCGCGGCAGGGATCGGCGCCCGCACCCTG
>JAODNJ010000305.1 GCA_025465155.1 Frankiales bacterium
AAGAAGAGACGTCATGACCCCCGTCAGGCCCTGCTACCGACACTCCCGCAAGGTATGGATGGCTGCCTGCGAGGACTGCACCACCTGGCACATCGCGGTCCGGACGGCCGGCCGGAGCCGGCCCGCCTCCGAACTGGCCACCGCACGTCAGGTCGCTCGTCCGACGCCCCGGCCGGTCGCGGCTCCCGTGGCATGGCCCGCGCTGCGCGAAGCCGCGTGACGGGTCCTGCGCCCCTCCGATCCCCTCCCACCCGACCTCGGCCGGACTCCACCGTCAGGAATCGCCATGATCACCATCGATGACCTCCAGACCGTCCTCGGTCTCGACTTCTCCCTGGCCAGCAGCGAGCTGGCCGAGGCCCGCCAGCGGCAGCGTCTGAAGGACTCGCCCGCCAACCGCGCCGACCTCGCCGAATGCCGCGCCCGCGTCGACGCGGTGCTGGACATGTACCTGGAGTCCGGAGCGTTCCGGCGCTGAGGATCGCGGGTCCGGCGTTCGTCCGACGCCCTTCCCGGCAGCGGGAACCGGATGGTGCTCCTGGCCCTCCCGGTGGACGGCCACTCGTGGCGATGACCGACGTGGACGCCGCCGCCCATCCCTGGTGCACAGAACTGCGGCTCCGAGAGGAGAGTTCATGTCACGGCCACAGGCTCCGGCGTCGCAATCCGGCGACCGTGTGGCCGTCGACCGCTCCGGCCGGACCCCCCGCCCGCCGTTCTCGGGCCGCGCGCTTCTTCGCCTGGTCGAAGGCTGGTGCCCGCGACTGATCAGCCGGTCGGCGGTGGGCGCGCTGCGGGAGATCGTTGCGGTGACCGTCCCGCTGATCCTCGCCGGCGAGACGGCACTCGGGGCCGGGGGACCTCGCTACCGTGAGGCCGTCGCCGTCGCCGTCGCCGCCGATGTCCCTGACGGGGCGGTACCGCCGGTGGTCCTGGTGCACGGCCTGGGGGGCTTGAGTACGTCCTGGTACGCCGTCCGGTCGGCACTGCGCGCCGACGGACGGACCGTGGTGTCCTTCGACTATTCGCCGTGGGGCTCATCGGTCGAGAAGCTCGCCGACCGGCTCACCGACACCGTGGAGGAGCTGCTCGCTGCCACCGGAGCCGGCCGGGTCCAGCTCCTCGGGCACAGCCTCGGGGGCGTCATCATCGCGCAGGCCCTGACCCGTCATCGCCTCGCCCGGCACGTCGACATGGTGGTCACCCTCGGCTCCCCGTTCGGCGGGTCACCCTGGGCCGCCCTGCTCCCCACGGCATCGCTCGTCAGGGCGCTGCGGCCCGGATCTCCGCTGCTGCGTCGCCTCGCCGCCTGTCCACCTCCCGAAGGTGTGCGGTGGCTGGCGTTCGCCTCCACCCTCGACCCGATCGTGCCAGCCGACCGCGCCGTCCCGGCCCACCGGCAGGCCACGTGCGTCACCGTCGACGGGGTCGGCCACACCGGAATGCTGCTGGATCGCGACGTCATCGCGCGGATCCTGGCGGCAACGCAGGTCACCGGCGAGGCCGCCGATGAGGGCGACGTGAGGGCAGCGTGAGGCACCGCGCGTTGGACGACGGTCCAGGCGGTCGGACGTCACTCGAAGGGTAGTGGGGCGAGCACGGCTGTCCCGGGCGCCGACCTGGCTCTCGACCACGATCGTCCCTCCGATCGCCTCTACCCGGTCGCGCACGCCGATGAGGAGGCGCGCGCATGCCTCACCGCGCGAGGACACGCAGGGCCGGGGCGGGAATGCGTGGGAATCGTCGGCGATGACCCGGCCGCTCCGAAGGACCAGAGCCGGTCCGCCGCTCGCGGCACAGGCGCGGCGGAGCACGTCCAGCCATGGACGACCTCGCTGACGTCCTCGGCCGCGTGTACCTGCAAAGGACGGTCGGCCGCGGCGTAGCGAACACGTGCGTCGCCGGGCCGGGCCGGCGCCGGAGCGCAGGAAGCCGGCACCGGGTACTCGTCGATGCTCACGTCGCTACGAGGTCATGGTCGCTCTCGGGCGAGGATCGGTGCGTCCCCCTCGGCGCGGTCGCCGGCCGGTGGCGCCGCCGCCCGACCAGCTCGGCGACCGCGATGAGCAGCGCCAGCACCATGCACCCGGCAGCGCAGATCAGCGCGTCGGACACGGCTGCTCCCGAGCTGCCGCGACTGTGCGTGAGCTCGTGGTAGTACAGGATGACGAGCACGGCGGAGCCGACGGAGGAGCCGATCCGCTGGGCGGTCTGCAGAGCACCCCCCGCGGCGCCGGCCATCCGCGGGGGCACCGACTCCAGGGTCAGCGTCGTGTTGGGCGAGACGACCATCCCGCTGCCGAGCCCGGCTACCAGGAGCGGACCCGCGGCCGCCCACGCCGCCGGGTCACCGCCGACCCGCCCCAGCACCAACGCCGTGGTACCCAGTCCGATGACGGTCGCGGTGAGCCCGGACACGGTCAGCCACCGGCCCACCCGGGCCACCAGGCGGCCGGCGAGCACCGCGGACACGGCGCTGCCGAGCGCGAACGGGGTCACGGCCAGACCCGAGCGCAGCGGCGAATATCCGAGGCCGTCCTGGAAGAAGAGCGCCAGCACCAGGAAGATGCCCGTGAAGCCGGCGAAGTAGACCAGCCCGATGGCCAGGCCAGGGGAGAAGCCGGCGGTTGCCGCCAGCTGCGGGTCGAGCAGCGGCGCCCGGCCGCGCCGTGAGGTGCGTACCTCCCATCGGACGAACGCCGTGAGCAGCAGCGCCGCCGCCGAGAGCAGCCACCAGAGCCAGCTGGGGCCGCCCGCCTCCGTCAAGACCAGTGGCAGGAGCAGGCTCAGCACGCCGGCACCGAGCAGGGCCGACCCCACCAGATCCAGATGAGTCCCGTCGGCCCTGGCAGCGGTCGTGACGGGCACGAGGCGTGCGGCAAGCAGGAGTGCAACCAGGCCGATGGGCACATTGACGTAGAAGACCCAGCGCCAGCCGTCCGGGCCGCCGGCGAGATCCAGGATCAGTCCGCCGAGCAGCGGGCCGGCCGCGGTGGCCACCCCCACGACGCCGCCCAGCACGCCGAACGCCCGGCCCCGCTCCGGGCCGCGGAACAGGTCCTGGATCAGCCCGACGTTCTGCGGGATGAGCATGCCGCCCGCCACGCCCTGCAGCAGGCGCGCGGCGAGCAGCCACCCGGTGGTCTGAGCGGCGCCTGTCAGTGCGCTGGTGAGCACGAATGCCGACAGCGCGATCAGGAACATGCGGCGCCGGCCGATCGTGTCGCCGAGCCGACCGGCCGGCACGAGGGCCAGGCCGAAGGTCAGTGCGTATCCGGACACCACCCACTGGGCCGTCCCGGGGGAGACGTGGAAACCACGCTCCATCGAGGGCAGCGCCACGTTCACGATGCTGACGTCGAGCAGCACCATGAACGCACCGGCCAGGCTCACCGTCAGCGCGCGCCAGCGCTGGGGGTCGGGGGCGCTCTCAGGCGGGGGCGCCTCCTCGGCCTGCCCCGCCGCCGCGGTTATCCGAGGGAGGGGCAAGGGGGAAGGCCTTCGCTCCGACCGTGTCGATCCGGCGTCCGTCATGGTTTCCTTCGTCCCTGGTCGACGCCTCACGACGGCGCGTCGTCCTGGCGTGTTCCGGCAGGCTTCAGGCCGCTGGGCCCTGCTCCGCTCTCAGCCGGCCCAGCACCTCGTACAGGGCGGCGAGGTCGCGACCGCCGTAGCCGAGCGCGCGGGCATCCGTGAGGACCCGGTCGACGGTATCGGCCGTCGGGAGCGGGACGTCGAGGGTTCGTGCGAGGTCCCCCGCCAGTTCGACGTCCTTCTGCATGAGCCCGAGGGTGAACCAAGCATCGGCGGGGAGATCGAAGATGAGCGGCGCGCGGGCCTTCAGCATCGGGGACCCGATCGAGCTGCTCGTCATCACGTTCCGGGCCAGGTCCCGGTCGACGCCGGAGCGTGTGGCGAGCAGCAGGCCCTCCGCGAAGGCGAGCATCTGGACAGCGAGGCTGATGTTGATCGCGAGCTTGAGGACGAGCCCCTGCCCGTTCGCGCCGATGTGCGTCGGTGTGCCGAGCTCGCGCAGGACCGGCTCGACGGCCAGGTAGGCGTCCCGGTCCCCGCCGACCATGATCGTGAGTGTTCCGGCCTGCACCTGCGGAACGCTTCCGGACACCGGCGCATCCAGCATCGTCGAGCCGGACGCGCGTGCCCGCGCTGCCAGCTGCCGGCTGGCCCGTGGGCTGATGGTGCTCAGGTCGACCCATGTCGTCGCCGCGTCGAGACCGGCCAGGATGCCGTCCGGTCCGGAGGCGACCTCCTCGAGCGTGGCATCGTCGGGGAGGGACGTGAGGACGACGTCCGCGGCGGCGGCGACCTCGCGCGGCGCGTCCCGCCAGCGCAGGCCCTGTGCGATGAGACCTTCGGCCCGGTCGCGGGTGCGGTTCATCCCGTACACGGGATGTCCGGCGGCCAGCAGCCGGGCGGCCATGGCGCCGCCCATGTGCCCGAGGCCGACGAAGCCGATCGTGGGCGTCCTTGTGTCGGTCATGGTCGTCTCCTCTTGGTTCCCGGCGCCGTGCGGTCGCCGTGCGGTCGATGTCACGAGGCGTCGACGCACGGCGAGGGGTCGGCGCTGTCCGACTGCCGCCCTGATCGTGTTTCCTCACCCGGGACCGGCTCGCGCTCGCGACGCAGCTGCGCCCCGCGGGCCTGCCTCTCCGGCCCGTCGTCCGTGGCAGGGGCGCCCCGCTGGTTGTCCGTGAGTTCGTTCAACAACTCCTCGAGTCCGGGAGTGAGCTCCTCACTCCCGGCGAGCAGCTGGACGGTCTGGGTGGCGAGGAGTCGCACAGCGGCGAGGTTGCGTTCTGCGTGCCCGTAGCTCATCGGTGCTCCTCGGTTCGGGTCCGGCGGCGACACTCGGCGGAGCCGCTCAGACGTCGATCGGCGCCTCGGGTAGGCACGTGGGACGTGCCGGGTGGTTCGGCCGACCGGCTTGGTGGGCGTGGGATGCCCCGGCCCGGACGCCCATCGAGCATCACGCCGCCGTCGGCGCGCGTCGTCGCGGGCAGCGCCCATGCGAGGGGCCAGCTACCCCTACCTCCGTCTATCGCGCTGTGGGCGCGCGACCACCCAGCTCCCGCTCGATCTCCTGGAGGCTGCGTCCCTTCGTCTCCGGGACGCGCTTGGCGAAGTACGCCAGCGCCACGAGGCTCAGGAACGCGAACAGGAAGAAGGCGCCCTTGGGCGTGACGGCGTTCAGCAGCGTGAGGAAGGAGATCGTGACGACGAAATTGGCTCCCCAGTTGGCGATCGTGGCCACGCTCATGGCCTGCCCGCGGATCCGCAGCGGGTAGATCTCGGCGATCATGAGCCAGAACACCGGTCCGAGGCCCACGGCGAACGACCCGGTGTAGACCAGCAGCCCGGCGATCCCGAGGAAGGCCACCCAGCCGTGCAGCTGGGCGCCGCCGAGGAACGCCACCGCCGTGATGATCATCCCGACGGCCATGCCCGCCGTCCCGGCGAGCAGGAGCGGCCGCCGCCCCGTCCGGTCCAGCAACCGGATCGCGACGATGGTCATACCGACGTTGACCGCGCCGTTGACGACGTTGGCCAGCAGCGCCGCACTGTTGCCGAGTCCCGCACCCGCCAGCAGTGACGGGGCGTAGTAGATGATCGTGTTGATCCCGGTGACCTGCTGGAAGACGGCCAGCAGGACGCCGACCCAGAGGGCCGGACGGATACCCCGCGCGAGCAGGTCGCGACCGCCGGCTCGGGTGGCCGTGACCTCTTTCACGTCGGCCACCTCAGCGTCGATGTCGCCGTCGCGCAGCCGGCGCAGCACCGCTCGGGCCTCGTCCTCGCGTCCCTGACGGATCAGCCAGTGCGGGCTCTCTTTCTGCGTGAGGATCCCGGCGAACAGCAGCGCGGCGGGGATCGCGGCCAGCCCGAACATCAGCCGCCAGTTCGCCGTCCCGGCAAGCCCGTAGTCGATGAGGTACGACAGCAGGATGCCGCCGGTGATCGCGAGCTGGTTGAGGCTGACCAGCCCCCCACGCATGCGCGGCGGCGCCACCTCGCCGATGTAGAGCGGGACGGTCATCGACGCCGCACCGACGGCGAGGCCGATGACGATGCGCGCGATGAGGAGGGTCCAGTACGTCGGCGCGAAGGCCGCCAGCAGCACCCCGACGACGAAGACCAGGGCGGTGATCAGGATGGTTGGGCGCCGGCCGATCCGGTCGGCCACCCTGCCCGCCCCGAGCGCACCGATCATCGCGCCGATCAGCAGCAGGCTGGTGACGAGTTCCTGCTGGAACGACGACAGGCCCCCGAACTGGTTCTTCAGGAACAGCAACGCACCGGAGACGACCCCCGTGTCGTAGCCGAAGAGGAGCCCGCCGAGCGCGGTGATCGCCGCTGCGCCGACGACGTGCCGCCTGGTGCTTCCCCGGCCGGTCGCCGGCGGGCCCGCGGAACCGCGCCCTCCCGGTCGGTCGGTCCGGGCGCCCGTGTTCTCCACCAGCATGGTTCCGTCCTTGTCTCGCGCCCGTTGGCCGACGGCTCGAGCGTGGGTCGCCGCGGGACGCCCGTCGTCGTGGCCAGCGCCCGTCAGCGACTGCAGCCAGCGGGGATGCCGGACCTCGCGCTGGCCGCCGTCCGAGATGGCGGCTGGTCAGGTTGGCGGTTCGGCCCTCCCCCCGGAATTCTCGACGGCGAGCAGGACGACGCCGACGCGCGTGCACCCGGGCCGCGCGGCAGGCTGGACGCGCACGGGAGGAAGTCGATGCCGGTGAACGGGTCCAGCCAACCGCTGCCGCCCACTGTGTTCGTGCTCTTCGGCGCCACGGGCGACCTCGCCCGGCGGATGGTGCTGCCGGCCTTCTTCGAGCTCGCGCAGCGTGGCCTGCTGCCCGAGGCATGGCGGCTGGTGGGCAACGGCCGCGGCGACGTCTCGCACGGGGAATTCCGCGACGCCGTGCGCGACGCGCTCACCGAGTTCGGACCGTCCCCGGACGACGGGGCGTGGGCGGACTTCTCCCGACGGCTGCTGTTCGCCGGCGGCGGCTTCGGCCCGAGCGACCCGGGCAGCCTGCCGGACGTCCTCGGTGAGGTCCGCGACCGACTCGGCGCCGAGGCGCAGTACGTGCACTACCTCGCCGTTCCGCCCTCGGCGTTCGGACCGCTGACCGAGGGACTCGCCCGGCACGGCCTCGCCGAGAAGGCGCGGGTCGTCTACGAGAAGCCCTACGGGCGCTCGCCGGAGTCCTTCCGGGAGCTCGACGAGCTGGTGCGGTCGGTGTTCGACGAAGACCAGGTCTTCCGCATCGATCATTTCCTCGGCAAGGAGGGCACCCAGGACCTGCACGTCCTGCGCTTCGCCAACCGGCTCTTCCAGAACATCTGGAGCCGCGAGCACGTCGCACAGGTGCAGATCGACGTCCCCGAGGAGCTCGACGTCGCAGACCGTGCCGCCTTCTACGACGCCACCGGCGCGGCGCTCGACATGCTGGTCACCCACCTCTTCCAGGTCGCCGCCGAGGTGGCCATGGAGCCCCCGGACAGCCTGACGCCGGCCGACCTGCAGGCCGCCCGCGAGGCCGTGCTGGCCAGCTTCCGGCCGCTGGATCCGCAGCACGACGTCGTCCTCGGACAGTTCACCGGCTTCCGGGACCTGGACGGGGTCGCCGACGCCTCCGACACCGAGACCTTCGTCGCCGCCCGCCTGTGGGTGGACGACGACCGATGGCGCGGCGTGCCGTTCCTGCTGCGCACCGGCAAGCGGATGGCCCGCAGTGCGCAGCGGGTGAGCCTGATCCTCCGTGAACCCGAGGGCCCGGTCCGCGGCGTGCCCCGCCACGGCAACGTCGTGGCGCTCTCACTCTCCGGCAGCGGCGCCCTCGACATCGCCCTGGTCACGAAGCAGCCCGGCCCCGACCTCGTGGCCGCGGAGGCACGGACCACCCTGGATCTCAAGCAGGTGCCCGGCGGTGCGCCGCTGCCGCCCTACGTCTCCCTCATCCACGACGTCCTGACGGGCGACCGGTCGCTGTTCACCACCAGTGACGGCCTGGCCAGGGCATGGGCGGCGTTCGCCCCGCTGCAGGATCACCGGCCGCAGGTCCACCCGTACCCACCGGGCTCGTGGGGCCCGGTCGAGGCGGACGCCCTCGCCGAACCCGGCCAGTGGCTCCTGCGACAGACCGGAGGAGATCGTTGAACGCGACCGTCGCTGTGACCACATTCCTGGCCGCCGGCATCGAGGTCATCGAGATGGTGGCGATCGTCGTCGCCGTCGGCAGCACGCGGTCCTGGCGAGCCGCGCTGATCGGAGCCGGCGGCGGACTGGTCGTGCTCGCCGTGCTCGTCGCAGCACTCGGGACGGCGCTGCGCCAGGTCCCGCTGCAGCCGATCCGGATCGTCGTCGGTGCGCTGCTGCTGGTGTTCGGGCTGCAGTGGCTGCGCAAGGGTGTGCTGCGGATCGCGGCCCAGGGCTGGGCCATCGGGCAGGGCGAGGAGCACGTCGACGACACCGACGTGCCGCCCGGTCAGTTCGACTGGACCGGGTTCGTCCTGTCGTTCAAGGGCGTCTCGCTCGAAGGGCTCGAGGTCGCGGTCATCGTCGTCGCTGTCGGCGGGGCCGCCGGGGCCATCGGCTCGGCGATCGTCGGCGCCGCGGCGGCGGTCGTGGCACTCGCGATCGTCGGAGCCGCGACCTACCGGTTCATCGCCCGGATCCCGCGCCGTGCGCTGCAGCTGTTCGTCGGCGCCATGCTGTCGGCCTTCGGCACGTTCTGGTCCGGCGAGGGCCTCGGCGTCACCTGGCCCACGAG
>JAODNJ010000308.1 GCA_025465155.1 Frankiales bacterium
GCCGCCGCGCCGTCGGCTGGCGCGACCCCGAGCGCGAGCGCGTCGCGGCGGGCCTGCCACGAGGCCCGGTCCCGCTCGGCGGCGCGCTCGGCCTCTGCCAGCTCGGCCACCGCACGGGCAGCGGCGGCGTACGCGGCCACGGCGTCCTCGTGCGCGGTGACCAGGGCGACGTCGCCGTCCTCCTGCGCCTCCACCGACCCGCGGCGCTCGGCCAGCCGGTCGGCAGCGACCTCGGCGCGGTCGGCGGCCTCGCCGGCGGCGAGAGTGAGCCGGTCGATCTCGGCCTGCCCGGCCACGGTGCGCGAGCGGGCGGCAGCGACCTCGCCGTTGAGCCTGGCGAGCGACTCGCGGCGGTCGGCGAGCGCGCGGGTGGCGGCCACCCAGGCGCGCTCGGCCTCGCTGAGGGCGGTCTCGAGCTCGGCGCGGGTGCCGACGACGGTGGCCAGGCGGGCGCGCTCGGCCTCGAGTCCGGCGGCGAGCTCGGACTCGGTGGCGGCGACGCGGTCGGCCTCGGCGTCGAGCTGGTCGGGATCGCGCCCGGCGCCCCCGGCCGGGCCGGGGGCCGACAGGTGCCGGTGCCGCTCGGCGGCCAGCTGCGCCACGCCCCGGAAGCGCTCGGTCAGGGCCGAGAGCCGGTACCAGGTGTCCGACGCGGCCTGCAGGACGGGCGCGCTTCCGGCGAGCTCCGCCTCCAGCGCCGACTCGCGGCGGGATGCCCCGGCGAGCGTCGCCTCCACCGCCGCCCGGCGCTCGCGGGCCGCCGTCTCGTCGGCGACGTCCTTGTCCAGGGCGTCGCGCAGCTGCACGAGGTCATCGGCGAGCAGCCGGAGCCGGGCGTCACGAAGGTCGGACTGCACCCCAGCAGCGCGGCGGGCCACCTCGGCCTGCTTGCCGAGCGGCTTGAGCTGCCGGCGGAGCTCGGCGGTGAGGTCGCCCAGCCGGTCCAGGTTGGCCTGCATCCCGTCGAGTTTCCGGAGCGCCTTCTCCTTGCGCTTGCGGTGCTTGAGGACGCCGGCGGCCTCCTCGATGAAGGCGCGGCGGTCCTCCGGACGGCCGGAGAGGACGGCGTCGAGCTGCCCCTGTCCGACGATGACGTGCATCTCCCGGCCGATGCCCGAGTCGCTGAGCAATTCCTGGACGTCGAGCAGGCGGACCTTGTCGCCGTTGATCTCGTACTCGCTCTCACCGGAGCGGTACATGCGACGGGTGATCGACACCTCGGTGTAGTCGATCGGCAGCGCGCCATCGGCGTTGTCGATCGTGAGGGTCACCTCGGCGCGGCCGAGCGCGGGGCGCCCGGCGGTGCCGGCGAAGATGACGTCCTCCATCTTGCCGCCGCGCAGGCTCTTGGCCCCCTGCTCGCCGAGGACCCAGGCGATGGCGTCGACGACGTTGGACTTACCCGACCCGTTGGGGCCGACCACGGCGGTGATACCCGGCTCGAGCCGCAGGGTGGTGGCGGACGCGAAGGACTTGAAGCCCTTCAGCGTGAGGCTCGACAGGTGCACGGGAAAAGGAGCGTAGCCCCTGGCGGCCGGCTATCCGGGCGAGAAGCTACAGGTGGTGCGCGTGTTGCGGGGTGGTGCGGCTGTCGTCAGGCCAGAGCCGGCTCGGCGCTGTCAGCGGACAGGGACAGCAGTTCGTGCGCGATCGCGGCGTCACGCTCGGCGCGCAGCTGCGCCAGCTCCTGCTCCAGCCGGCGTACTCGGGCGCGCAGGACGGCGTTCTCCTCGACTACTCGGAGCTCTGCGGGAGCGACGACGTGACCGAACAGGGCCTTGGCCATGACTGGAACGGCCTTTCAGACAGCGAGTGACGTGAGCCAGCGCCCCGGTTGACGGTCGGCGCGGCCTGTGGTGTTTCCAGAGTGACAGGCCCAAGCACGCAGGTCAACGGTCAGGTTGCCTACTCACTGTGTCGGGTGAGTGTCGTATTCGTCACGCTGTGGTGAATCCTCGACTCCCCTGGGAGGGTTCGCTCCGGCGGAGGACACCACTCACGGAGCCGGGCGCGTCAGGTCCGTCGAGGGCGGCCACGACGGCGCGGACGGCGTCGTCGGGCCCCTCGAGCACGACCTCCACCCGGCCGTCGGGCAGGTTGCGGGCCGATCCGGCCAGCCCGGCCGCGGTCGCGCGCCCCTGGACGAACCACCGGTAACCGACGCCCTGCACGTGCCCGGAGACGACGGCGACGACCCGCTGCGTCATGACGTGCGCCGTGGCCGGGCCGGCGCCGGGCGCGGCCGCGGCTGGCAGGTCGGGCAGCTGTAGCTGGAGCGGTTCATGAACGACTCGCGGCGGATCGGCGTGCCGCACCGCGGGCACGGCCGGTCGGCCTGCCCGTAGACGGCCAGGAAGCGGGAGAAGTACCCGCTCTGCCCGTTGACGTCGACGTACAGCGAGTCGAACGAGGTGCCCCCCTGCGCCAGGGCCTCCCCCAGCACGTCGCGTACGCCGTCGAGCAGGTCGTGCACCTGGCTGGGGGTCAGCCGGTCGGTGGGCCGGGCACCGTGGAGGCGGGCCCGCCACAGCGCCTCGTCGGCATAGATGTTGCCGACGCCGCCGATGAGCGTCTGGTCGAGCAGCGCGCGTTTCACCTCGGTGTGCCGGCGGCGCAGCGCGGCGCTGAAGCCGGCCTCGTCGAAGTCGGGGTCCAGCGGGTCGACGGCGATGTGCGCGACCCGCGTCGGCACCCCGGCCTCCTCCCCGTCCGACCCGGTCTCCTCGACCGCGAGGCCGCCGAACGTGCGCTGGTCGACGAAACGCAGCTCACGTCCGCCGTCGGTGAAGGTGAGCCGGGCCCGCAGGTGGACCTCGTCGGGCCGGCCCGGCTTCTCCACCAGCAGCTGGCCGCTCATGCCCAGGTGGGCGACGAGTGCCTGCCCGGTGGGGGCGCCGTCGGCTCCGGCAAGCGGCAGCCACAGGTACTTGCCCCGGCGGTGCGCGGCGGCGACCGTCCGGCCGGTGAGCGCCGCGATGAAGTGGTCGGCGCCTTCCAGGTGCCGGCGGACCGCGCGCGGATGGTGCACCTCGACCGTGGCCACGGTGCGGCCGGCGACCCAGCGCTCCAGGCCGCGGCGGACCACCTCGACCTCGGGGAGCTCGGGCACGCCGGTCAGCTCCTGGCGGACGCAGCCGCCGGAGCGTTGTCCGACGAGATGGCCCGCCAGGCCACCTCGGCGGCCACCTGCTCGGCGGCCTTCTTGGTGCGGCCGGTGCCGGTGCCGCGGACCTCGCCGGCCAGCAGCACCGAGGCGGTGAAGGTCTTGGCGTGGTCGGGGCCGTCGTCCTCGACGCGGTAGCTGGGCGGCCCGAGCCCACGGGCGGCGCCGAGCTCCTGCAGGCTGGTCTTCCAGTCCAGGCCGGCGCCCAGGGTCGCGGACTCGGCCAGCAATGGGTCGAACAACAGGTGCACGAGTGCACCGGCCCCGTCCAGGCCCAGGCCGAGGTGGACGGCACCGATCAGCGCCTCGAGCGCGTCGGCGAGGATCGAGTCCTTCTCCCGGCCGCCGGTGGCCTCCTCGCCGCGACCGAGCAACAGGTGCGGGCCGATGCCGCCCGTCCCCAGGGAGCGGGCGACACCGGCCAGCGACGTCATGTTGACGACCGAGGCCCGCAGCTTGGCCAGCTGCCCTTCGGGCAGGTCCGGCTGGCTGCGGTACAGCTCGTCGGTGACGATGAGGCCGAGGACCGAGTCGCCGAGGAACTCCAGCCGCTCGTTCGTCGGCAGCCCGCCGTGTTCGTAGGCGTAGGAACGGTGGGTCAGGGCCAGCGTCAGCAGGCCGCCGGGCAGCTCGATGCCGAGGGCATCGTGGAGCCAGGCGGCCGCTCGTGCGGCGTGCAGGTTCCCGTCCCCCACGTGCGACCGGTCCCGGGCGGCCGGGTCAGACCGAGAGGACCTGGCGGCCGGCGTACTGGCCGCAGTTCGGGCACGCCGTGTGCGGCGGCTTGAGCTGGCCGCAGGCACGGTTCGGGCACGGGGCCAGCGTGGGCGCGCTGGCCTTCCACTGCGACCGGCGGGCGCGGGTGTTGGAGCGGGACATCTTCCGCTTCGGAACGGCCACGGTCAGTTCTCCTCTGAGTTGTCGTTCCCGGGCGTGCCCGGGGACGTGGCGAATCGGTCTGCGAGGCCGGCCCACCGGGGGTCGACCACCTCGTGGGTGTGGTCGGGCGGGAGGTCGTCGAGCCGCTGGCCGCAGTCGACGCACAGCCCCCGGCAGTCGTCGGTGCAGACGGGAGCGAGCGGCAGGGCCAGGACGACGGCGTCACGGACCATGGGCTCCAGGTCCAGGAAGTCACCCTCGACCCGGCGCACCTCGTCCTCCTCGCTGGTGGCCTCCGTCGTGCTGCCCGAGTAGGCGAACAGCTCCTGGAGGTCCACCCGCAGGCTGTCCTCGATCGGCTCGAGGCAGCGGGCGCACGAGCCGACGAGCGGCACATCTGCCTCTCCGGTGACCAGCACGCCCTCCATGACCGACTCCAGGCGCAGCCGGAGCCGGACCGGCGCGCCCTCCGGCACGCCGATGAGCTCGACCCGCCAGCCGGCCGGGGCCGGGATCGACTTCTCGATCTCCTGCATGGACCCGGGGCGGCGACCGAGCTCGCGGAGGTCGACGGTCCAGGGGTTGGCTGTGGAGCGCCGGGCGTCACGCGACGCGGCGCTCGAGCGGTGCGGCAGAGCGGAAGGCATGTCAGTACTCGCGGTCGGCAGTGGGAGGTGGCCGGCCGGGGGGAACCCCTCCGGCGGTCGGACCAGGCTCCGAGACTACCCGATCCGCGCGCGTCGTTCGCCGGGCAGTCGTCCCGGGGGGCTCAGGGCTCGCGCAGGGCGGTGCGGGCCTTCTCGACCGACCGCATCATCCGCTCGAGCGTCGTCCCGAAGTCGGCCAGCCGGGTGTCGACGTACTCGTCGACCTCCGCGCGCATCCGCGTCACCTCGGCCACGGTCTGCGCCCCCAGCTCGTCCGAGCGCGAGACCGCGGTGCGGTAGACCTCGGTCTCGGTGACCAGACGCTCGTGCTCGGCCTCGGCGGCGGCGATCAGCTCGGCCTGCTGGTTCCGCGCGTCCGCGACCACCGCCGCCCGGTGCCGCTCGCCGTCGGCGACCAGCCGGTCGGCCTCGGCCTCGGCCTGCGCGAGCAGCTCGTCGGCCTCGGCCTGCGCCCGGGCGAGGATCTCGTCGCGCTGCCGGCGGGCGGTCCCGAGGATCTCCTCACGCTGCCGGTGGGCCTGCGCCAGCAGCTCGTCGCTCTCGCTGCGGGTCACGCCGGTCAGCCGCTCGGCCTCGGCCTGGGCCTCCTGGAGGATCGCCGTGCGCTGCTCGACGATCGCCCCTGCCTTGTGCACCTCGGCGGGCAGCGACTCGCGCAGATCGTCGAGCAGGTCGAGCAGGTGGTCGCGCGGCACCATGCACGACCCCGACATCGGCACGCTGCGCGCGTTCTCGATGACCGACGTCAGCTCGTCGACGGTCTCGTAGAGCCGGTAGACGACCTCGGTACCGGCCTGCCGCGTCACGGTCGGCGCCCCTCGGCCTTCGCGATCAGCCGGTCGTTGACCGCCTTGGGCACCAGGCTGGAGACGTCGCCGCCGAAGGTGGCGATCTGCTTGACCAGGCTGGAGGACAGGTGACCGACCTGCGGGGCCGTGGGGACGAACAGCGTCTCGATCCCCGCCAGCTCGCGGTTCATCTGCGCCATCTGCAGCTCGTACTCGAAGTCGCCGACCGCCCGCAGTCCCTTGACGATCACCGGGATGCCGTGGGCCGTGCAGTAGTCGACGAGCAGGCCCTCGAAGCTGTCGACGGTCACGTTGGAGAGGTCGGAGACCGCGTCGCGCAGCAGGTCCATGCGCTCGTCGACGCTGAACAGCCCCGCCTTTCCGGGGTTGACCAGCACGGCGACGACGAGCTCGTCGCACAGGGCGGCGGCGCGGGTGATGACGTCGACGTGGCCGTTGGTGACGGGGTCGAACGAACCGGGGCAGACGGCGCGCCTCACGGGACGCGACCGTACCGGAGCATCGCCTCTCCGTAGCGGCGCTCGCGCAACGGCACCAGGGGTGTCGGCCACACGAACGGTTCGTCGCGGGCCGACCTCTCCACCACCACGACGGCGCCGTCGGCCAGCCACGCCCCCTCGACGAGGCCGCGCAGCACGTCCGTCACCTCGCCGATCGGGGTCGCGTAGGGCGGGTCGGCGAGCACCAGATCGAAGCGGGTGGGCGCCGGAGCACGGACGACGGCGGGCACGGAACCCGCTACGACCCGGCCCCCGGGCAGCCCGACGGCCGCCAGGTTCGCCTTCAGGACCGGGAGGACGCGGGCACCGGATTCGACGAAGAGGACCTGGCCCGCTCCGCGGGACAGGGCCTCCAGACCCAGGGCTCCGGAGCCGGCGTACAGGTCGAGGACCGAGGCGCCGTCGAGGTCGAGCAGCGTGCCCAGGGAGTTGAACAGGCCCTCGCGGGCCCGGTCGCCGGTGGGCCGCACCCCCGACGGCGGCACGCGGAGCCGCCGGCCCCCGGCGGCGCCGGAGATGAGTCGCGTCACATGGGCCTCGTCACGGGAGAGCTCACGCCTTCTCCAGCCACTCCGCGCGCTCGTCGGTGGCCAGGGCGGCGACCTCGGCGGCCAGGCCCGGATGGTCGGCGAGACCCCGCTGGGTCTCGAGCAGTGCGGTGGCCTCGGCGCGGGCCTGGGCGATCAGCTCCTCGTCCTCGAGCAGTGACAGCAGCCTGACCCCCGACCGGCTGCCCGACTGCGCGGCCCCGAGGACGTCGCCCTCGCGGCGGGTCTCCAGGTCCAGGCGGGCCAGCTCGAAGCCGTCGGAGGTGGCCGCCACGGCGGCCAGCCGCTGGCCGGTGGCGGACGCGGTGGGGGCGTCACTGACGAGGAGGCAGAGGCCCTGGTGCTTCCCCCGGGCCACGCGGCCACGCAGCTGGTGCAGCTGGCTGACGCCGAAGCGATCGGCGTCCATCACGACCATGACGGTGGCGTTCGGGACGTCGACCCCCACCTCGACCACGGTCGTGGCGACCAGCACGTCGATCTCCCGGGCGGCGAAGGCCCGCATCCGGGCCTCCTTCTCCTCGGCCGGGAGCCGGCCGTGCAGCACCTCCAGCCGCAGGCCGGCGAGCGGGCCGCTCCGGAGCAGCTCGGCCACGTCCAGCACGGCCAGCGGCGGCCGTCGCCCCGCGCCGCCGCCGTCCTCCGGAGCGCCGTCGGCGTCCTCGGGCTCGTCGTCGGGGCCGGTCTCCTCCCCGATCCGCGGGCAGACGACGTAGGCCTGCCGGCCGGCGGCGATCTCCTCGCGCACGCGGGCCCATGCCCGGTCGAGCCAGGCAGGCTTCTCGGCCGTCGGGACGACGCTGCTGGCGACGCCGCCACGACCACTGGGCAGCTGGCGCAGGGTCGAGATCTCCAGGTCGCCGTAGACCGTCATCGCGACGGTGCGCGGGATCGGCGTCGCCGTCATGACGAGGACGTGCGGCGGCCGGTTGCCCTTCGCGCGGAGCGCGTCACGCTGTTCGACGCCGAACCGGTGCTGCTCGTCGATCACGACGAGGCCGAGGTCGGCGAACTCGACCCCCTCCTGGAGCAGCGCATGGGTGCCGACGACGATGCCGGCGCGGCCCTCGGCGACGTCGGCGCGGGCCTCCCGTCGCGCGGCCGCCTTCTGCGAACCGGTCAGCAGCACGACCCGGGTCCCGTCGGGGGCGCCGTCGAGCTCGCCGGCCCGGCCGAGGGGACCGAGCAGCTCGCGGATCCCGCGCGCGTGCTGGGAAGCGAGCACCTCGGTGGGCGCGAGCAGGGCGGCCTGCCCGCCGGCGTCGACGACCTGGGCCATGGCGCGCAGCGCGACCACCGTCTTGCCCGAGCCGACCTCGCCCTGCAGGAGCCGGTGCATCGGCTGCTCCTGGGCCAGCTCGGCGGCGAGCTCCTCGCCCACGGCCCGCTGGCCCTCGGTGAGGTCGAACGGGAGCGCGGAGTCGACGGCGTCGAGCAGGGCGCCGGCGGCGCGCGGCCGGGCGATCCCGGGTTCCAGCGCCGAGGCGCGGCGTCGCGCGGCGAGCGTCAGCTGAAGCACGAGCGCCTCGTCCCACTTGAGCCGGTGCCGTGCCTGTTCCACGTCGCCCCACGACGTCGGCCGGTGGATGTCGAGCAGGGCCGCGGCCAGCCACGGCAACCCGTGCCGTTCGCGCAGCTCGTCGGGCAGCGGGTCCTGGACCAGGTCGCCGAAGCCGCCGGAGGAGTCGAGCAGCAGCTTGACCGAGCGCTGGATCACCCAGCTGGAGACGTCCTTGCTGGCGGGGTAGATCGGGATGAGCGCGCGCGCCCAGTCCTCGTCGTCGTCGCCGGTGATCAGGTGGAAGTCGGGGTGGGCGAACTGCTTGGCGCGCTTGTATTCACCGACCGTGCCGGCGAACAGGCCCCAGGCACCCTCCCGCAGCTGACCGTGCTTGCGGTTGAAGAAGACCAGCTGCATGGAGCCGGCCCCGTCGCCCACGGTCACCTCGGTCATGAAGCCCCGCCGGTTGCGCATCTGGCGGGTGTTCACGCGGCGCACCTGGGCGAGAACGGTGACCCGGTCGCCCACCTGCAGGTCGTCGAGCCTGGCGATCTCGCCACGGGTGGCGTAGCGGCGTGGGTAGTGGCGGAGCAGGTCGCGGACCGTCTGCAGGTTCAGCTGCTCGGCCATCACCGACGCCGTCTTGGCCCCCAGCACCCGCGAGAGCGGGGTCTCCATCGTCAGCGGCACGTCACTCCACCCGTCACTCGACCCCCACGAGGAGGGGCACACCGCCCGGCCCACCGTCGTAACGCGTGACCTCGACCGTGGGGTGCACGGCCGACAGGTGCGCGCAGACGGCGTTGCCCAGGGACTCGTCCGGCCCCACCACGAGGGTGGCCAGCTCCCCCCCTGCGCCCAGCAGCCGGTCGAGGAGGCCGCAGGCGACGGTGACCAGGTCGGGGCCGATGACGAGGACGTCGCCCTCGGCGGAGCCCAGGGCGTCACCGGGCCGGCAGAGGCCGGCCGAGGTCAGCGCCGCCTGCTCCGCGACGGTGACCTCTGCCCACCGGGTGGCCGCGGCGGCCTCGGCCATGGCGATCACGTCGTCCCCGAAGCGCCGCGCGGGGTCGGAGACGGCGATGGCGGACAGGCCCTGCACGGGCGACCGGGTGGTGACGACGGCGACGTCGCGGCCCTCCTCGCGGGCCCGGTCGGCGGCGCGGGATGCCAGGGCGATGGAGGCGGGGTCGTTGGGGAGCACGACGACGTCCTGCGCGGCGGAGGCCAGCACCTCCGCGAGCACGCGGTCCTCGAGGGCGGCGTCGGCGGCGGCACCCTCGTCGACCACGACCACCCGCACGCCCTCCCCCGTGAACAGCTCCGCGAGGCCGTCTCCGGCGACGAGGGCGACCACCGCGCGCCGGCCGGCGACGGCTGCGGCCGGCCGAACCGGCGCCAGGGGCGTCACGCTGATCCGGTAGGGCCGGCCGGCCTCGATCCCGGCCTCGATGGCGGCCCCGATGTCGGACGTGTGGACGTGGACGTTCCACTCCCGACCGGTGGGGGTGTCGACGCCGACGACGACGAGGCTGTCGCCGAGGCCCGCCAGGCGGCCCTGCAGCCGCTCGACCCGCGTCTCGTCGGTCTGGGCGAGTAGGTACTGGACCTCGCTGCCCGGCCCGGCCGGGGGCTGGTGCGGCAGGTCCTTCGCGTGCGCGTCGTGCTCGCGGAACGGGCCCCCGGGACGCCGGTCGAGCGCGGGGCGGGCAGGCTCGACGCCGGTCACGGTGGTCACCAGGGCGTCGAGCACGAGGGACAGCCCGGCGCCGCCGGCGTCGACCACCCCTGCCTCGCGCAGGGCCGCCAGCTGGCCGGGCGTGGCCTCGAGGGCGGCACGGGCGCCGTCGGCGGCGGCGCGGACGACGTCGGCCAGCTCGGTGCGGCCCTCGGCCACGGCGTCGACCGCCGACTGCGCGCCGGCACGTGCCACGGTGAGGAAGGTGCCCTCCGCGGGGTCGGCGACCGCGCTGTAGGCGGTGTCGGCGGCCTTCTGCAGGGCCGCGGCCACGGTGGGGCCGTCGGCAGGGGGCTGGCCTGCCAGCTGGTCGGCCAGGCCGCGCAGCAACTGGGCGAGGATCGTTCCCGAGTTGCCGCGGGCGCCGAGCACCGCGCCGCGGGCCAGCGCGACCCAGGCCGACTCGGCCCCCACTCCCTCGTCCCGTTCGCCCCGTTCCAGCTCGGCGAGGCCGGCCTCGGCGGTGAGCAGGAGGTTCGTGCCGGTGTCGCCGTCCGGCACGGGAAAGACGTTGAGGTCGTCCAGGCGGCTCCGGGATGCGGACAGGGCGACGACCGCGGCGCGGCACCAGTGGCCGGCCGCGGCATCGTCCAGCGCCTGCAGCACGGCCGGAGGGTACCCACGGGAAGCGACACGGCCGGGAATTCCACGGACCGGGCTCCGCCGTCGGGAGTGGTCTCCCGGCCCGGGGGTGCCCGTTGCCGGGCCCGTGGCAGCATCGTGGCCGATGACCGGTTAGACTCCTGGACGGTCTTCACGCGGGTGCGCCTTCGCCCCGCCGTCTGAACAACTTCTCTGGGAGTGATCCACCGTGGCTGCCGTGTGCGATGTCTGTGGCAAGGGGCCCGGTTTCGGTATGTCGGTGTCGCACTCGCACCGTCGCACGCCGCGCCGCTGGAACCCGAACATCCAGTCCGTGCGGGCGCTGGTGGCGCCGGGCAACCGCCGCCGCATCAACGCCTGCACGTCCTGCATCCGTGCGGGCAAGGTCGTCCGCGCCTGATCGCGCGGGCGCCCGCCCGAACCCGGACCCCGGAGGTCGCCGACCTCCGGGGTTCTTCGCGTCTGCCCCGCGACGCGGCCCGTCAGGGCACCGCCCCGATCCCGCGCGCCCGTGCCGCCGCCACCACCAGGTCGACGACGGTGCCCAGCGGCAGCGCCGTGCTGTCCACCACGAGGTGGTAGTGCCGCGCCAGCGCCGGATCGGTCCGGTAGAAGTGCCGCACGTAGGACTCGCGGCTGCGGTCGTTGGTCTCCAGGTCCCTCCGGACGTCGGCTGCGGGGCGGCCCGAGCGCTGGATCGCCACGGCCAGCCGCCGCTCGCGCGGACCGTCCAGCCGCACGTGCAGGCTGTCGGGCCGGTCGCGCAGCACCAGGGCGGCGGCCCGGCCGAGCACCACGCCGCCCGCTCCCTCGGCGATCTCGGCGAGCACCCGCTCGGTCTGCTGCCGGTAGGACTGCTCGTCCACCGATCCCGCGGTCGGCACGACCCCACCCGCGGGATCGGGCATGGTGCCGAGGGACGTGACCAGCCGCCACAGGCCGCGGACCACCGTCTCGTCGTTCGCCTCGGCCTCCTCGACCGGCACGCCCAGCCGCGAGGCGACCTGGACGGGGATGGCGCGGTCGTGGAACGGCAGCCCCAGCCGGTCGGCGACGGCGGGTGCGACCTCGGCACCTCCGGCACCGTAGGAGGCCGAGACGGTCACGATGCCCACGAGCTGTCCTCCTCGTCGTCGGTTCCGGGAGCGGGCAGATCCGCGGCCGGCGGGGGCAGATCCTTGCCCAGGAACACGGCACCCGGGGCCTCGGCGTAGACGCCGTATCCCGGGACCGGGTGGTAGCCCAACCCCGCGTAGAGCGCCAGGGCCTCGGGCTGACGGCCGCCGGAGTTGAGCACCACGGCGCGGTGCCCCGCCCGGGCGGCGCTGGCCTCGAGCGCGGTCATGAGCGCCTGGGCCAGGCCCCGGCGCCGGAACGCGGGGTCGACGTACACCCGCTTGACCTCGACCACCCCGGCCCCGTGTACCCGCCAGGAGCCGGAGGCGGCCGGGTCCCCGCCGACCTCCGCGACGAGGAAGAGGCCGGCCGGCGGGGCGAACTCCGCGGGGTCGACGACGGCCTCGTCACGGCCGCCGTAACGGACGACGTACTCCTGCTGGGTGCGCTCCACCAGTTCGACGGCGACGGGATCGTCGTACGGGACGGCCCGGAGCACGGCCGTCGCCCCGTCCCGGAGGACGACGGTGGCGGGCACGCCGGCCGGGTCAGGAGAAATGGACATGCCCGGTCCCCTCCGCCCCCACCGCCCGCGCGGCCACGTCCGCCGGCTCGCCGTCCACCCGCACCGCGGGCGGCCCTTCCGACACCACGCCGATCCGGGTCCACCCGTCGGGCAGCGCCGTCTCCGACGGGAAGGTGGCGAGCAGCGCGTGATCCTCCCCACCGGTGAGCACCCAGCCCATGGGGTCGGCACCGAGCGCGGAGGCGACCTGCTGGAGCGGACCGGGTGGCTCCAGGCACGCCCGCACCAGCGCGGCCCGGTCCAGGTCGAGGACGACGCCGCTCTCGTCGGCGAGATGCCCGGCGTCGGCCAGCAGCCCGTCGCTCACGTCACACATCGCCGTGGCGCCCGCCTCGGCCGCGGCCGGCCCGGCTGCGTAGGGCGGTTGCGGCCGCCGGTGCGCGGCCACGACGGCCGCCGGGCTGGTGAAGCCGCGCCGGAGGACGGCCAGCCCGCACGCCGACCAGCCCAGCCGCCCGGCCAGGGCCACGACGTCGCCGGGCCGGGCTCCCGACCGGAGGACCGGAGCCCGCCCCCCGAGATCGCCCAGTGCGGTCACCGACAGGACGACGGCGCCGCTGTCGGGTGCCGCGGCCACCAGATCCCCTCCGACGACCGCCGCGCCCAGCGGTGCGCACTCCTCCGCCATCCCGGCCGCGACCCCCTCCAGCCAGCCGGTGGGAGTGTCCGGCGGGCAGGCCACCCCGACGAGGAGGGCGGTGGCCGTGGCGCCCATGGCCGCGACGTCGGCGAGGTTGGCGGCCGCGGCCTTGTGGCCCACGTCCTCGGCCGAGGACCAGTCGCGGCGGAAGTGGCGGCCCTCGACGAGCACGTCGGTGGTCGCGACCACCCGGCGGTCCGGCGCGCGGACGACGGCGGCGTCGTCGCCGGGGCCCACCTCGGCGGCAGCCGCGGTCCCGGACCGGGCGACCACCCGGTCGATGACGCCGAACTCGCCGACCACCCGCACGGTGTCGGCCGGGTCGACCCGGGGCACGAGGGGGCGGGGCCGAGTCACCTGGTGTCTCCGGTCACTGCGGTAGGTTGCCGAACTGACCGCCGGCCGGCGGGGACGACGCATCGGCAGCGCTGCCCGAGAAGGGGTCTTCCGTGGTCCACGCCTACATCCTGATCCAGACCGAAGTCGGCAAGGCCGCCCAGGTGGCGTCGACCATCAGCGAGATCTCCGGCGTGACCAGGGCCGAGGACGTGACCGGCCCGTACGACGTCATCGTGCGCGCGGAGGCGGAGACCGTCGACGAGCTGGGTCGCCTGGTCGTGGCCCGGGTCCAGTCGGTCGACGGCATCACCCGCACCCTGACCTGCCCCGTCGTCAACATCTGAGCCGGTTCCCCTCCCCTGACCAACGAGCCCTCCTCGAGCGAGACCCCACCGGACGGGTCCGCTCCTCGCCGTGAGGACCCGCTCCGCCGCATCGCCCTGATCGCGACCGCGGTCACCGTTCCGGTTCTCGTGGCGCTGGTGATCCTCGTCAACGTGGTCGGCAGCCGCACCGGCGCCGGGTCCGGCGGCGTCGCGGACGTGTCGGGAGCCGGCAGCTCCTCCTCGCACGGGCAGCTCCCCGTCCTCCCCGTGCAGACCCCGCCCACGAGCGCCGGGGCGGACGGCGCCTGCCCGGCGCTGGTCCAGGACCTGCCGCAGCAGGTGGTCGGCGAACCGGCCCGCCGGGTGAGCTCCGCCTCCCCCTACGTGCGCGCATGGGGCGATCCCGCGGTCGTGCTCGTCTGCGGCGTCGAGCGCCCTGCGGCGTTCACCGTGGGTGCCCCGCTGATCCAGATCGACGGGGTGCAGTGGTTCGTCGACACCAGCGACCCGAAGACCGTCGTCTGGACGGCGGTCGACCGGCCGGTCTACGTCCAGGTCCGGGTGCCCGCCTCGACCGACAGCGCCTCGGTCACCGAGCTCACCTCGCACCTCACCCGGGCACTGCCCTCGCAGGCACCGCGGCCCGGTTCCTGACCGGAGCGGGAATGCGGGAGCCCGGTCCGCCCTTGTACGGGGTGCCGGTCCGGACATGCCCCCGGGCCTCACCTTCTGCCGCTGCGAGCGGCCACTCGCCGAGAGGCGGCTGACGGGCCGGCCCCGACCTTCCGGCCGTCCGGCGCATCCCACCGGGCGGCCGTTCTGCTGTCCGAGGGGCCCCGTTCGGGGTCTCGGGGAGTCACGGCCCGGGCAGCCGGCGCACCTGGGCGCGGACGACCGCGGAGACCTCTCCAAGCGCCGCTTCCGGGGACCCCGAGACGGCGGTGACCGCCACCGTGAAGACGTCGCGGGTGCACCACGCGAAGGCCGTCGGCCCCCCGAGTCCCGCGGAGACGTCCGGGTGGTCCACGGTCAGCAACCGGCAGCCCGCGGGCAGGCCGCCCGATCCCGGAAGCGGCGTCGCCCGGTAGTGGGCGGCGTCGTTGCCGACCAGATCAGCGGCGAACTGACGGGCGCCGGTCACAGTCCGGAACTGGTCAAGGAAGACGCTGGTCTCCGGCCCGCCGTCCCGCCCCCAGAAGCGCTCCCAGCCGAACCGGTAGCCGAACCGCTCCAGCACCCCGCGCTCACGCGGCGGATCGCCGGCGTAGGCGGCCACGTCGCCCAGGCTCTTCTCGCCCGCCGGCGGCCGTAGCCCGCCGTCGGGCATCCGCGGCAGCCCCGAGGGCACGGACGTGACCACCAGCCGCCCGAGCGCGGCAGCAGACGTGGGCGTGGGGACGGAAGGGGCCGTGGCCCCGCGGACGCGCCCGCAGCCGCCGAGCAGCCAGCCGACGGCGACCACCCCGACGGCCAGTGCGGCCAGAACGCCGAAGGCGCCGAGCGGGGCGGACCGCGTTCGCGCCTCCGGGCCCCCTCGGGTCACTCCCCGGGCCGGCTGCCGGTGGCGAGCGCCGTCTGCACCAGCCGGTCCACCAGTTCGGGGTAACTCACCCCGCTGGCCACCCACATCCGGGGGAACATCGAGATCGGAGTGAAGCCGGGCATCGTGTTGACCTCGTTGACCACCAGCCGGTCGGCCCCGGTTGCCGGATCGGCGCCGAGGAAGAAGTCCACCCGGGCGAGTCCTCGGCAGTCCAGCGCCTGGAAGGCGAGGCACGCCGCCTTCTGCACGGCCGCCGTCTGCTCCCGAGTCAGGCCGGCCGGGACGTCGAAGTCGACGGCATCGTCGAGGTACTTGGCCGAGAAGTCGTACCAGTCGGTGCCCGGCCGCAACCGGATCTCCGCCGGCAGGCTCGCCCCGGGCGCCCCACCGCCGGGCGAGGCGAGCACGCCGCACTCGATCTCCCGACCGTGCACCGCCGCCTCGACGATGACCTTGGGATCGACGGCGGCGGCCTCGGCCACCGCGGCGGGGAACTGCGCCCACCCGGTCACCTTCGTGATCCCGATGCTCGACCCCGCGCGCGCCGGCTTCACGAACACCGGCAGCCCGAGGCGCTCCCGCGCCGCCCCGTCCAGCAGGCCGGGGTCGGCGCACACCGCACCCGAGGCGTCGCGCAGCACCACGTGGTCGCCCTGAGGGAGGCCGGCCGCGGCCAGGAGCTTCTTGGTGAACTCCTTGTCCATCGACGCCGCACTGGCGAAGACGCCGGAGCCCACGTACGGAATCCCCGCCATCTCGAGCAGCCCCTGGATGGTGCCGTCCTCGCCGTAGGCACCGTGCAGGACGGGGAAGACGACGTCCACCTCGGTGAGCGCCCGGCCCACGGCGGCACCGGGTTCGAGGACGGCGAGCCCGCGCGCCTCGGGGTCGCCCACGAGCGACACCGCGGTCCCCCCGGTGACCTCGGGCAGCTTCCCGTCGGTGATCGCAAGGCGCTGGTCGGGGTCGGCCAGAACCCACCGCCCGTCCGTGGCGATGCCGACCGGCACCACCTCGTAGCGCTCGGGGTCGAGTGCGGCCATCACGCTGCCCGCCGAGACACAGGAGATGGCGTGCTCGGCGCTGCGGCCGCCGAACACGACCGCGACGCGCACCTTGCCGGGCTTCCCGCTCATCGCGGCCGACCCTAGCCGAGCGGCCCCGCGGCGCCCGGTCACGCGGCGAGCGCGGCGTCGAGGCCGACCGTGAGATCGGCGACGAGGTCGGCGGTGTCCTCGATCCCGCAGGAGAACCGGACGAAGCCGGCCGGGACGGCGTCGCCGCCCCACTGGGCCCGCCGGTCCACGGTGCTGTGCGCGCCGCCGAAGCTGGTCGCGGCGTCCCACAGCCGCGAGGCCGCCGTCATCCGCCGGACGGCGTCCACGGAGGCCAGCTCCGCCGAGACGACGCCGTTGGGTCGCAGCATCTGCCGCGAGGCGAGCGCGAAGGAGGGATCCCCGGGCCGCCACGGCCAGCGGACCGACCGCACGGCGGGATGACCTGCCAGCAGGTCGGCCACCGCGGCAGCGTTCTGCGCCTGGCGGGCCAGCCGCAGGTCCAGCGTGCTCATCGACCGGTGCCCGAGCCAGGCCTCGAACGGGCCCGGGGTACCCCCGGTGTGGTTCCGCCAGGCCTGGATCCGCGCGTACAGCTCGTCGTCGCCGGTGCTCACGTGCCCGAGCAGGAGATCGCTGTGCCCGGTGAGCGCCTTGGTGTCACTGCCGATGGTGACGTGCGCCCCCAGCTCCAGCGGGCGCTGCCCGAGCGGTGTCGCCGTCGTGTTGTCGACCGCGAGGACCGCGCCGCCCGCGCGCGCGGCGCGGGCCACCGCCGCGAGGTCGCACACGTCCAGCTGCGGATTGCTCGGCGTCTCGAGGAGCACCAGCCGCGCACCGTCGAGGTCGCCGCGGGCAGCGACCTGCTCGATCCCGGTCGTGGGCACGTACTGGACCCGCATGCCCAGCCGGGCCAGCTCGTCGGCCGCCAGCAGCCGGGTCGCGTAGTAGCCGTCCGACGGCAGCACGACCCGGTCTCCCGCCGATGCGCAGGCCATCAGCACCGCCGCCACCGCGGCCATGCCGGTGGCGAACGCGAGGCTCCGGCCGCGGTCCAGCTGGCCGACGGCCTCCTCGAACGCCCGGAGGGTCGGGTGCTCGGTGCGTGCGTAGGCGTCGGCACCCTGCGCCCGTGGGGGCAGGTCGCCGAGGTGGAACGGCGCCGCGAACACCGGCGAGGGGCGCAGCGGCGTGCCCGGCACCGGCGGGGCGTCACCCGCCCGGACCGACCGCGTGCCGTCCCCCCACCCGCCGCCCCGGCCGTCCCCCGACAGGGGCGCGTCCGGCGCGCTCACTCCGGCTTGGCCTCGCGGGACATGATCTCCCCGACCATCCGCGCCGGCTCCTCGCCCTCGTGGCACACCCGGACGACGGCCTCGGCGATCGGCACCTCGACGCCGTGCGCCCGGGCGAGGTCGAGGATCGAGCGGCAGCTCTTGACGCCCTCGGCGGTCTGCCGGGTGCTGGCGACGACCTGCTCCATCGACATCCCGCGGCCGAGCTTCTCCCCGAAGGTGCGGTTGCGGGACAGCGGCGAGCTGCAGGTGGCCACGAGGTCACCCAACCCCGCCAAGCCGGCGAACGTGGTCAGCTCCGCCCCCAGGACCAGGCCCAGACGCGCCGTCTCGGCCAGCCCACGCGTGATCAGCGACGCCCGGGTGTTGTCGCCGAACCCCAGACCCTCGGCGATCCCGACGGCCAGCGCGATGACGTTCTTGACCGCGCCCCCGAGCTCGCACCCGATCAGGTCGACGTTCGTGTAGGGCCGGAAGTACTTCGTGTGACAGACGGTCTGCAGCGCGGCGGCCCGATCCGGGTCAGGGCAGGCGATGACCGTCGCGGCCGGCTGCTCCTCGGCGATCTCCCGGGCCAGGTTCGGCCCCGACAGCGCGGCGACCCGGTCGGGGCCGCGGCCGGTGACCTCGCGGATGACCTCGCTCATCCGCTTGGTGGTGCCGAGTTCGATGCCCTTCATCAGGGAGAGGAGGGCCGCCTCCCGCGGGAGCAGCGGCGTCCACTCCTCGAGGTTGCCCCGCAGCGACTGCGACGGGACGGCGAGGACGACGACCTCCGCGTCCAGCAGCGCCTCCGCGGGGTCGGCCGTCGCCCGCACCGCGTCCGGCAGCCTGATGCCGGGGAGGTAGTCGGGGTTCTCGCCGTCCTCGGTGATCCGCTTGGCCAGCTCCGGGCGACGGGCGTGCAGCGCGACCTCGCACCCGGCGTCGGCGAGCACCTTCGCGAACGTGGTGCCCCACGACCCGGCGCCCAGGACGGCCGCGCGCGTCACGCCGCGCTCCCGGAGGCCGACGTCCCGGAGGCGTCGCCCGGCAGCTCAGGAACCGGCCGCGAGTAGAAGGCCGAGGGCGGCTGCTCCTCGCGCAGCTCGCCGAGGAGGTCGCGGATGCGCGCCATGATCAGGTCGGTCGTCTGTCGCAGCAGATCGCCGGTCAGCGGCCGTCCGTCGCGCACCTCCGCCCGCAGGGACTCGAGGTCGACCGGCTCGCCCACGTTGTAGTCGGTGGGCGTCCGCAGCCGCACGTGCCACTTCTTGGTGTGGTAGTCGTGCAGCCGCTGCGGCCCCCACTGGGCGACCGGGACGACGACGGCGTCGGTGGTCAGGGCCAGGCGTGCCACGCCGGTGCGCGCCTGCATCGGCCACCAGTCAGGGTCGCGGGTGACCGACCCCTCCGGGTAGATCACGACCACCCGGTTCTCCGCCAGCGCGTACTGCGCGGCCGAGACCGACCCCTTGGCGTGGGTGGTGTGCCGGGCCACCGGGATCTGCCCGGCGGCGCGGAGCAACGGCCCGAGGATCCCCGTGAAGAGCGACTCCTTGGCGAGGAAGTGCGGAATCCGCCCGTTGTCGAAGACCAGCCGGCCGCAGGCCAGCGGGTCGAGCACGGAGACGTGGTTGGCGACCAGCAGCACCGGCCCGGTCGCCGGGATGCGCTCGCCGTGGCGGTAGCGCAACCTGAACAGCAGCGAGGCCACGGGGTAGACGACGACGATGGCCAGCCAGATGCCGGGCGGCACCGGCCGGCGGGTGCGCCACTTTCCCGGACGCCGCGGCGGCCGCCCGTCGTCGCCTCCCCCGGTGTGCGCTGCCCCGGTGTGCGCTGCCCCGGTGTGCGCCTCCTGCGTCACCGGCGCCCTCCCCTCGTCGTCCGCGCCGCCCCCGACGGCACGGTCCGGCACCGCCGGGGCGCCCATGGGCCCCTCGGTGTGATCCTGCCCATGATCGACCCTGGGCGCGCGGCCTCCCGCCACCGGGTCGCCGTGTGCTCACATGGTGACGTGCGCATGTGGTCGGTGATCATCCCAGCGAAGCGGCTCGCCGTGGCCAAGACCCGGCTGCGCCCGCTGACCGCGGGGAGCTCGCCGTCGGAGGCGGGGCACGACCGGTGGGTGCTCGCCATGCTCACCGACACGGTGGCGGCCACGCTCGCGAGCCCTTCCGTCCGAGCCGTCGTGGTGGTCACCGACGAGCCGTCCGCGGCCGCCGCCGTCCGGGAGCTCGGGGCCACGACGGTGCCCGACGAGCCGGACCGCGGACTGAATCCGGCTCTCGTGCACGGCGCGCGCTTCGCGGGATCGCGCGCCGTCGCCGCGCTCTCCTCCGACCTTCCCGCCCTCCGGGCCGGAGAGCTGACCGCCGCCCTGGCCGCGGCGGAGCAGGCGCCCCGGTGCTTCGTCGCCGACGCCGCCGGCACCGGCACCACGCTGCTGACCGCCGTGGACACCGTCCTCGACCCGCACTTCGGTCACGGCTCGGCCCGCGCCCACCGCGACGGCGGGGCGCGGCCGCTCGCCGGCGACTGGCCAGGGCTGACCCGTGACGTCGACGACCCGGCCGACCTCCGCGCCGCCCTGGCCCTCGGTGTGGGCCCGCGGACGGCGGCCCTCGCCGGCCGGCTGGACCGGCCCACCGCCTGCGCCTGAGACGGGACCCACGCACCCGCACCCCGCCGTTCACCTGAGTGCGGCACGATGACAGAGTGCCCCCTGAGCCCACGGTGACCGGGACGGTCGAGCCACGGACCGAGCTTTCCGCCGACCGCTTCCTGAACAGGGAACTCTCGTGGCTGGACTTCAACACGCGGGTCCTCGAGCTGGCGGAGGACGACGTCCTTCCGCTCCTCGAGCGGGTCAAGTTCCTGTCGATCTTCGCGAGCAACCTCGACGAGTTCTACATGGTTCGCATCGCCGGGCTGAAGCGTCGCCAGAGCACCGGCCTGTCCGTCCGTTCGCCCGACGGGTTGACCATCAAGGAGCAGCTGGCGCTGATCACCCGGCGCACCCGGGAGCTGGTGCACCGGCACGCCGACGTCTTCCTCAAGGACGTCGAGCCGCGGCTGGCCGACCACGGCATCCGCATCGTCCACTGGGAGGACCTCGGCGAGACCGACGTCATGCGGCTGCGCGAGTACTTCCGCGACCAGGTCTTCCCCGTACTCACGCCGCTGGCCGTCGATCCCGCGCACCCGTTCCCGTACATCAGCGGCCTGTCGCTGAACCTCGCCGTGTCGGTGCGGGAACCGGACATCGGGACGTCGCACTTCGCCCGGATCAAGGTGCCGAACAACGTGCCCCGGTTCGTCCCGGTCGGCCAGGGGGGCCCGGGGGACGCCGAGACGACGTTCCTGCCTCTCGAGGACCTGATGGCCGCGCACCTGCCGCAGCTGTTCCCGGGCCTCGACGTCGTCTCCCATCACCTGTTCCGGGTCACCCGCAACGCCGATCTGGAGGTCGAGGAGGACCGGGACGAGGACCTCCTCCAGGCCCTCGAGCGCGAGCTGGCCCGCCGGCGGTTCGGTCCGGCCGTGCGGCTCGAGGTCACCGAGTCGATGGATCCGCAGATCCTCGAGCTGCTCCTCTCGGAGCTCGAGATCGGTACCGAGGACGTCGTCTCCGTGCCGGGCCTGCTCGACCTGAGCGCGCTCATGGCCCTCTACGACCTCGACCGCCCGGAGCTGAAGGACCGGCCCTTCGTGCCGGCCACCCATCCGCGGCTGTCGGAGGGCGAGAGCCCGAAGAGCGTCTTCGCCACCCTGCGCGAGGGCGACGTCCTGGTGCACCACCCCTACGACTCGTTCTCCACCAGCGTGCAGCGGTTCATCGAACAGGCCGCGGCCGATCCCCGCGTGCTGGCGATCAAGCAGACGCTCTACCGGACCTCCGGCGACTCGCCCATCGTCACCGCCCTGATCGAGGCCGCGGAGGCCGGCAAGCAGGTCGTCGTCCTGGTCGAGATCAAGGCACGGTTCGACGAGGAGGCCAACATCACCTGGGCCCGATCGCTGGAGCGCGCCGGGTGCCACGTCGTCTACGGGCTGATCGGCCTGAAGACGCACTGCAAGACCGCCCTGGTCGTGCGCCGCGAGAACGGCGTGCTGCGCCGCTACTGCCACATCGGCACGGGCAACTACAACCCGAAGACCGCCCGGATCTACGAGGACCTGGGCGTGCTCACCGCCGACCCGCAGGTGGGGGCGGACCTGACCGACCTGTTCAACACCCTCACCGGGTACTCCCGGCAGACGACGTACCGACGGCTCATGGTCGCGCCGCACGGCGTCCGGTCCGGCCTGGTCGAGCGGATCCACCGGGAGGCCCGGAACGCCGCCGAGGGCCGGCCGGCCGGCATCCGGTTCAAGGTCAACGCCCTCGTGGACGAACAGATCGTCGACGCGCTCTACGAGGCCTCCATGGGCGGTGTGCCCGTCGAGCTGTTCATCCGGGGTATCTGCACCCTGCGCCCGGGTGTGCCGGGGCTGTCCGACAACATCCGCGTCCGGTCCATCGTCGGCCGCTTCCTCGAGCACTCGCGCGTCATCGGGTTCACCAACGACGGCGAGCCGGAATGGTGGATCGGGAGCGCCGACCTCATGCACCGCAACCTCGACCGCCGGGTCGAGGTCCTCCTGCGCGTCTGCGACGACACGGCCCAGCGGGACATACAGTCGATGTTCGACGCCGCCATGGCCCCGGACATCGCCTGCTGGGAGCTGCAGAGCGACGGGCGCTGGGTGCGCTCGGGCACGCGCGACTACCAGGCCGAACTGATGGCGAGGGCCGGTGACCGGGTCGGCTGAGGGGGAACGGCTGGTACCCGCCGGCGGCGGGGTGGTGTGGCGGCCCGCCGTGGACGGCGGGATCGAGGTGGTCCTGATCCACCGTCCGCGCTACGACGACTGGTCGCTGCCCAAGGGCAAGATCGACGCCGGTGAGAACGCGGTCACCGCGGCGGTCCGCGAGGTGTGCGAGGAGACCGGTCTGGCCGCCCTGGCCGGCCGGCGCAGCATCCGGACCACCTATCCCGTCCGGCAGGGCACCAAGCGGGTGGACTACTGGCTGATGCGCCCCGTCGGCGGTGCGTTCGGCCCCAACGACGAGGTGGACGAGCTGCGCTGGCTCGCCCTCCCGGAGGCCGCGGAGCTGCTCAGCCACGATCACGATCGCGCCGTCCTCGCCGACGCCGCCCGCACCGACATCCCGCGGGAACCCACGCTCCTGCTCCTGCGGCACGCCAGCGCGGGGGAGCGCACCGACTTCGAGGGTCCCGACGAGCTGCGCCCGCTCGACCGGCGCGGCCGCGAGCAGGCGCGGCGGCTGGCCGAGGTCCTGCCGGCGTTCGGTCCGGTCGCCCTGCTCTCCGCCGACCGGGTGCGCTGCCGGCAGACCCTGGAACCGCTGGCCGAGCGGCTGGAACTGGACGTCGGCCGCGCTCCCGAGCTGGGCGAGGAGGAGTTCCAGAGTGATCCGGAAGCCGGGCTGGCGCTGGTGGAGCGGCTGCTCGAACCCCGCCCGGTGCCGGGGGTCACGGTGGTGTGCAGCCAGGGCGGCGCGATCCCGTCGGTCCTGATGGCGCTGGGCGTCCGCTGGGAGGGCGCCGCGGGGGCGCTGTGGCCCCCCTCGGCGAAGGGCAGTTTCTGGGCCCTGGGCGGGCGGCCGGGAGCGCTCGCCGCGGACTACTACCGCAACGCCGACCCCGACCCGCTCGCCCCCTGACGGCCGGAATGGCCATGTCGGCTCAGGCCGGGAGAGCGGGCTGGACCTTCGGCAGCCAGGACGGACGGGTGGCCTCGAAGGCCTCGACGTCGGCCAGGTGACGCTCGGTGAGCCCGACGTCGTCGAGCCCCTCCAACAGCCGCCAGCGGGTGTAGTCGTCGACCTCGAAGGCGATCGAGGTGGACCCGTACCGCACCTGCCTGGCCTGCAGGTCGACGGTCACCTGCAGCGCCGGGCCGGCCTCGATCGCCTGCCACAGCGCCTCGACGTCGGCCTGCGGCAGCAGGACGGTCAGCAGCCCCGCCTTGGTGGAGTTGTTCCGGAAGATGTCACCGAACCGGGGGCTGATGACCGCGCGGAAGCCGCCGTCCAGCAGCGCCCACACCGCGTGCTCGCGGGAGGAGCCGGTGCCGAAGTCGGGCCCGGCCACGAGGATCGACGCGTCGGCGTACTGCGGCTGGTTGAGCACGAAATCGGGCTCGTTCTTGCGCCAGGCGCTGAACAGGCCGTCCTCGAAGCCGGTCCGCGTGATCCGCTTGAGGTACTCGGCCGGGATGATCTGGTCGGTGTCGACGTTCGAGCGGCGCAGCGGGGCGGCGGTGCCCGTGTGCGTGGTAAAGGCGTCCATCGTCAGGCTCCAGCGATCGCAGGGACGTCGGTCAGGTCGGCCGGGGCGGTCAGCCTCCCGGTGAGTGCGGTCGCCGCGGCGACCGCCGGGGACACCAGGTGGGTGCGGCCGCCCTTGCCCTGCCGGCCCTGGAAGTTGCGGTTGCTGGTCGACGCCGACCGCTCCCCGGGCTGGAGCTGGTCGGGGTTCATCCCCAGGCACATCGAGCAGCCCGCGCCGCGCCACTCGGCGCCGGCGTCGAGGAACACCTGGTCCAGCCCCTCCGCCTCGGCCTGCTGCTTGACCCCGACGGAACCGGGGACGACGAGCATCCGGGTGTTGGCGTCGACGTGCTTGCCCTTCAACAGGGCGGCGGCGACCCGCAGGTCCTCGATCCGGCCGTTGGTGCAGGAGCCGAGGAAGACGGTGTCCACCTCGATCTCACGCAGCGGGGTACCGGCGGTCAGGCCCATGTAGGCCAGCGCCGACTCGGCGGCGTGGCGCTCGTTCTCGTCGGGGATCTGCGCCGGGTCCGGGACGCTGGCGCCGATCGGCAGGCCCTGCCCCGGGTTGGTGCCCCAGGTGACGTAAGGAGTGAGCGAGGCGGCGTCGATGTGCACCTCGCGGTCGAAGACCGCGCCCTCGTCGGTGCGCAGCGTCGTCCAGTACTCGACCGCGGCGTCCCAGTCGGCCCCCTGCGGCGCGTGCGGGCGGCCGGCCAGGAAGTCGAGGGTGGTCTGGTCCGGCGCGATCAGGCCGGCGCGCGCACCCGCCTCGATCGACATGTTGCAGATCGTCATCCGGGCCTCCATCGACAGCGCCTCGATCGCGCTGCCGCGGTACTCGATGACGTGCCCCTGGCCGCCCCCGGTCCCGATCTCGGCGATGACGGCGAGGATCACGTCCTTCGCCGAGACGCCGGGGGACAGTTCTCCGTCGACGGTGACCGCCATCTGCCTCGGCCGGTACTGCGGAAGGGTCTGGGTGGCCAGCACGTGCTCGACCTCGCTGGTGCCGATCCCGAAGGCGAGGGCACCGAAGGCGCCGTGGGTCGAGGTGTGGCTGTCGCCGCAGACGATGGTCATGCCCGGCTGGGTCAGGCCGAGCTGCGGGCCGATGACGTGCACGATGCCCTGGTCCCGGTCGCCCATGGGCGCGAGGCGGATGCCGAACTCCGCGGCGTTCTTCCGCAGCGCCTCCACCTGCGCGCGGCTCACCGGGTCGGCGATGGGGCTGAGGATGTCCAGCGTCGGGACGTTGTGGTCCTCCGTGGCCATCGTGAGCTCCGGGTGCCGGACGGTGCGCCCGGCGGCCCGGAGACCGTCGAAGGCCTGCGGGCTGGTCACCTCGTGGACCAGGTGCAGGTCGATGTAGAGGAGGTCCGGCTCGCCCTCCGCACTGCGCACGACGTGGGCGTCGTAGACCTTCTCCGCCAGGGTCTTCGGCACGACTGGTCCTCCCGGATCCGGGGCCACTCCGTCGGAGGAAGCGACCCCTCTCACTAGTCATCCCACCATGTGGGATGGCAGTATTGCTGTGTGGGACAGCCTAACCCCGTCGCCGTTCTGGACAAAGCCGTTGCCATCCTCCGCGCCGTCGCGGAGGAGCCGGCCACGCTCGCCGAGCTCGTGGAGCGCACCGGGCTGCCGCGCGCGACCGCGCACCGGCTGGCCGTGGCCCTGGAAGGGCACCGCCTGGTCCGGCGGACGGCCGCCGGCACCTGGGCGCCCGGGCCGGCCCTCGCGGAACTCGGCCGCAGCGGCGCCGACCTCGCCGAGCTCGCCGGTCGGCATCTCGTCGCGCTGCGCGACGCCAGCGGTGAGAGTGCCCAGTTCTACGTGCGCGACGGCGCCTACCGGGTCTGCGTGGCGGCGGCCGAGCGCACGAGCGGCCTGCGCGACACGGTTCCGGTGGGCGCGCGCCTGCCGATGACGGCGGGCTCGGCGGCGCATGCCCTGCTGGCGTTCGCACCGGCCGAGGAGGTGACGCCGCTGCTCCCCGCGGCCAGCTTCACCGCCCGGACGCTGCTCGACGTCCGACGTCGCGGCTGGGCGCACAGCGTGGCCGAGCGGGAGCCGGGGGTCGCCTCGCTGTCCGCGCCGGTCCGGGACGCGTCGGGGTCGGTGGTCGGCGCGGTGTCGATCTCGGGTCCCGTCGAGCGGCTGGGCCGCCGGCCCAGTCCGTCGGTGGTCGGCGCGGTGCTCGACGCCGCCGCGGCCCTCACCCGCGCCGTCCGCTGACGCCGACGCCGACGCCGCACACGTTGCGCGCAGCCTCTATCTGGTCGCGGACCTCCGGGAGGCGTCGCGGGTCTGCAGCTTCCTGCGCACCGCCGGCGGCATCATCGTCGTGACGGTCACCCTGGTTCGGCTGTTCCAGGCCATCCCGGTGACCGGGTCCGGTTCGTTCGGCGCCGTGCGCCGAGGCGCAGCTGCCCGCCGATCGGGGGCGGTGCTCGTCTCGCTCTCCCTGCACCGGCCGGCCGACTCCTTCCGCCGGGAGCGGTCCACGGAGTAGACACCGGGCATGACCGGCACCGAACTCGCCTCCGGCCGGGCGCGGATCGCCGAGCCGGGCGAGGGCATCGGCCTGGACGAACTCGCCCTGGCGGCGCGCAACCACGGGATGCCGCTGGAGGCGCTGCGCTACGACGTCACCCCGCCCGGACTGCACTACGTGCTCACCCACTACGACATCCCGGCCGTCGACCCGGCCGCGTGGCGGCTGGAGATCACCGGTGCGGTGCGCCGCCCGCTCCGGCTGGATCTCGACGATCTCCGCGACCGGCCGGCCGTCACCAGTCGCGTGCTGCTGGAGTGCGCCGGCAACGGGCGGGCCCGCTACGAGCCCCGTCCGGTCAGCCAGCCCTGGCTGCTGGAAGCGGTCGGGACGGCGGAGTGGACGGGCACGCCCCTGGCCCCGCTGCTGGCGGAGGCCGGCGTCTCCCCCGAGGCGGTGGACGTCGTCTTCACCGGGGCCGACCACGGCGTCGAGCGGGGCGTCGAGCAGGACTACGCCCGCGGCCTGCCGCTGGCCGAGGCTCTGCGCCCGGAGACCCTCCTGGTGTGGGGCATGAACGGCGCACCGCTGCCGCCCCAGCACGGCGCTCCGCTGCGCCTCGTCGTCCCGGGGTGGTACGGGATGGCCCAGGTGAAGTGGCTGACCCGCATCGACGTGACCGACGAGCCGTTCACCGGCTTCCAGAACGCCACCGCCTATCGGATCAAGGTCGATCGCGACGAGGACGGGGAGCCGGTCACCCGGATCCGGCCGCGGGCCCTCCTGCAGCCACCGGGCTGGCCGGAGTTCATGACCCGCGAGCGGTTCCTGCGCGCGGGCGACACCGTGCTGACCGGGCGGGCGTGGTCGGGACGGGCGCCGGTCGGGCAGGTCGAGGTCAGCACCGACGGCGGGACGACCTGGACGGAGGCGGCGCTCGACCCCGGCGACCCGGCGCACCCCTTCGCGTGGCGGTCGTGGAGCTGCGGGTGGACGGCCCGACCGGGCCGCTGGGAGCTGCTGGCCCGGGCCACCGACGAGACCGGCGAGAGCCAACCGGTCGAGCAGCGATGGAACCGTCAGGGCATGGAGAACAACCTGGTCCAGCGCGTGCCGGTCACTGTCCTGGGCTGACCGCCGCCGGACCGGTCAGTGGCCGGGCGGCCGGTCGTCGTCCGCCGGGATGTCCGTCGGATCGACGACGATCGGCCGCAGCCGGGTCCAGACGAAGAACGCCAGCCCCACCACGATCATCACGAGCCCGGCCCACAGGTTGGCGTTGACGCGGCCGGTCCTGGCCTGCTGGGCGGCCCCGTTGTCGACCAGCCCCACGATGACCAGCACGACGCCGTAGAAGCCGATCAGGCCGGCGATGATGTTGCGGACGTCGAAGGCCCCGGCGGCGTGCCGCTTGCCGGTCGTGCCGCCGTCCCGGTCGCTTCCTGCCGCGCTGCTCATGTCCGGTTCCTCCTCGCGCTCAGCGGAAGATGATGTTCAGGGCGATGACGAGCACCAGCGAGATGCCGGCCAGCTTCGTCGGCGACTGGTACCAGGGCAGCCGATGCGCCTCCGGGTCGGTGCGGACCTCCTTCGGCGTCTCCGAGTAGACCAGCCCGGCCAGTTCCTCGGCCGGCTTCGGCCGGGTCACCAGGCTCACCGCGACGCTGACCAGGATGTCGACGACGAACGCGACACTGGCGGCCACGAAGCTGGCGCCCTGGCCGTGCACGCCGATCACCTTCGTCACGCTCAACACGAACACGAGCAGCGCGGTGAGCGAGCCGGAGACCAGCCCGGCCCACCCGGCGGTCGACGTCATCCGCTTCCAGAACATGCCCAGGATGAAGGTGGCGAACAGCGGGGCGTTGAAGATGCCGAACAGCGTCTGGAGGTAGTCCATCAGGTTGCTGAAGTTGCCCGCGATCAGCGCGGTCCCGATGGCGACCACCGTCGCGCCCAACGTGGCCCAGCGGCCGACGTTCAGGTAATGGCCGTCGGACCGCTCCTTTTTCACGTACTGCTGCCACAGGTCGTAGCTGAAGACCGTGTTGAAGGCCGAGATGTTCGCCGCCATGCCGGCCATGAAGGCGGCGAGCAACCCGGCGATGGCGAGGCCCAGCAGGCCGTTGGGCAGCACGTCGCGGATCAGCCCGAGCAGCGCCTGGTTGTAGGTGAGCGGGCTCGGCTGTCCCGCCTTCAGCTTGGTGATCTCGGGAACCAGGACGCCGGCGATCATGCCGGGGATGACCACGATGAACGGCACGAACATCTTCGGGAACGAGCCGATGACGGGCGTGGCACGGGCAGCCGACATCGACTTCGTGGCCATGGCGCGCTGGACCTCGACGAAGTTCGTCGTCCAGTAGCCGAAGGAGAGCACGAAGCCGAGGCCGAAGACGATCCCGATGACCGACAGGACCGGGTTGGTGAAGGTCGTCAGCTGCTCGCCGGGCCATGACCTGAGCTGCTCGGCTCCGCCCCCGGGCGCGTGCCGCACCTTGTCGATGAACCCGCCGATGCCGCCGACCCGGTGCAGACCGATGAGGGTCAACGGCAGCAGCGCCGCCACGATGACGAAGAACTGCAGGACCTCGTTGTAGATGGCAGCCGACAGCCCGCCCAGGGTGATGTAGCTCAGGACGACGGCCGCGGCGACGACCAGTGAGATCCACAGCGGCCAGCCGAGCAGCGCGTTCACGATGCTGGCCAGCAGGTACAGGTTGATCCCGGCGATCAGGATCTGGGCGACGGCGAAGCTGATCGCGTTGACCAGGTGGGCGCCGGGGCCGAAGCGCCGCCGCATGAACTCCGGGACGCTGCGGACCTTCGACCCGTAGTAGAAGGGCATCATCACGACGCCCAGGAAGAGCATCGCGGGGACCGCGCCGATCCAGAAGTAGTGCATGGTCGGCATGCCGTACTGGGCACCGTTCGCCGACATCCCGGCGATCTCGACCGCGCCGAGGTTGGCCGAGATGAAGGCCAGTCCGGTCACCCACGCGGGCAGCGACCGGCCGGACAGGAAGAAGTCCAGGCTGTCGGACACCCGCCGCCGGGCGGCGAAGCCGATCATCAGCACCACGCCGAAGTAGACGACGACCAGGGCGTAGTCCACCCAGTTCGCGTTGAGTCGGAGCGCGTTCACGGGATCCCTCCTCGGGGCTGGAGCGGGTCAGGCAAGTCGGCGGGCCCCGTCGGAGGGGACGGCGCGGAACGTGCGCGGCGGACCGTCGCCGCCGGCGGCGAAGCGGGCGGCGACAGCGGCCTCGATGCGGTCGGTGGCGTCATCGTCGGCCAGCGCGATGACGCTGCCCCCGAAGCCGCCGCCGACCATCCGGGCGCCGTGGGCTCCCGCGTCGAGCGCGGCCTCGACGGTGGCGTCGAGCAGCGGCGTGGAGATCTCGAAGTCGTCCCGGAGCGATTCGTGCCCGGCGGTGAGGATCGGCCCGATGGCCCGGGGATCGGCGCTCTCCCGCAGCGTGGCGACGACCCGGAGGACGCGCGCGTCCTCGGTCACGACGTGACGGGCGCGGCGGAGGAACACCCGGCCCTCCGGTGTGCCGTCGTCGAGCGGGACGAGTGCCGCGACGTCGGGGACTTCCCGGAGCAGCTCCACGCCGAGGCGCTGCGCCGCCTGCTCGCACTCCTTGCGCCGGTCGCCGTACCCGCCGTCGGCATGGGAGTGCGTCGTCCCCGTGTCGATGACCAGCAGGGCCAGCCCCGCCGCGGCGAGATCGAAGGGAACCTGCTCGCTGCTGCGGTCGCGGGTGTCGAGGAACAGCGCCGAGCCTGCGCGGCACAGCAGGGCGGCGGACTGGTCGAGGATGCCGGTGGGTGCCCCCACGTAGTCGTTCTCGGCCCGGCGGGCGATGTCGACCAGCTGCTCGCGGGAGAGCTCGGGCCGGATCAGGTCGCGCAGCCCCAGGGCGACCGAGCAGGAGAGCGCGGCCGACGACGACAGCCCGGCCCCGGCGGGGACGTCGCCGTCGACGACGACGCTGAGCCCCCCGTCGGACGCAACCGCATCCCGCAGCTCGGCGACGACGCCGGCGACGTAACCGCCCCAGCCCGGCGGGGTGCCCGGACGCAGGTCCGCGAGACCGAGCTCGGCGTCCTCGTCGGGATGCTGCAGCGAGGCCAGCGCCAGCCGGCCGTCGCCGCGCCGGCCGATCGCCGCCCGGGTCGTGTGCGGCAGCGCGACGGGGAGCACGAACCCGCCGTTGTAGTCGGTATGCTCGCCGATGACGTTCGCCCTGCCCGGCGCGGCCCAGACCCCCTCAGGGTCGGCGCCGAACCGGTCACGGAACGCCGCAGTGACCCGCTCGATCCCGGTCATGCCACCACGACGGCACGCAACTGCTCCGCGACGTCCTCCGGGTTGGTGTCCGTGATGAACGCGCCCATGCCGGACTCCGAGCCGGCCAGGTACTTCAGCTTCCCGGGCGCGCGTCGGATGGAGAACAGCTGCAGGTGCAGCCACCAGTCCTCCCGGCCGTCGTTCACCGGCGCCTGGTTCCAGGAGGCGATGTAGGGCATGGGGGTGTCGAAGCGGCGGGCGAAACGGCCGAGCACGTCGAGATAGACCCGCACGAAGGCGTCGCGCTCCTCACCGGTCAGCGCGGGGATGTCGGGCACCCGGCGGTGCGGGAACAGCTGGACCTCGTACGGCCATCGGGCGGCGGCCGGCACGAACGCCGTCCAGTGCCCGTTGGCGCACACCACCCGCGGTCCACTGCGCTCGCTCCCGACGACCTCGGCGAAGAGGTCTCCCCCGGAGGTCTCACGGTGCCGGCGCACGGTGCGCAGCACCGAGGCCGCGCGCGGTGGCACGTAGGGGTAGGCGTAGATCTGGCCGTGCGGGTGCGAGAGGGTGACGCCGATCTCCTCGCCGTGGTTCTCGAACGGGAAGACGTACTCGACCCCGTCGATGGCCGAGAGCTCGGCGGTCCGGTCGGCCCAGACGTCGACCACCAGGCGCGCCCGGTCGTGGCCGAGTTCGGCGAAGACGCGATCGTGCTGGTCGGTGAAGCAGACGACCTCGCAGCGGCCGAACCCCGGACGCAGCCGTGCCAGGGGCGCACCCGGCGCCGTCGGCGGCACCTCGCGTTCGACCTCGGTGGCCAGCGACGGGAACCTGTTCTCGAAGACGACGACCTGGTAGGAGCTGTCCGGGATCTCGGTCGGGCGGCCCGGCCGCGACGGGTCCAGCGGGCACTCGTCGGGCGGCGGGAGGAAGGTCCGGCTCTGCCGGTGCGAGGCGATGGCGACCCACTCGCCGAGCAGGGCGTCGTAGCGCAACTGGGAGTGCGTGCTGACCGGCGGGAGGTCGCGGGTGTCCTGCGCGTCGTGCGCCCGCGGGCTGCGGTCGTCGTCGAAATAGAGGATCTCTCGGCCGTCGGCCAGCCGCCGACTCGTCCGGATCACCGTGTTCCGCCCCTCCGACGCCCCCTCCGCCCCGGCCGCCCGGCGTCAGAGAGCGACGCGGTCGACGCTAGCTCCGGTCGCGATCTTGGGCCACTCGGAGGCCGGCCGCCGCCGGGGGCACCCGGACGGGGACACGGGGGTGCCGGCCGGAGGCCGTGGAACGGCGAGAGCCCCCGACCGGATCGGTCGGGGGCTCTCGCACGGTGTAGCCCCGAAGGGATTCGAACCCTCGCTACCGCCGTGAGAGGGCGGCGTCCTGGGCCGCTAGACGACGGGGCCGTGCCGTGCTGCCGGGCCGGAACCCGGCGGCGGGTGCTGCAGTGAGGAGGTGACGCTTCCTCGCTGGGGTACCAGGACTCGAACCTAGACTAACGGAACCAGAAACCGTCGGGCTGCCAATTACCCCATACCCCAAGGGCTGTTCGGCGCCTCGCGGCGCCAGGGAGACACGATACCTGACGCATCCGGGTGGGATGGCACGACCCCCGGGCGCAGGTCCACGGCGGCAGTCGTGAGATCCGGCCGCACCCGGCGACGGAGCACCGCGACCAGTGCGACGTAGCCGGCCAGCGCAAGCACCGTCAGCACGACATCGAGCGCCCCGGCTCCCGGCACGCCGTCGGTGGTCGCGCTCTCCCCCAGTGCCCCGGCCAGGACGAACACCAGCACGTTGTTGACCGTGTGCAGGGCGATCGCCGCCTCGAGGCCGCCGGTCAGGCGGACGACGGCGGAGGCGGCCAGACCCACTGCGAAGCGGTCCAGGAAGGCGGCCCGGTCCGGAGGCGCGTGCGCGAGCGAGAACAGGATCGCGCTGAGCAGCCCCGCGACGACGGCGCCGATTCGTTCGGCGCGGAACCAGCCGGCGATCGCCTGGCTCAGGTAACCGCGGAAGACGTACTCCTCGGCCGCCGACTGGAGCGGGGTGGTGAGAAGCACCACGACGAGCAGCCGGCCGAACTCCGGGACCGGCCCGGTGAACGGCGCACCGAGACCGACCCCGAGCAGGATCGAGAGTGCGATCCCGGGGCCGAGCGTGGCCAGGGCCAGCACCGTCCAGGGCAGGAAGAGCCGCCAGCGCAGCCGCCCGCGTACCGAGGACGACCAGCCGATCCGCATCTGGTGCACCGCCGCCCAGACCAGCCATACGACCGGGATGGCGACCATGAGCGAGATGTTGGTGACCAGCAGGACCCGCGGGTCGGTGAGGTCCCCGTTCGCCAGCCCGGCCAGGATCCCGCCGCCGGTGCGCAGGAGCGCGACCACGGCCAGGGCCACGGCCGCGATGGCGCTGACGGCGTAGACGCCGGCGAGGAGCAGCAGGCCCAGGAGCGGCTTCCACCACGCCCAGGTCCGGGATCTCATGACGTGCAGGAACGGTCGGGGGACGTCGTGCGGTGGCGGCGTGGGCAGCTTCGCCCACGGCGGCGGGTACCCCCGCGGCGGGGGTGGCGGCCACTGCTGGGGCGGCCACTCGTGGTACGGCCGGTCCTCGGGACCGGGTGTGGTCATCCTCCGGCGGAGCCGGGGACCAGCCGCCGTGCCGCCGCCAGCCGGGCGAGCGTGCGCTCGCGCCCGAGCTGCTCCATCGACTCGTACAGCGGCGGTGAGACGGTCCGGCCGCTGATGGCGACACGGACGGGTCCGAACGCCTGCCGCGGCTTGCGGCCCAGCCCGTCGACGAGCGACTCCTTGAGCGCGGTCTCGATCGCGGGCGCCGTCCACTCGGGGAGGTCGGTGAGCGCGGCGGAGGCGGCATCGAGCACCTCGGCGGCGTCGGGTCCGGACAGCTGCTTCTCGGCGGCCGCCGGGTCGATCTCCACCTCGTCGGTGAACAGGAAGCCGACCAGCCCGACCGCGTCGGACAAGACGATCATCCGCTCCTGGGCCAGCGGCGCGATCGCCTCGAGGACCCGCCGCTGCTCGTCCGTCGGCGGGTCGGAGACAAGGCCCTCCCGGGCGAGGAAGGGCACCACGCGCTCGACGAAGTCCTCCACCGGCAGGGCCCGCAGGTGCGTCGCGTTGATCGCCTCGGCCTTCTTGACGTCGAAGCGGGCCGGGTTGGGGCTCACCCTGCGCACGTCGAAGGCGGCCACCATCTCCTCCGGCGAGAAGATGTCGCGGTCCTCGGCGATCGACCACCCGAGCAGGGCGAGGTAGTTCACCATGCCCTCGGGCAGGAAGCCACGCTCGCGGTAGACGTCGAAGTTCGACTGCGGATCGCGCTTGGACAGCTTTTTGTTGCCCTCGCCCATGACCAGCGGCAGGTGCCCGAAACGGGGCCTGCCCGGCGCGACGCCGATGTCGGTGAGGGCGTCGTAGAGGGCCAGCTGCCGCGGGGTGGAAGGCAGCAGGTCCTCCCCGCGGAGGACGTCCGTGATGCCCATCAGGGCGTCGTCCACCGGGTTGACGAAGGGGTACAGCGGCACGCCGTTGCCCCGGACCAGGACGAAGTCGGGCACCGAGCCGGCCGCGAAGCGCACCTCGCCCCGCACGAGGTCGTCCCAGGCCAGGTCGGTGTCGGGCATGCGCAGCCGCAGCACGGGAGCGCGGCCCTCGGCGCGGAAGGCCGCCTTCTGCTCCTCGGTGAGAAGGCGGTCGGCGTTGTCGTAGCCGAGCTTGGGGTCCTGCCCGGCCGCGAGCCGCCGTGCCGTGACCTCCTCCGGGGTGGAGAAGGACTCGTATGCGTGACCGGCCTCGAGCAGCCGGGCGGCGACGTCGCGGTAGATCTCGTGGCGCTCCGACTGCCGGTACGGCCCGTGCGGGCCGCCGACCTCCGGACCCTCGTCCCAGTCGAGCCCGAGCCAGCGCAGGCAGTCGAGCAGATGGCGGTAGGACTCCTCGGAGTCGCGGGCCGCGTCGGTGTCCTCGATCCGGAAGACGAACCTCCCGCCGGTGTGCCGCGCGTGCGCCCAGTTGAACAGCGCCGCACGCATGACGCCGACGTGCACCAGTCCGGTCGGGGAGGGACAGAACCTGGTGGTGACTCCCCCCGACGGGGTGGCCGCGGGATCGGCCGTCACCGAGGACCCCCCGCGGTCGACACGGCGTCGGCCTCCGTGACGACGTTGGACAGCGCACCCAGCGCCTCGATCGTGCACTCGACCCGCTGCCCGGGCCGGATGGGACCGACGCCGGACGGTGTGCCGGTGAGCACCACGTCGCCCGGGAGCAGCGTCATGATCTGGGAGATGTAGGAGATGAGCGTGGGGATGCCGAACAGCAGCTGGCTGGTCCGGCCGGACTGGCGCGGCTCGCCGTCCACGGCGCAGGAGATCTCCAGGTCGGCGGGGTCCTTGCCGAGCGCGGCCAGGTCGGTCTCGATCCACGGGCCCAGCGGGCAGAAGGAGTCGAATCCCTTCGCCCGCGTCCACTGCCCGTCGCTCTTCTGCATGTCGCGCTCGGTGACGTCGTTGCCGATCGTGTAGCCGAAAACGCTGCCCGGGGCCTGCTCGGGAGTGACATTGCGGGCACCGCGGGCGCCGATGACGACGGCGAGTTCCACCTCGTGATGGACGTTGGTGCTGCCGTGTGGGATCCGGATGGCATCCCCGGGGCCGATGACGGACGTCGACGGCTTGAGGAACAGCAGTGGCTGCGTGGGTGCGTCGCCGGTGTTCATCTCCTGGACGTGCTCGGCGTAGTTCTTGCCGACGCCCACCACCTTGCTCGGCAGGATCGGCGACAGGAGACGGACATCCGCGCGGGCGTAGCGGGCGCCGGTGAAAGAGATCTGGCCGAACGGGTGGCCGTCGATCTGGGCGACCTGACCGTCCCCGTCGAGGACGCCGAAGGACATGCCCTGGGGTGAGGCGAAACGAACGATGCGCACGCATCGAGGCTAGTCGGCGTCGCGCGGGGGCCCGCCCCGCCGGTGTCACTAGCGTCTGCGCATGTCGACCGGCCGGATGGAAGCCTTCAGCGACGGCGTCATCGCCATCCTGATCACCGTCATGGTGCTCGGGCTCCCGGTCCCCCACGGCACGACGTGGGGGGCGTTACGGGACTCGGTTCCCGTGCTGCTCAGCTACGTGCTGAGCTTCGTCTACCTGGGGATCTACTGGAGCAACCACCACCACATGCTCCAGGCGACCGACCGGGTCAGTGGGCTGATGCTGTGGGCCAACCTGCATCTGCTGTTCTGGCTGTCCCTGGTCCCGTTCACCACCGAGTGGCTCGGCGAGAACCACTTCGCCGCCACGCCCGCGGCCGCCTACGGCATCGTCCTGCTCGCCGCGGCGATGGCGTACTTCGCACTCGAGCGGGTGATCATCCGGGACCAGGGAGGGGAGTCCCTGGTGGCCGCGGCCGTCGGGCGCGACCGGAAGGGCAAGGTGTCCCCGCTGCTGTACGCCCTGGGTATCGGCCTGTCCTTCGTCAGCCAGTGGCTCGCGATGGCCCTCTTCGCCGGCGTGGCCCTGATGTGGCTGGTTCCCGACCGCCGGATGGAGCGGACCATCGCCGGGCGGGTGCAGACCACCGGTGAGCCCAGCCCGTGAGACAGGGACCGCCCGGATGTCCCCCGACCGGGTGAGAACCGGAACGGCGGTGTGCGGCCGGTCCACCGGGGGTAGAGGGGTCCGGATCGCCGGGCTCAGCGCCCGGCGCCTGAGCTGTCGGGAGGATCCATGGCAGGGGACGACGCACTGCCCCGTCGGGGCGGCCTCATGCGGGTGACCAGGAGCCGCGGGCTGATCAGCGGCCTCTTGCTCATGCTGCTCGGCGTGTGGGGCGCCTTGATCCCGTTCATCGGCCCCTATTTCCACTACGCGTACACGCCTGACTCGGCCTGGGCGTGGACGTCCGGCCGCCTGTGGCTGGAGGTCCTGCCGGGTGTCGCGACCTTCCTCGGCGGCCTGCTCCTGGCCACGACCGCCAACCGCGCGGTCGGCGTGTTCGCCGGCTGGCTGGCCAGCGTCGCGGGCGCCTGGTTCGTCGTCGGCCCCGTTCTCGGCCGGCTGTGGGAGGGCTCGGAGGGGGCCGCGGGCTCCCCCGTGGGTGGCGCCTCGCGGCAGGTCTGGGAGCAGATCGGCTTCTTCACCGGCCTGGGCGCCGTGATCCTGTTCCTGGCAGCCCAGGCCCTCGGCCGGTTCACGGTGCGCTCCGTGCGCGACGTCCGGGCCGCCGAGCTCCGCGCGGCGCGCACCACGGAGCCCGCCCCGACGGCTCCTTCAGCGGCAGCTCCGGCTGCTGCGGGCCCTGCCGCGGCGCCTGCGCCGGCGACCACGGGCAGGGGTCAGGCGGAGTTCGCCGGCAACAAGACCGTGGACTCCGAGACCCCGCCTGCCCGGACCGACACCGTCGTCCAGCCGCCCGTCGGGGCGTCCAGCGGCGAGGGCGCGACCCGCGCCGACACCCGGCACACCACCTGACGGATCGACCTCCTGTAGGACGGATGCATGATCTTCATCGCCGTCAAGTTCCCGGTCCGGCGCGAGCGTGCCGCCGAGTGGCTGGAACTCGTGGAGGAGTTCACCCAGGCGGTCCGCGCGGAGGAGGGCAACCTCTTCTTCGAGTGGTCCCGCAGCGTCGAGGAGCCGAACACCTTCGTGCTCCTCGAGGGCTTCCGGGACGCCGAGGCCGGCCAGGCCCACGTGCGGACCGAGCACTTCCAGAAGGCGATCGGGTGGATGCCCGACGTCGTGTCCGCAACGCCGCAGATCATCAGCGTCGACGTCCCGCCGGAGGGCTGGGGCCCCATGGGCGAGGTCCAGCCGCGCGGCTGAGCCCGGCCGGCCCTAGCTGGTGCGCCCGAGCGCCTTCCGGTGCCGGACGGCGTAGGTGAGCGCGTCGACCAGCGCATGCCACGAGGCCTCGACGATGTTGTCGTGGACGCCGACGGTGGTCCATTCCCCCACGCCGTCGGTGGTGTCGATGAGCACCCGCGTGGTCGCGCTGGTGCCGCCCTTCCAGCCCAGGATCCGGACCTTGTAGTCGGCCAGCGAGACGCCGGCCAGCTCGGGGTAGCGACTCACCAGGGCCTGGCGGAGTGCGTTGTCGAGGGCGTTGACCGGGCCGTTCCCCTCGGCGGTGCTGATGATCCGCTCGCCGTCGACGTGCACCTTGACCGTCGCCTCGCTGACCACGACGCCGTTGCCCCAGTGCTCGACGGAGCTCTTGTAGCTCTCCAGCTCGAAGAGCGGCGCCGGTGCGTCCGGGAGCTGGGCGCGCAGGAGCAGCTCGAAGGACGCGTCCGCCGCCTCGAACGACCAGCCGTCCGCCTCCAGGACCTTGACCTGGTCCACGACCCGGCCGATCGCGTCGGCGTGCCCGTCGAGGTCGACGCCGAGCTCGCGGCCCTTGAGCTCGACGGAGGCGCGGCCGGCCATCTCGGTGACCAGGATGCGCATGTCGTTGCCGACGACGGCCGGGTCCAGGTGGTTGTAGAGCTCCGGGCTGACCTTGATCGCGCTCGCGTGCAGGCCGGCCTTGTGCGCGAACGCGGACGCGCCGACGTAGGGCTGGTGCTCGTCGGGTGCGATGTTGGCCAGCTCGGCGATGGCGTGGCTGACCCGCTGCAGCTCGGGCAGGCACTCCGGCGGGACCACCGGCAGGCCCATCTTCGTGACCAGGTTCGCGATCAGCGCGAAGGTGTCGGCGTTGCCGGCCCGCTCTCCGTAGCCGTTCGCCGTCCCCTGCACGTGGGTGACCCCGGCCTCGACCGCGGCCAGGGAGTTGGCGACGGCGCAGCCGGTGTCGTCCTGGCAGTGGATGCCGAGCCGGCCCGTGGTGCGGCTGCGAACGTCGGCGACGACCCGGCCGACGTCCATGGGCAGCATGCCGCCGTTCGTGTCGCACAGGACGCCGACCTCGGCGCCGGCCGCGAACGCCGTCTCGAGCACGCGGACGCCGTAGTCGGGGTCGGCCGTGTAGCCGTCGAAGAAGTGCTCGCAGTCGAGGAACACCCTCCGGCCGTGGGCCACGAAGAAGGCGACGGTGTCGGCGACCATCGCGAGGTTCTCTTCCCGCGTGGTGCGCAGCGCGTCCCGCACGTGACGGACGTCGGACTTTGCGACCAGGCACACGACGGGCGTCCGTGCGTCCAGCAGAGCGCGCACCTGCGCGTCGTCCTCGACCCGTACTCCGGCCTTGCGCGTGGCGCCGAAGGCGACCAGGTGGGCGTGCTCGAGCTTCAGTTCGGTGCGGGCCCGCGCGAAGAACTCGGTGTCCTTCGGCAGGGCCCCGGGCCAGCCGCCCTCGATGAAGCCCACACCGATCTCGTCCAGCAGGCGCGCGACGGCGAGCTTGTCGGCCACGCTGTAGCTGACGCCCTCGCGCTGGGCACCGTCGCGCAGCGTCGTGTCGAAGACGTGGAAGTCGAGGTCGGGGGCCACGGGTCTCTCCTGGCT
>JAODNJ010000353.1 GCA_025465155.1 Frankiales bacterium
CGCCGCGCCGCTCCTCCGCGGCGCGGCGGCGACGCCGAGGCCGGCGAGCAGCGCGTCCAGGTCGCCGCCCTGCTCGGACGGGTCACCCAGGAGGGCGATGGGCGCGCCGACCTCGACCGGCGTGCCGCCACCGACGAGGTGACGCAGCAGGACGGCGTCGGTCTCTGCGGGGATCTCCACGACGGCCTTGTCGGTTTCGATCACGACGATCGGCTGGTCGGCGGTGATCGGGGCGTTCTCCTCGACCAACCACTCCGACAGGACGGCCTCGGTCGCTCCGGCCGCGACCTCCGGTACGCGCAGCAGCTCTGCCACCGCTGTCCTCCTCGACAGGTCTGGGGCGGTCAGGACGGGACGACGGACTTCAGGGCAGCGACGACCTCCTCGGTCTGGGCGATGGCCGCCCGTTCGAGCACCTTGCTGATGCTCGGGGACGCGAGGCGGCCGGTGACCCGCTCGACGGGGGCGTCGAGCCAGTCGAAGAGTCGTCGCTGGATCTCGTCGGCCAGCCAGCCGCCATAGGAGGTGCCGACGGCGCCCTGCTCGACGATGAGCACGCGGTTGGTTTTCTTCACGCTCGCCTCGATGGTGTCCCAGTCGAGGCTCGCGCGGTCCAGCCAGCGCAGGTCGATGAGGTCGGCGCTCAGCTGGGGCACCTGCTGGAGGGCCTCGAGGCAGTGAGTGACCATTGACAGGTAGCTGATGACCGTGAGGTCGTCCCCGGTGCTGCGCAAGGCGGCCTTGCCGACCGGGATGCGGTAGTCGAGATCGTCGACGGGACCGGTGCCGGTGGCCGCGTAGAGGTCCACGTGCTCGAGGACAACGACCGGGTCGTCGCACGCCAGCGCGGTGTTCATCAGCCCGACATAGTCGAACGGGTTCGACGGGGCGACCACGCGCAGGCCCGGGGCAGTGGTGAGCACCCCGGCGGGGTCCATCGAGTGCTGGGATCCGTAGCCCGTGCCGGCCGCGAGCTTGCTGCGCAGCACCAGGGGCACTGAGCTCTCGCCGCCGAACATGTGCCGGGCCTTCGCGATCTGGTTGAACAGCTGGTCGGCGGCGACCCACATGAAGTCGGCGTACATGAACTCCACCACCGGCCGGAACCGGCCGTCGAGAGCCATCCCGCCGGCCATGCCGGCGAAGGCGTTCTCACAGATCGGCGTGCCGAGTACCCGCTCGGGGAACTTCTCCAGCGGCCGTCGGGTGGCGCCGTTGGTCCCGCCCTTCAGCCCGTCGACGTCCTCACCGAGGACGACGATGCGCTCGTCCTCCTCCATCCGGCGGGCCATCACCTCGCTGACCACGTCGATGAACCTGCGCTCGCCCAGCGTGCCGTCGTACGTGTCGGGTTCGGCACAGCGGCTGCCCTCGAGCTCGGCGAGGTCGCCGAGCAGGCCGACGTCGACGAACCCGGGGTCCGGCCACACGTCGGGCCGGATCCGCCGCTGGCCCGGCTTGCCGCTCGGCATTGGCTCGACGAACTCGTCGACGATCGCGCGCAGGGCGTCGGTCACCTCGCGCTGCGCCGCCTCGAACTGCCCGTCGGACAGCAGGCCGCGCCGGACGGCGTGCCGGCGCAGCAGCTCCAGCGGGTCGCGGGCCCGCCAGGCGGCCTCCTCCTCCTTGGTCCGGTAGCCGAAGGCGCTGCCCGGGTAGGGGCCATTCTGGTGGAAGTACCGGTAGACCTCGGCCTCGACCAGGGTCGGCCCGCCACCGGCCCGCATGTGGGCCAGCGCCTCCCCCATCGCGGTGTGTACCGCCAGCGGGTCCATGCCGTCCACCCGCCAGCTGGGGATGTTCACGCCCAGCCCGCGCGCCGACAGCCGCGGCTCCGCGGTCGACTTCGACAGCGGGGTGGACACCGCGTAGCTGTTGTTCTCGACGAAGAAGCAGACCGGCAGCTGCCAGGCGGCCGCGAGGTTGAACGACTCGAGGACCGAGCCGATGTTGATGGCGCCGTCGCCGAAGTAGGTGACGGTGACCGCGTTGGTGCCCGAGTGCCGCTGGTTGAAAGCGAACCCCAGTGCCTGCGGGACGCCCCCGCCGACGATCGCGTTCGTGCCCATCGCGCCGGCCTCGCGCCACTGCAGGTGCATCGAGCCGCCGCGGCCCCGGCAGTAGCCCTCGGCCAACCCGCAGATCTCGGCCAGCGTGCGACGGAGCACGGTCCGCACCTCGTTGTCCAGCGCGGGCAGCGCGCCCCCGGCGGGTGCCAGGACATGTCCAAAGGCCTTGGCGAGGAACTGGTGGTGGCCGCGGTGCGAGCCGTTGACGAAGTCGTCGCTGCGCAGCGGGACAATCGACCCGACCGCGCCGCCCTCCTGGCCGATGCTCGAGTGGGCCGGGCCGTGCACGAGGCCGTCCGCTGCGAGCTGGAGCACCTGCTCCTCGAAGACCCGGATCCACAGGGTCTGCGCCAGCATGGTCAGGAGCAGGTCGGGCGCCGCCGCGTCCCAGTCGTTCTCGTCGACCGAGAGCTCGACCCACGGGGCTGCGGGAGCGAGTTCGGAGCGGGTCGTCACGTCGTTCTCCGATCGGGCGCCAGGGAAATCACAGGGCGCGACCCGGGTGGGTCGCCGATGCGCTCTGTTCACTATTACTGTACAGAAACCCGGGTCACCCGACAAGGGCACCCTCGATGCAGCCGGAAGCCCCCAGGGTTGTTCATTTCAGCTGCACGTTTCCGCGCTGCGGAGGAAAGGTGTTTCCGATGGCGACGACTCCCCGGCCCGTTCCCGGTCTCACCCGCGTCGACCACGTGGGGGTCACGGTGCCCGATCTCGACCAGGCCCACGAGTTCTTCACCGGCGTGCTCGGCTGCCGGTACATGTACACACTTGGGCCGTTCCAGCACGACGACGACTGGATGAGCGAGCACATGGGTGTCGCCGACGACACCGTCATGCGCCGGCTCCACTTCTACCGCCTCGGTGAACAAGCCATCTTCGAGGTGTTCGAGTACGAGGCCGCCGATCAGCAGACGGTCCCCCCACGGAACAGCGATGTCGGCGGCCACCACGTGGCCCTCTACGTCGACGATCTGGACGCCGCGGTCGCCTGCCTGCGAGCACACGGCCTGACCGTCATGGGCGAGCCAACGGCGAGCCGAGGCCCGAGCGAGGGCCAGCGCTGGGTGTACTTCCTGTCCCCGTGGGGGATGCAGTTCGAACTGGTCTCATACCCGGGCGGCAAGACGTTCGACAAGCCGGGATACGTGGCTGCACGCCACCCGGGGGCCCCGCGCGACGTCTGACGTGCGGCGACCCCGGCGGCGCACGCGTGGACTCGAATCCAGTGGGAGCGCTCGCAGTCCGTAGAACGCTCCAATCCACCAGCACTGAGCAATGGTCACCAACGGTATACCCGCTGGTCACAACCAGAGCCGTCTCGCCCTCTTGCGGTCGTGCCCTTGCGTGGACAGGTCCGGGTCAACGAAGCGGCGCAAGCCACGCAGCGCGACCCATGTGCAAGCGATCAGGTGTGGGGCCTCGTCCTGCTGTCGTGTGTGCGGCTTGGGTCCATACTTATCGTGTCGAGAGGCAGCTCCGGCGACGACAGCCGGGGAGTGGAGTTCCGTCACACCGTCGCCTACCCCTTTTTAGCGGTCGCGCTCCCCGGATAACCTTCCCGATTTCGCTCGAGAGCGACCAGGCAGTTCGCTGCTGAGCAGGGCGTTCGGCCGGTCTGCACCCCGAAGCAGCCGGGCGAGCCCACGCGCGTCCAGCCCAGCGGGGCCAAGCGTCCTACCAGCGGAAACGCGTGAATCTGACTGAGGCTCGTGCTCGGACGCTTCCGAAGGCCGAGCACACCGCTCACTCTCCGGATAACCCCGCGTTCCCCGGACATCTTTTCGCGCGCGCGAGCGGGTGGTTTCGTCACGTCCTCCAGGGCAGAAGGACGGCTCCAACTGCCTCCAGGCGTCGCCAGTGGATCTGGGTCCACGCAGTAGGGCGGGCCCTGCCCGGGCATCGAGCGGGGCAACCGATGCCGCTCGCACGTGGGACGCGCCCTCTGACGGGCCCTTTTGACAGCGTCATGCCGCATGATGCGCGGAACGTTGGCGTCTACCAAAGGGGCCTCTGGTGCAACGGTTTGTGGTTCCGCCCAACTGGCCGCCTACCCCCGAGGGCTGGGTGCCGACTCCCGGCTGGCAGCCGGATCCGGCGTGGGGGCCAGCACCAGCGGGGTGGCAGTTCTGGGTGGACGACGCCGCCGTTACGGCGCCGGGCTCGCCGGTAATGGCGGCCGCGGCCCACCTCCCGCTGCCAACAGAGCCTCCGTCACCGCGGCCGCATCCCAGCCCGGTGCCGCGCGGCGCCGGGGGCGACGGGCTCGCCGTGGCCCCGGAACCCAACCCTGCCCCGAACTCGCTTGGGCGTCATGCAGCTCTCGACGTCGTGCCGGCGGCTGCACCGCCGGCGGTAGTGGGGGCGGGGGTCGCATCGACGCCGCCCCCTGCACCCGTGCCAGCGCCGCCGAAGCCCGGCTGGCGGGAGCGCCGCGCCGAGAAGAAGGCAGCCGAGCAGCACGCCGCCGCCGTTGCGGCGTGGCAGGCCGAGCAGGCCACCCTGGACAACCTGGCCAGCGCCGCGGCGAACGCCACCCGACCCGAGACCGGCGGCGGCATCGAAGCCGGGATCATGCTCAAGGCCGGCGAGGTCGCGCTCTGGTCGGGCGCCGCGTCGCTGGTCGAACCGCGACGGCAGCAAGGCCACTACGAAGGCGCGTACTCCGGGGTCAGCTTCCGGATCGCGAAAGGCGTTCGGTACACAGTCGGCGGCAGCCGCGGGCACTACGTGCCCGGCCCCGAGGTGCAAACCCCCATCGACACCGGCCGCGCGGTCATCACCACCCAGCGGGTCGTGTTCAGCGGCGGGAAGGCCAACCGGGAGTGGGCGTTCGCCAAGCTGGTCAGCATGGACTCCTCCGCCGACGACGCCACCGTGCTGATCTCGGTGTCCAACCGGCAGAAGGTCTCCGGCCTGCACCTGGGCACGACCGGCACCGAATTCACCAACTTCCTCGCCCTCGGCGTGGCTGTCTGCCAGCACGGCGCGGTTGCGGTGGCCGCCGAGTGCCAGCAGACCGCCGACGCCCACCGGGCGACCCGCCCCTGAGCCCCACGGTGAGAACGCCCGAAGCCCGCGCGGCGCCCCGCCGCGTGGCTGAGCACCCGCCAGGCGGCGGCCACCCGGTCGACATCCGAGTCCGCCGCTATCAAGCCGTGGAACGCGCGCTGGCTGCGCCGATGCTGGCGCTGTCGCTGCTGATCGTCCCAGTACTACTGCTGCCACTGGCGTGGCCATCGATGCCCGCGCCCGGGCGCACCGCGCTGGATGCGATCGACGCCGGCATCTGGGTCGCGTTCGCCGCGGAGTACCTGACGCTGCTCGTGCTCGCCCCGCTGCGCCGCGAGTACGTGCGCACCCACCTGATCGAACTGGCCCTCGTCGTGCTCCCCATGCTGCGGCCGCTGCGCATCCTGCGGAGCGCCCCGGCGCTGCGCTTGGTGTCCGCCGGCCGCGCTGTGGCCGGCGGCGCCAGCGCCGCGCGACTCTCCCGCCGACATCTGGCTCGATCGGCCGGCCTGTACGCCCCCGGGGCCGCCGCGCTGCTGGTTCTCGCCGCGGCCGCCGTCGTCCGCGGTGCGGAGCAGGGCGATCCGCACGCCAACATCACCGGCTACGGCGACGCGCTCTGGTGGGCTATCACCACCGTCACCGGCGTCGGCTACGGCGACCGTTACCCGGTCACCGCCCCAGGCCGCGTCGCCGCCGCCGCGCTCATGCTCCTCGGGCTGGCGCTCCTCGGCGTCATCACCGCCTCCCTTGCTGCGGCGTTCACCCGCTGGGCCACCGAAGCCGAGCAACAAGCCGACGAGCTCCGGGAAGCCGCCGAGGCGGCCACCCTGACCGCCGTACTCGGCGAACTGGGCGCGCTGCGCGCCGAGGTTGCCGTTCTGCGTGAAGTGCAGGCGCCTCGTGACACGTCGACGGAGCCGCCCGGGAGCCGATGACTCCCGACAGCTCGGGCCAAGCAACTTCGCCCCAGTGGCCTGTTGTGTTCGCCAAACCCAGCGAGGCACGCCTGCTCTCCAAACGCCGGGACGACCCGATCTTCAAGTCACCCACGGTCACTCGCTGGTAGGTGCGCTGCGTTCACGAAGTCCCGCGTTGGAGGTGCTCTCCGATCGCACGAGACTCAGACCAAAACCGGCAGCAGTCTTCCTGACGGATCCGCGCTCAGATGCGGGTGGAAGAGGCGTGAGGAGTTCACGATGCCCTCCATGATCCGATCCCGGTCCGGCGGTTCGGCCATCTGGGGATCACCGTCGGCGTTGAGGACCACGGGGATGACCCGCAGTTCCGCCCGTCGTCCGGCTATGATTTCGACGTCGAAGATGGCCGAGTCGAACCACGGCCCACTCTCGAGGATCGGCCGGTAGCGAGCGTGGCCGGCTGAGCCGGCCTGAATAGTGCCCGGCGGATCGGAATGGAACAGGAAGTTGCCGATCCCGTAGAGGATCAGCCCGCTCCCCCACCATTCGATCGGATCCGGGGCGTGGGAATGGTGGCCGATCACGACGTCGGCGCCTGCGTCGACGAGCGCGCGACCCAATGGGCTCTGGTAGTCGGCCAACGGACCTTGGTTCGGCGGTCGGTAGGCCCAGGCCACCCCCCAGTGCACCGCGACGAGGACGATGTCCGCCTGTTCGCGCGCGGCGCTGACCTGGTCTAGCAGGAGGGATAACTCCGCCTGGTCGACAGAGGTGGCCACGAACGGGACCGTGCCCGGCTGCTCGACGTCCAGCCCCGGCAGGGTGTGGTACGTCTCGGTGACGGTGAGACCGGCGACGCCGGGCGAGTTGTCCGTGGCGCGAAAGCCCGGCGGCACTGTGCAGGCCACTGACAGGAGCGCAACGCGACGACCGTCTCGGGCGTCCAGGAATGTTGGGGCAGTCGCGGAGTTCAGGTCGGGGCCCGCACCGGCCCAGGCCACGCCGGCGTGCGTCAATGCGCCGAGCGTGTCCATCAATCCTTCGGCGCCGTAGTCCAGGGCGTGGTTGTTCGCAAGCGAACAGGCCTCCACCCCCGCGTCGCGGAGCTGCTGTCCGACCGTTTCAGGCCCGCGGAGCACGCTCGGCTTGGAGGCGGCCGTGCCGTGTTCGGTCAGAGGGCATTCCAGATTGGCGATGGTCAGGTCCGAGTCCCCCAGCAGCGGCAGTGCGCTGCCGGGCGGGTCGGCGAGCTCGCGATTCGCCGCGATGTCGCCGACCAGCCGCAGCCGGGTCACTTCGACTTGTGAAGCGTGCTGCCGTCGATCTTGATATCGCTCGCGGACAGTTCACCGTTCGGGACGGCGAACTTCGCGAACGCGGCCTTATAGCTGCCGTCGACGGCCAGCTTCTGCATGGCCTTCAGCAGCGGCTGAGCGAGTGGCGAGTCCTTGGCGACCGCCATGCCGTAGACGGCCGATGTGCCGGGCAGCTGGTCGAGCCCCTCGACGACGATGTTCTTGAACTGGCCGTTGGAGTGGGCAGCCGACTGGTCGTTTCCGGCGATCGGGGCGGCCAACCCGTCGATCCGCTGGCTCCGCAGCGCCAGCTCGAGAGCTGCCCGGTTCGGGAATGCCTGCCAGGTGCTCGTCCCGCGGCCCGCCGTCGCGCACTGGCCGGGCAGCGCCCCGGCCGCGGTCGTGCCGCCCGCCGTGCCGTTCTCGTAGCCGATCGTGCGGCCGCACAGGTCGAGCAGCGTCTTCGGGTGGAACGACCCGCTGGCGGCAATCTCGACGGTCAGCTTGGACTGTGCGTAGTCGATGAAGGTGGCCGTTGTCCGCCGCTCCACGAAGTCACCGATGTTCGGAGCGATGTCGTAGCGGTGGGCGGCGAGACCGGGGATCTCAGCATCGAAGTTGGCGTCGACGTACTTCACCTTGACACCCATCAGCTTGCCCACGCCATTGAGCAGTTCGACGTCGACGCCCTCCCAGGCGCCGGTTGCGCTGTTCTTCTGGTCGTAGGGGGGTGCAGAGGACATCGCCACCACCAGCTCGCCGGCCGAGCGGACAGAGTCGGGCGGCGTCACCTGGGCACCGGTCGAGGATGCAGAAGCAGCGGAGCTGCCCGACGCGGATGCCCCACACCCGCTCACCACGAGGGCGGTCGCGGCAGCCGCGGCCGCCGCGATCACGGACGGTGCTCTGAACACAGAGAGTCTCCCTTGCCTGTGCACGGTATGGACGCTGGGTGCGATCGGCGATGCCGTGTCATCGCCTGGAGTGGGGCAGTAGCGCTCCGGCGCAGCGGTAGCGCCGGCCGTGTGATGCCGCTGAAGTTAGAAATGACCACTGGCGCTGAGCAAGAACATTGACGGCAGGCCATCAACCGTGCGCGGTCCGCAGGTGAACCGGGGCTGCTCGGCTAACGCCTGGCACCATCGGCCTGCACATCACCCGATGGTCCGACTCCGGCGTCCGAGACGGCCTGGCGATCCCTGCTCGGACCGCCGACCGAACAACGATGGGAGCTCGGTACTGCCGGTGTTGACGTTGACGCGGCGGCGCAGCTCCAAGCTGCCGTCCTCGCCGAACAGGCACTCGACCGTATCTATGAACGGCGTGCCGACGAAGTGCCAGGTCAGGATGAGCTCCTCGGGCCCGTGCCACCACGCGCGGGTCGACAAAGGCATGTCGTCGGCCTGATAGAAGTGGTGCAGGCGCCCCGAGGGGATCGACGTGCTGGTGCGGCTCCACGCCGAAAGCCCGCACCGGACGCGATGGGTGCCGACGTCGTCGGTCTGCACGAAGGTGACGTGGTTGGCGGCGAATTCGAACCGGAGTTCGCGAATGGACAGTTCGTTGGGTTCCAGCCGGTAGCGCCAACAACGGCCCGGGGGGACCTGGCGCGCCTGGGGTGGATCCTGAGGGGGCTCGGCGCCTGCATCAAGTTCGCCTTGCCATCGCTCGAGCGCTTCGGCGCTTCGCCAGTCCGCGCGGGCCTGGTCGAGGCGGCCCAGCAGCTCGATGCTCACCAAGTCAGGAACGTCGCGGTGCTTCCACTCCCCGATGGAGCCGGTCATCGCCAGCACAAGATCGAGGTGCGGCACCACGATGCAGTACTGCCCGAAGATGCCGCCGGCGTTGTAACTGCCGTCGGCTCCGAGCCACAGGTGGTAGCCGTAGCCCTCGGTTGGCCCCGGCGAGTCATCTGCGCCGCCCCCAACGAACCGCTGACCGTCCCACACCCCAGCGGCGGCCTGGACTACGTGCCGGTGCGTCGCCTGGCGGACCCAGCCTTGCGGCAGTACCTGGCGGCCGTTCCAGCGACCGTCCTGGAGGTGCAGTTGCCCGTATGCCAGGAAGTCCTCGGTGCGCAGGCTCAGCCCGTTCCCTCCCGTCCGGTATCCCTCCGGATCCCGGTCCCATATGACGTCGGAGATTCCCAGCGGCCCGAAAAGGCGCGGGGTCAGGTAGGCGAGCAGGTCCTGGCCCGCGGCGACCGCAACCGCCGCCCCGAGCACGTGGCTGGTGGCGCTGCTGTACACAAACCGCTTCCCGGGCCGCTCCGCCACCGGTTCGTCGAGGAATTCGCGGATCCAACTTGTTGGGATGGTGCGCCAGGTCGCCCCGGAGATCCCGCTGGCGTGACCGGTCCGCATGGTCAGCAGATCACGGACGCGCATGGCGGTGAGGTAGGGGCTCACATGGCGGGGCAGCTGGTCCGGGAAGAAGTCCACGACTCGGTCGTCCAGCCGCAGCAGCCCCTCCGCCAGGGCGAATCCGGCCGCCGTACCGGTGATCGACTTGGTCGCCGAGTGCAGGGTGTGCACCTGCTCCGGGGAATGGGGCCACCACCACTTCTCCACCACGACGCGGCCATGCCGGGCGATCATCAGGCTGTCCAGCGACAGTCCGCGCCTACGGAAGCCGCGAAGGAAATCCACGAGCAGCCCTGGCGCGAGTCCCTCCTGCATCGGGGTGCTGCGCGGCAGCCGGCTCCGGCGACCGATCGGGTCAGGCATCGTCGACAACGGTGGTGAGGAGTCGCATGGCATTACCACCGACCAGAGCAGCGACCTGGTCCTCGGGGTAACCGCGAGCGCCGAGCCGCACCACCAGGTCTACGAAATTCTCGGCGGGGTTCTCGACCCCGTCGACGTGGTCGACCTCATCCGCGGCCGGAACCGGTTCCGTCGGCGTGTACGCGTAGTCCGGGCCGTCCTGGCCGCCGCGCGCACGGTGCAGACCAGTGTGGTCGCCGAACATGGTGTCCGGCCCGAATCCGACGTGCTCGATGCCGACGAGATCCACCAGGTAGTCCACGTGGTCGATGACCGAGTCGATCGTGTGCAGCGGATGCCGTCGGCTACGCGTGCTGTTGGGCGCCGCCGAGACCCCGATGACGCCACCGGTCGCGGCCACCGCCCGCAGGACGTCGTCCGGCTTCAGCCGCGGTATCGGCCACACCGCCCGGGCACCCGCGTGGCTGATCGTCACTGGCTTGCGACTGGCCTCGGCGGCCTCGATCGCGCTGCGGTCACCGACGTGCGCCAGGTCAACGATGACGCCCAAGTCGTTCAACAGGCCCACCATCCGCAGGCCCTCGGCGCTGAGGCCGGGGTCCTGCTGCTGTGCCAGGCCGCCCGCCAGGGCGTTGCCCGGGTCATAGGACAGTCCGGCCATGCGGAGGCCGAAGCCGTACAGGCATTCCACGCCGTCCGGATCGTCCTGGAACGCGGTGATCGTCTCGAGCGCGAGCAACACACCTGTCTGCGTGCTCGCGGGGTCGAGCGCGGCGAGGTCACCGGCGGAGCGAGCCTGGCGCACCGTGGGTTGGTGGGCGAGGTCGGCGGCCATGCGTCCGAACCACGTGACCAGTTCCTCCTTGGTGTGCCAGGAGTTCGCGCTTGCGAAGATGCCGGTCAGGCCACTGCGTTGGATGCCTGCATAGCCGAGCTCCTCCCGCCCGACGGCCCGCCACCGGCTCCATGAGGTCGCCGTCATGGGCTCCGGCAGGCGGATCGGATGGTCGTGCAGGCTGATAGCCCGCGCTCGGCGCAGGAGATCCAGGGCCCCCTTCCGTTGCTCGCCGGTGATCGCCTGCGGGTACCGAGACCGGGTTTGCAGCGGATCCGCCAGTCCGACGACCGGCCGGTATCCGGAGATGTGCGCGAACGCGGCGGGAGTGACTCGCTCCTCGGGAGCAGCGGGCCGGCCGCCGGCGGCGTCCTCGTGCTGGGCCGCCAGGACATCGGCGAAGAAGTCCCGCACGACCGACAGGACCCGCGGCCCGTCGTGAGCGACACCGGGGACGAGATCGAAGCGGACGCCGATGCCGGCGTCCGTGAAGCTGTCGCGCAGGCTGGCTAGCCGTTCGATCCGGGTGGCCCCGGCCCGTTCAGCCCCGGGCAACCAGTTCGGATCTCCGACGTTGTTGATCTCCCACGTCTCCGTGTCCTCGGCGCCGACCACCATCTGGACCGGGACCTGGGTCATCGCCGGCACGTCGAGCCGGATGCCGAACCGAGCGCCGATGTCCTGCACGCCCAGCCACCACGGCTGTGCCGCGTCGAGCAGCGTGACCCGACCCGGGGCGCCGATGGACACGGCGGCGAGCCGGTCGGGGTGCAGGTAGAAGAACCGATGGGCGAACTGGCCGCCTCCGGAGAAGCCGTGCAGCAGGAACCGTTCACGCTGGACCCGGAAGGCTTCCCCGACCTCATCGACGATGTCGAGCAGGACCTGATCCCACCTCGTCCCTCCCGAGTCGAGGAACTTGAAGTGGTGCAGTTCCTCGGGGTCGCTCAGGGAAGCCGGGAACAGCGGGGCCAACACGACGGCACCATGACGCTCCGCGAAGTCGGCGAAGGCGTCGCGGTACTCCATCGCCGTCCGCGCCGTTCCGTGCATGATCACGAGGAGCGGCAGCGGTCGTTCCGTCCGCTCGTGGAGCGTGGGCACGTACAAGCAGTACGAGAAGCGTTCATTCCGTTGTGACGTGAACATCGTCGTCGCGCCGGTGTAGTAGAAGCGCTGGGCTTCCTTGACGTTGGTCTCGAAGGTCACTCGAATCCTCAGGTGGTCAGGCAGGGACAGGCGTTCGCCGCGTCGGCGCCCCGGCGCGGACGGCGCCGGGAGCGGTGATCAGCGGCGAGGTGGTGCAGCGCTTCAGCTGCGGGGGAGGTCCTACGCGACGGGGCGCTCGAGAATCCGTGACAGGAACTCCGCGCAGCGGGCGGTCTGTGGACGGGTGAGCACCGCGGTCGCGTCGCCCTGCTCGATGACCCGCCCACCGTCCATGAAGATCACCCGATCGGCGATCTGGCCAGCGAAGCCCATCTCGTGGGTCACGACCAGCATCGTCATCCCGTCGGCTGCGAGATCCCGCATGACCTGAAGCACCTCGCCGACCATCTCCGGATCCAGCGCACTGGTGGGTTCGTCGAAGAACATCACGGCTGGCCGCATGGCCAAACTTCGAGCGATCGCCGCCCGCTGTTGCTGCCCACCGGACAACTGGGCTGGATAGCGTGACTCATAGGCCGTAAGCCCGACGCGGCCGAGCAACTCTCGGGCACGTTGGCGCGCGTCCTCAGCCGGGACGTCCAGCACCCCGCGCGGTCCCTCGATGATGTTCTCCAGCACCGTCATGTGCGGGAACAGCTCGAAGTGCTGAAACACGACCCCCAGTTGCGCCCGCTGACGGGCCACCGCTCGGTTCCGGGCGGGAACCAGCCGCCCCCGACGTCGCGTCCAGCCCACCGGCTCACCTGCGACGGAGACGACCCCCGTCGAGGGCGTCTCCAGGCCCGCTCCGCAGCGCAGCAGCGTGCTCTTGCCCGACCCGCTGGGTCCGATGACGCAGACGACCTCGCCGGCGGCGATCTCGGCGTTCACACCCTCGAGGACGGTGGTGTGCCCGTAGGTCATGCCGACGTCCTCGAACGTCAGCAGCGCGCTCATGCCGCTGCTCCACGAGAGGCCGGTGCGGCGATTCGAACGCTGCGGCCGAAGCGCCGTTCCAGCAGCCACTGGAGCATCCCCAGCACGATGGTGAAGGCGAGGTACCAGATGGTGGCGACGATCAGCAGCGGGATCGTCTGGAAATTCACGCTATAAATGAGCTGCACCGAGTACAGCAGGTCGGTTACGGCGATCACGCTGATGAGACTCGTCTCCTTCATGACCGAGATGGCCTCGTTGCCGATCGTCGGCAGCACGACCCGGATCACTTGCGGAAGGACCACGCGCCGCAGCAGCCGGCCCTCCGTCATGCCTAGCGACCGTGCGGCCTGCCACTGGCCGCTGGGCACCGAGTTCAGCCCGGCCCGGATGATCTCGCCCATAAAGGCCGACTCATGCAGCGCGAACCCGATGATCACCGCAACCAGTGGACTGATCACCGAGTTCGTCGGGGCGCTGACGAATGTCGGACCGCCCGGAATGCCGAAGCTCAATGTCGGATACAGAGCCGCGAAGTTGAACCAGAAGATGATCTGCACCAGCATCGGCACCGATCTGAAGAACCACGTGAACAGCCAGGCGAGCCAGCTGATCGCCGGCACCCGGGACCGACGCAGCAGGGCCACCACGATGCCGCCCACCAGTCCCAGGGCCACGACCAGGAACGTCAACCAGAAGGTCGTGAGCAGACCCTTGAGAACCGCGCCGGTCGTGAGGTAACTGCCGACGACGCCCCACTGGAAGCGGTGGTTACGGGCGATCGAGAACAGCGCCAGGACGGCGATGACCAGGACGACGGCCGATACCGCGAGGTTGTGTCGGGCCGAGCGGCGGGCCGCAAGGAGGCGGACGCCGGGCGGGCGCTCGTGGACGATCTCGACAGTTGACACGAACAGGCCTCTCGACGTTTCCAGCCAGCGCTCGGCGACCGACGGCCTGACGCTAATTGCTGCCGATTCCGCGGCAAGACGATTGCACGGAGGTCGTCAATGACCGGTGACCGGGTCAGCGGCGCAGCGCGTCCAGAAGGTCGAAGCCCAGGCGCCCGACCGACTCCACGTCAAGGCTGTAGAACACCATCCGGCCGTCACGGCGCACGGTCGCCAGTCCGGTCTCGCGCAGCCGCCGCAGGTGCCGCGACGCCTGGGGCTCGGACATGCGCAGCTCGCGGGCGATGTCCACGGTGGTCTTCGGGGTGCGCAGGATCAGCCGGCAGATGCGTAGACGGACCGGTTCGTCGAGAGCCTGCAAGCGTTGCTGGACCAGTACCGAGACCGCTCGCGCCCGCGACGCCCCGAGGTTGTACTGGATGGACACCGGGGTAGCGTCCCCACCCGCGAGGCTGTGCTTGATGATGATGTGCGATCCGATGTGCCAGGACGGGATGAGGACGCACGGCCGGTCGACCATGTTCAGCGTGCGGTTGCTCAACTTGTCGAACATGAGCTGGCGAGGGTGTTCACCGGCGTCCGTGCTGGCGCCGAAGTCCGCGAAGCTCGCCCAGCCACGCGACTTCACAGCAGCCTGACGGGAGTCTCGTTCTGCACGTAGTTCGCGCCGGTGGCCGTCCCAGTCGCGCAGGAACCACTCATCGCCGAAAGCCTGCAGGAAGTCGAGCAGCTGCGACCGGGAGCGTTCGGGATCGGACACCAGTTCCCGGGCGAGCCGCCAGCGCTCCTCCGGCATCCTGGTCATCAGGTCCATGAACCGCTTGCGTGCCCGGGAGTCCTCGAACAGCCGCGCGTAGTCCGGCTCGGGGTCGCCATCCGTCAGCGACTTGGCGGACATGCCGACGAACACGTCGATCGGCAGCTTCGCGACCTCGGCCAGTTCCTCCTGCAACGCCAGTTCGGAACGCGAGCGCAGCGGATAGAAGAATTCTGCCTTCTGCGAACCCCACAGCGGCGACCACCGATACACCTGGTCCAACGCTTCGGTGCGGGCAGTCCGGAGCCGGTCCACCCATGCAGCGCTGGCCGGATGATGCTCGGCGTTGGAGAACGCGTGTAGCGCAGCGCACAGCTCCGCCAGCGGCGACAACTGCACGGAGATCCCCGCGGTGTTCGCCCCGTCGAGGAGCAGCCGAATGACCACCGGTCGCCTCCCTCGATTCGCGCGTTCGCCAGCCGGACGCCTGGAACGCGGTCGGCAGTATCAATACAGGCAGCAGTGCCTTGATGACCACACCGCACCACGCTGATCCACGATCGGGGCATCCCTTGCCGCAGCGCTTGGCGTCAGCCCATGTGGGGGTAGCGGTGGTCGGTCGCCGGGACGAAGGTCTCCTTGATCGCCGGGCGGACGTCCAGCGGAGCAGGTTCTGCGCGGCACCGGCCTTGTCGTTCGTCCCGGAGGCCCGGCCGCCGCCGAAGGGCTGCTGGCCGACGACGGCGCCGGTCGGCTTGTCGTTGACGTAGAAGTTGCCCGCGGCGTACCGCAGGAACCGCTCGGCGTGCGCGATGGCCGCGCGGTCCTGCGCGATGACCGCGCCGGTGAGCGCGTACGGCGCCACCGACTCCATCTGGGTCAGCACGGTCTCGTAGTCGGCGTCCTCGTACACGTGCACCGCCAGGACCGGCCCGAAGTACTCGGTGGTGAACATCTCGTGCCCGGGATCGCTGCCCTCGACGATGGTCGGCCGGACGAAGAAGCCCG
>JAODNJ010000373.1 GCA_025465155.1 Frankiales bacterium
GTTCGGTGTCGAAGATCCGGCGCGGCAGCAGCCCGATCTCGCCGAGACAGGGGAGGTCCTGGTTGGCCGCGTGCAGCACCCATTCCTCGTCGCCGATCGCGTCCTGGATCACCGACAGGTCGGGCAGTGGGATCGGGTCGATCAGCCCCGTGCCCGAGCCGGCGCGGCGCAACTGCACGAGGTAGGCCCGCTGGCCGTAGCGGTAGCCGGACGCGCGCTCGGCGTCGACGGCGACCGGTCCGCTGCCCGCGCGCAGCGCGTCGGCGTAGGCCACGAGCTGCGTCGAGGTGTCGATGACCGGGGGGAGTCCCTCGCGGGGGGCGAGGAGCGGGATCGAGGCCGGAGGAGCGTCCTCGTCGGGCTGCGGAGTGGGCTCGCTGTTCAGTTGCCGTCCACCCTCTCGCCGGTCTCCTGGTCGGTTCGTGCCGGCGAGCGGCCACGTCCGCGGTCTGCGGTGCGCGGAGCAGGGAAGAGTAATCGCCGGCTGGACGGGCCGGGGCCCGCCGCATCGATGCTAGTGAACGTCGCCGGGGGTGTGCCCGGAGGGATCCAGCTGGCGCACACCGGGCGGGGGGAGTCCCGCCGCGCTGCCGAGCACCTCGAGCCAGGCGGTCAGGTGGCGGTCCAGGTCGGTGTCGGCAGCCGTCCAGGACGCGCGGATCTCCACGTCGACGGAGTGCTCGGGCCCGGCGAGCTCGCCGAATCGGGTGGAGGCGGTTCGGGTGACGGTTCCACCCACGGCGTGGTGCGCGGCGCCGGCCTCGTCGAGCGCGTCGGTCAGCCAGCTCCAGGCGACCTCGGAGAACATGGTGTCGTCCACCATGTGCTCGTCGGTGGCGGCCGAGAGATAGCCGACGCACCGGATGGTGCCGTGCCATGCCTCGTGGCCGGCCGGGTCGTAGAGGACGATGAAGCGCCCCACGGCGATCTCGTCGTCCTCGTCCCCGTCGCCCTCGGGCATGAGTCCGTCGGACACCGCGCCATCCGGGACGGCGACGTGCGCGGCCAGGGCGAAGGCGTAGGGCGCGAGCCGCTGCGGCGCGGGTATCACCTCGAGGCCGATCTCCGGCCGTGGACGGACGCCTGCGAGCGCGTCGAGCACGGCACGGAAGGCCGCCGGGGTGTCCTCGGCGGCCGGGCCTTCCGCGCGGTTCCCGGCACCGGCCAGGCTCTGCGGCTCCACGGTGGGAGGGTAGGTCCGTATCCGGCATGTCGGGCCCGACGCGCCGTGGAAGATGCCGGACGACCGGCGCGTGCGGCCGGACACGCCGAGGGACCGGCTCCCGGGTCTGGGAGCATGGACGGTCGTGAGTCCAGCCGCCGAGCCCGCCGTCCCGTCCCCCGAGGGTGCCGCCGGCCCGGGGGGAGCCGCTGACTCCGATCTCCTCCGTGCCGCCCGGGGCCTGCCGGTGCGGCGCACGCCGGTCTGGTTCATGCGGCAGGCGGGGCGCTCGCTGCCCGAGTACCGCGCACTCCGCGCCGGCACCGCGATGCTCGACGCCTGCCAGGACCCCGACCTGGTCACCGAGATCACGTTGCAGCCGGTCCGACGCCACGGCGTGGACGCCGCCATCCTCTTCTCCGACATCGTGCTGCCCCTCGTCGTGGCCGGCGTCGACCTGGAGATCGCGCCGGGCGTCGGCCCCGTCGTCGCCTCGCCCGTGCGCACCGTCGCCGACGTCGACGCGCTGCCGGACCTCGAGCCGGACAGGCTGGACTTCCTGGCGACGGCGGTCGGGCGGCTGGTCGCGGAGCTCGGGGCGACGCCGCTGATCGGGTTCGCCGGTGCGCCGTTCACCCTCGCGACCTACCTGATCGAGGGCGGCCCCTCCAAGGAGCACGCCCGTACCAAGGCGTTCATGTACGCAGAGCCGGAGGCGTGGGGGCGGCTGCTGTCCCGGCTGGCGGCCTCGGCGGCCACCTTCCTGCGGGTGCAGATCGACGCGGGCGCCTCGGCCGTGCAGCTGTTCGACTCCTGGGCCGGGGTGCTCTCCGCCGCGGACTATGCCGAGCGGGTCCTGCCGCACTCGCGGGCCGTCTTCGACGGGCTGGCCGGCCGGGACGTGCCGCGCATCCACTTCGGCGTCGGTACCGGCGAGCTGCTGCCGCTCATCGGGGACGCCGGCGCCGACGTCGTGGGCGTCGACTGGCGGGTGCCGCTCGACGAGGCGGCCCGACGGGTCGGTCCCGGGCGGTCGCTGCAGGGAAACCTCGACCCGGCGGTGCTGCTCGCCGACCGACCGACGGTCGACCGCGAGGTGCGACGGGTCCTCGAGCAGGGACGCGCCGCCCGCGGGCACGTGTTCAACCTCGGCCACGGCGTCCTGCCCGAGACCGATCCGGGCGTCCTCACCCACGTGGTCGATCTCGTGCACCGGTTGAGCACCCGGTGAGCCGGCTCGTCGTCGTCGGGGCCGGCATCACCGGCCTCGCGGCCGCGTACGAGTGGCGGCGGCGGCACCAGGACGACGAGATCGTCGTCCTGGAGGCAGCCGAACGGGCCGGCGGCAAGCTGCACCGCGTCGAGCTGGCCGGGCGCTGGTACGACACCGGCCCGGAGGCGGTGCTCGCTCGGGTCCCGGAGGCCGTACGGCTCATCGAGTCGCTCGGACTGGGGGATCAGCTGGTCGCGCCCGCGACGACGCAGGCCTCGGTGGTGCTGCCGGACGGCCGGCACCGGCTTCCGGCCGGCACCGTCCTCGGCGTCCCGGCGTCGGCCGCGGATCTGGCCGGGTTCCTGTCGGCCGAGGGCGTGGCCCGGGTCGCGGCGGAGTCGGAGCTGCCGCCGGTGCGGCTCGACGGGGACGTCGCCGTCGGCCGGTTGCTGCGCGAGCGGCTCGGCGACGAGGTGGTGGACAGCCTGGTCGAGCCGCTGCTGGGCGGCGTCTACGCCGGCCGCGCCGACGAGCTGTCCCTGGTCGCGACGATGCCGGCGCTGGCCGCGCACCTGCGCACCCGGGGCTCCGTGCTCGCGGCCGCGGCCGCGGCCCGTGACGCCGGGGAACGGAGCCGCGGCGACGCCGGCGGACCGGTGTTCTCGACCGTCCGGGACGGCCTCGGCGCGCTGCCGGCCGCCCTGGTCGCCGCGTCCCGGGCCGAGCTGCGGCTGCGCAAGA
>JAODNJ010000416.1 GCA_025465155.1 Frankiales bacterium
TCAGCGGGGGCGGGTCTCGGGAAAGAGCAGGTCGACGAAGCGGGCGACGACGGGCTGCGGCTCGTGGTTTGCCAGCCCGGGCCGCTCGTTGGCCTCGATGAACACGTGATCGGGCCCGTCCAGGTCGGGGACCAGGAAGTCCAGACCCGTCACCGGGATGCCGATGGCCCGGCTGGCCCGCACGGCGGCGTCGGCGATGGCCGGGTGCAGCCGGCCGGTGACGTCCTCGATCGTGCCGCCGGTGTGCAGGTTCGCCGTCCGCCGGACCCGCAACCGAACCCCCTCGGGCAGGACGTCGTCCATCCCGTGTCCGGTCGACGCGACCACCTCGGTGGTGGTGTCGTCGAGCGGGATGCGCGACTCCCCGCCGGTGGCCCGTTGCCGGCGCCGGCTGGTCGTCTCGATCAGCTCGGCGATCGTGCTGCGCCCGTCACCCACCACCTCGGCGGGACGGCGGACGGCGGCCGCGACCACCTCGTGATCGATGACGACGACCCGCAGGTCCTCCCCCTCCACCAGCTCCTCCACCAGGACCTCGGGGCAGAACTGCAGCGCCACCGCCACCGCCCGCCCCAGCGCCTCGCCGTCGCGCACGCCCACGGTGATGCCCCTGCCCTGCTCGCCGCGCGCCGGCTTGACCACGACGTCACCGCACTCGTCGAGCAGCGCGGTCGCCGCCGCCAGGTCACCCTCCACCGCCAGAGCGCCTCTCGGGACCCGGACGCCGGCCCGCTCCATGATCCGGCGGGTGACCCGCTTGTCGTCGCAGCGGCTCATGGCCACCGCGGAGGTGAACTCGGACAGGGACTCGCGGGTGAGCACCGTGCGGCCGCCCATCGACAACCGGAGCTCCCCCCATGCGGGGTCGGCGACCTCGACCCGGATCCCGCGGCGCAGCGCCTCTTCCGCGATGATCCGCGCGTACGGGTTCACGTCTTCCAGCCCCGGCGGCTGCGCGCTGAACAGCGGGCTGTTGATCGGGTTCTTGCGCTTCACGCAGACCGCGGACACCCGGCTGAAGCCGAGCTTGCGGTACAGCGCGATCGCCGGCTCGTTGTCGTGCAGGACCGAGAGGTCGAGGTAGGCCCTCCCACGGGCCGCGTAGCGCTCGGCCAGAACCCGCACCAGCGCCTCCCCGGTGCCCGGGAGCGCGTTCTGCCCGTCGACGGCGAGGCACCAGAGGCTCGTGCCGGCCTCGGGATCACCGAAGGCCAGCGCGTGGTCGACGCCGGTGACGGTGCCGACGATCCGGCCGGTGCGGCGGTCCTCGGCGACGAGGTAGGTGAAGCACCGGGTGCGGTGGTTCGCCCACATCGTCACGGAGTCGGCCGGCACCATGCCGTTGTGGGCATAGAGGTCGTTGATCTGGCCCATCTCGCCCGCCGAGGTCACCGTGCGCACGAACACGCCCCGGATCAGCTCGCTCGGGGGCCGGTAGCGGTGCAGGTCCAGCCGGTAGATCAGCGACGGATCGATGAACAGCTCGTCCGGGGCCAGGCCCACCAGGACCTGCGGATCCCGCGGGTAGACGCAGATGTCCCGCCGTCCGCTCTGCTCCGCCTGCAGCGCGTCGACGATCCGGCCCAGGTCGTCGAATGTCTGCCCGAACACGAGCCGGCCCCAACCCATGTCGACCACGGCGTCGGCGGCCATCCCCCGGGCCTGGTGCGCCGAGGGCCGCTTCCACGAGCGCTCCGTGAAGGCCGGCGTCCCGGTGGTGCGGCGGCGGTGGCCGGCCGGCCGGGTCGTTCCGGGCATCGGTTGCTCAGACCCCATGGGTCTGCAGCCACAGTTCGAGCAGGCCGAGCTGCCAGAGCTTGTTGCCGTTGAGCGGCGTGGGCTCGCCGTTCGGGTCGGCCAGCAGCCGGTCGACGTACTCCTGGCGGAACAGCCCCCGGTCGCGGGCCGCCCGGGTCGACAGCGCGTCGCGCACCTGGTCGAGGACCTTGCCCTCGAGGTGCGTGATCCCCGGCACGGGGAAGTAGCCCTTCGGCCGGTCGATGACCTCCGCAGGGATGATCCGCCGGCCGATCGCCTTGAGCACCCCCTTGCCCCCGTCGGCCAGCTTCAGTTCGGGGGGACACGCCGCGGCGAGCTCGACGAGGTCGTGGTCGAGGAAGGGCACCCGGGCCTCCAGGCCCCAGGCCATGGACATGTTGTCCACCCGCTTGACCGGGTCGTCGACGAGCATGATCCCGGTGTCGAGGCGCAGCGCGGCGTCGACAGAGCTGTCCGCGCCGGGCGCGGTCAGGTGCGCACGCACGTAGGCGAGGCTCGGGTCCCCGTCGACCGCGTAGGGGTCGGCGACCAGCCGGGCCATGTCTGCGGCGTCCCGGTCGAAGAACCGCCGGGCGTACGTCGCAACGGCCTCCTCGCGGTCGAGCCCGTCCAGCGGCGGGTACCAGTGGTAGCCGGCGAAGACCTCGTCGGCCCCCTGCCCGGACTGGACCACCCGCATGGACTGGCTGACCCGCTCGGAGAGCAGGTCGAAGGCGACGACGTCGTGGCTGACCATGGGCTCGCTCATCGCGCCGATGGCGTGGTTGAGCGCGGCGGCCAGCTCGTCGGAGCCCACCCGGATCCGGTGGTGCGCCGTCCCGAACCGCTCGGCGATGACGTCGGAGAACCGGAACTCGTCACCCTCCCGGCCGGCCACCGCCTCGAAGCCGATGCTGAACGTGGCCAGGTCCGCCTGCCCCTCCTCGGCGAGCAGGCCGACGATGAGGCTGGAGTCGAGGCCACCGGAGAGCAGGACGCCGACCGGGATGTCGGAGACCAGGCGCCGGCGGACGGCGACCCGCAGCGCCTCCTCGACCGCGTCCTCCCAGTCCCGCGCCGACCACGACGCATGCTCCGGACGGCGCTCGTAGCAGGGCTGCCAGTAGCGGTGCTCCCGGCTGGTGCCGTCGGCCTCGATGACCCGCACGGTGGCGGGCGGCAACTTGCGGATGCCCCGCAGGATGGTGCGCGGCGCCGGGACGACGGCATGCCAGGTCAGGTAGTGGTGCAGCGCCACCGGATCGATCGAGGTGTCTATCTCACCGGCCCGGCCGACGGACGCCAGCAGGGCCGGCAGCGTGGAGGCGAAGCGCAGCCGCCCCGGCGTCTCGGCGAGGTAGAGCGGCTTGATCCCGAGCCGGTCGCGGGCCATGACCACCCGGCCGGTGTCCCGCTCGTGGAGGACCACCGCGAACATGCCGTGCAGGTGCTCGACGAAGGAGGTGCCCCAGTGGTGGTACCCCTTGACGAGGACCTCGGTGTCACTGCGGGAGAAGAAGCGGTAGCCGTGGCCCTCCAGCTCGGCGCGCAGCTCCTGGTAGTCGTAGATGCAGCCGTTGAAGACGGCGGTGATGCCGAGCTCGTCGTCGACCATCGGCTGGGCGCCGCTGGCCGACAGGTCGATCACCGACAGGCGCCGGTGGCCGAACGCCACCCGGCCGGCGCTCCACGAGCCCCGGCCGTCGGGGCCGCGGGACACCACGGCGTCGACCATCCGATCCACCGCCGCGGTGTCGGCCGGGGTGCCGTCGAAGGTCATCTCGCCGGAGAGGCCGCACATGGCTGGGAATCCTTCCCGAGGCGGCGGGGGCCCGCGACGCGAGACCGCGGCCGCCGTGACCAAGACCACGGACCCCCCGTCCAGGCCGGCGGCGCACGGTCAGGCCGTCACAGCTTGCCCACCGCGGCGACGACGTCGACCAGCCCGACGCCCTTGTCGAACGAGGTCTGGTAGCTGCCGACCGTCTGGTAGGGCGCGCCGTTCGTGTACCGGTACGCCGACCCCTTCAGCGCCGCCTCGATCTGCGCGGGCGTCGCCGACGGCTGGGCCTGGAACAGCTGGGCGACGATGCCGGCGATGTGCGGCGCGGCCATCGAGGTGCCGCTGATGGTGTTGAAGGTGCCGATGTCCAGCGGCCCCGGGCCGTTCTGCGGTGCCAGCCCGGTCGAGCAGATCGGCAGGTACACCCGGCAGGAGCTGGTGATGTTCTCGCCGGGAGCCGAGATGTCCGGCCACGTCGACGGGTCCGCCTTCGCGCCGCGCGAGGAGTAGGAGCTGACGGTGCCGTCGCGGGTTCCGGAGTCCTGGTCGAAGTAGGAGGCGACCGAGATGATGCCGCCGGTCGGGTCCTGGCCGGGGGGGTTGGTCAGCGAGGAGGAGCCGTCCCCGCCGTCGTTGCCCGCGGCCCAGACCGTGACGACGCCAGCGCCGGCGAGCGCGCGCTGCAGCTTGACCGTCGCGGAGCTCGGGTCGAACGTCCCGCCTCCGGACGGGCCGTAGGAGTTGTTCGTGACCTTGATCGGCGGGCAGGTGCTGGCCGGCACGCCGGCGCCGCACGGGTGGTCGTGGTTCTCGAGCACCCAGTTCAGCGCCGAGTCGGCACCGACGATGAGCAGGACGGCGCCGGTGGAGATGTCGACCAGGCTGGCGCCGGGCGCCGCGCCCTGCAGCTTCGTGCCGTCGGTGAGGGTGGTCGGCCGCCCGGCGACGATGCCGTTCACGTGGGTGCCGTGACCGCCGCCGGAGATGGTGTCGGTGTCGACCGAGTTCGGCACCTTCAGGATGCAGCTGGTGCTGGTGTTCGACTCGTCGAGGCAGACGCTCTTGTAGCTGGCGACGACGGCGCTGGTGCCGTCCGCGTTCTTCAGGAACGGGTGCGTCGGGTCGACGCCGGAGTCGATGACCGCCACGGAGACGCCGCTGCCGTCGAGCGGCAGCCCGTTGGCGCCCGTGAGGGTGCCGGCCGCCTCGGCGCCGCGGGTGGCGATGTTCGACGTCTGGTCGAAGAACCGGATCGGGGTGTTGCCCTCCAGGTAGGTGACCCCGGGGCGGCTGCGCGCGGCCTGGATCTGGCTGGCCGTCCCGGAGGCCACCGCGACGCCGATCGCGCGGAACTCGGTCATCGGGCGCATGCCCGTGGCGGTGACGGCGGCCCGCGCGGCGGCGATGTCCGTCCCGTGGACGAGCACGGTCGTCGGTACCGCGCTCCCCAGCGTGCCGAGCTGGCCGGCCAGGTAGGCCTGGACGGGGGCCGGCGACGGGCCGGATGCGGCGTGGGCGGGGACGGCGAGCAGAGCGGCGGCGAGCGCCGCCAAACTCCCTGCCCCCAGGAATCGACGGGACCGGCGCATGACACTCCTCGGCGTTCGACGGTGAACCGCTGCGCCCTGGCTGAACGAGCGAGGAGGGCGCTGGTTACCGGTCTCCGTCGACCCTGTGGCGCCCACCGGCTACGGGCGGTGCCGTCGGGAGCAGGATGGAAGGCATGCAGACACGGACGCTTCGCGATCTCACCGTCTCGGCCGAGGGCCTGGGCTGCATGGGGATGAGCGAGTTCTACGGCACCGGGGACCAGGCGGAGGCCGAGCGCACCATCCGGCGCGCTCTCGACCTCGGCGTCACCTTCCTCGACACCGCCGACATGTACGGCCCGTTCACCAACGAGATCCTGGTCGGCCACGCCATCGCGGGCCGCCGCGACGAGGTGGTGCTGGCCACCAAATTCGGCAACCAGCGCAACCCGGACGGCTCCCGGCTCGGCGTCAACGGCAAGCCCGACTACGTCCACGAGGCCTGCGACGCCTCGCTGCAGCGCCTCGGTGTCGACGTCATCGACCTCTACTACCAGCACCGCGTCGACCCCTCCGTGCCGATCGAGGACACGTGGGGCGCGCTCAGGGAGCTCGTGCAGGCGGGCAAGATCCGGCATGCCGGCATCTCGGAGGCCGCACCGGAGACGATCCGGCGGGCGAACGCCGTGCAGCCGGTGACCGCCGTCCAGACCGAGTACTCGCTGTGGACACGGGACCCGGAGGAGGACGGCGTGTTCGCCACGTGCGCCGAGCTCGGGATCGGCTTCGTCGCCTACTCGCCGATCGGCCGCGGGTTCCTCTCCGGAGAGATCCGCAGCATCGACGACCTCGACGAGAACGACTTCCGCCGACACAACCCCCGCTTCCAGGGGGAGAACTTCCGCAAGAACCTGGAGCTGGTCGACCGGGTGCGCGAGATCGCCGACGACAAGGGTGTGACGCCGACCCAGCTGGCCCTGGCGTGGGTGATGGCCCGGTCGGACCGGCCGGGGTACCCGACGATCGTGCCGATCCCCGGGACCAAGCGGGTGCGCTACCTCGAGGAGAACGTCGCGGCGGCCGGCATCGAGCTGACCGGCGAGGACCTGCGGCGGCTGGACGAGGCCGCGCCGGTGGGCGGCACCGCCGGCGACCGCTACCCCGACATGTCCTCGGTCCACCGCTGACCGCTCACACGGGCGGATCGCGGGAAGGGAGGATGGGCGCCGTGCAGGTGCCCGTCCTCCCCACGTCGAGCCGGTGAACGGCGTCCTCGCCGGCGTGGCCACCGCCGCTGGGGGCGTGCTCGCGATCCTCGGAGTGGCGTCCACGGTCGCCCGGCGGCGGATCGGCGTCCTGCACCTCGCGGCCGCGGGGGTGCTGGAGGCGGTGCTGGTGGTCCAGGCCGCCGTCGCCGTCGTCGCCCTGGTCGGGGGGACACGGCCGGCGGAGACGCCGACGTTCCTCGGCTATCTGATCGGTGTCCTGCTCGTACCCGTCGCGGGCGCGCTGTGGGCACGGACGGAGCCCACCCGCTGGGCCGGGACGGTGATCGCCGTGGCCGCCCTGGTCGCCGTCGTGATGGTCTGGCGGCTCGTGCAGGTCTGGAGC
>JAODNJ010000471.1 GCA_025465155.1 Frankiales bacterium
GAAGTAGACGACCGCCGCCTCCAGATCGGCGATCGGCACGAAGGCCAGCTCGTCGCTGCCGCTCGTCTCGGCCACGGAGGAGCTGGTGATCGCCATGCCCCTGCCCGCCGAGACGAACGCGAGCATCTCGTCGACCGTCCGGGCCCGAGGTCCGACCGTGGTGGGCCGCGAGTCGTCGGGGCGCGGATCGACCAGCCAGTAGTCGCGGTCGTACGCCGCATCGATGATGGGTTCGCCGGTGAGGTCCGCCATGGAGATCTCGGCGCGCGATCCCAGGGGATGGTTCGCCTGGAACACGGCCACCCGGTCGACGGTGCCGACCGGCAACCCCTCCAGCTCCGGGTGCGCGAACGCCGGGGGCGCGTGCAGGAACGCGACGTCGACGCGGCCGTCGAGGAGCGCCGGAACCTCGCTGCCCCAGGGCACGAAGTCGAGCGAGACGTCGACCCCGCCGATGTGCTCGGCCGCGTCCAGGGTGGCGCGGGTCAGGTTGCGGGGGGTGCTGGTGCCGAAGCCGACCCGGAGCCGCACCCCAATGACCGCCTCGCGGGCCGCGGTCACCGCGCGCTCGGCACGCGCGAGAAGATCCTGCGCCGCGGGCAGGAAGGCCTGCCCGGCCGTGCTGAGGCCGATGCCCCGTCGTGAGCCCTTGGTGCCCCGGTCGATGAGCCGGCTGCCGACGTCCCGCTCCAGCCGCTGCACTGCCTGACTCAGCGCCGGTTGGGAGATGTGCAGCCTGACCGCCGCATCGGTGAAACTGCCGGTCTCGGCGACGACGACGAAGTACCGCAGAAGCCGCAGATCCAGGTCGGGCACGATGATCGGTCCCTCCTCGTCCGGCGACCCATAACGCCAGCTTATGGCCCCATTGGGAACGGGTCTTCGACGGTGCGCCCACCGGTGCTTACATTCTGCGAGCACCGTCGGCGCGGACGGTGGCCGCGCACGCTGCGAGCCGACGAGGTGCCGTGACCGCACAGACACTCCCGCCAGCGGGCGGACCCCGGTCGCTGCGGGCACTCCCGAAGGCCCATCTGCACGCGCACCTCGACGGCTCGTATCCACTCTCCGCGGTGCAGCGCCTGGCCCGCCGGCGGGGAGGTTCCTTCTCCGTTCCGCGGTCCTTCGGCGACGTCTGGGAGTTCTTCGACGCGTACGGCACCGTGCCCGAGCTGATCCGGACGCACGAGGAACTGGCCGAGCTCTGCCGGGCGCTCGTGCACGCCGAGGCGGCCGAGGGGGTCCTCTACCTCGAGCCCGCGATCGAGCCACAGCTCTACGCCCCCCGGCTCGGCTCGCTGGAGCAGGTCACCCTGACGATGCTGTCCTCTTTCCGCGAGGCGTCCCGGGACGCCGGGATCGACGTCGGGGCGCTCCTCACCATCAACACCGACGAGGACCTCGCCATCTCCACCGACCTGGCGCGGATCGCGGCGAAATACGCGGGCGCCGGTGTGGCCGCGCTGGGCACCGCGGGCTTCGTGGAACCCGGCAACCTCGGCCGCTTCCGCCACGCGGCGCAGATCGCCCGCTCCGCGGGGCTGCCCGTGGTCAGCCACGCGGGTCAGACCGGGGGTCCGGAGAGCATCGAGGAGGCCCTGGACGAGCTCGGCGCACGGCGCATCTCGCACGGCTTCCGGGCGGTGGAGAGCCCCCGCCTGCTGGAGCGCCTGGCCGGCGAGCAGATCGTCTGCGACGTCTGCCCCGTGTCCAACGTCGCCCTCGGCCTGGTGCCGCGGCTGTCGGAGCACCCGGCTCCGCAGCTCCTCGCCGCCGGCGTCCCGGTCACCCTCAACGCCGACGACCCGCTCTGGTTCTCAGCCACGGTCACCGACCAGTACGAGGTCGCACGCGGCGTCTGGGGTCTGGACGACGACGCCCTCGCCGGCGTCGCCCGCGCCGGGATGCTCGCGACCGGGATGAGCGCCGGCACGAGGCTGCGGTTCGAGAACGGAATCACCGAATGGCTGACGAGAGGAGACGAGTCGTGAAGCAGGTCCTGCTGGGCGCCTTCGAGATCAACCAGGTCAATCTGACGAGTCAGGGCTTGTGGGCTCACCCGGACCAGAACACCCACCGTTACAAGGAGCTCGGCTACTGGACCGAGCTCGCGCAGCTGCTGGAGCGCGGCTTCTTCGACTTCCTCTTCCTGGCCGACTCGTACGGGTACCCCCTGGTGCGCGGCGAGACGCCGGACGTGACGTTCCAGCAGGCCGTCGAGATCCCGAAGAACGACCCGATGCTGCTCATCCCCGCCCTCGCGGCGGCCACGACGGACCTGAACTTCGCGGTCACGACGTCGACCACCTTCGAGGAGCCGTACGCCAACGCCCGGCGCTTCGCCACCCTCGACCACCTCACCGGTGGCCGCGTCGGATGGAACGTGGTGACGACGAGCAGCGCCGTCGTCGCCCAGCTCTTCGGCCGGGAGCCGCTCCCCCACGACGAGCGGTACGCGCGGGCGCAGGACTTCATGGACCTGAGTTACAAGCTGCTCGAGGGCTCGTGGGAGGACGGTTCCGTCCTGGTCGACAAGGCGGCCCGTCGCTATGCCGACCCGAGCCGGGTGCACCGGATCAGCCACGAGGGCCCCCACTTCACCTCGCACGGCTACTTCAACTCCGAGCCGTCGCCGCAGCGGACGCCGGTGATCCTGCAGGCCGGCGCGTCGTCCACCGGCCGGGCGTTCGCCGCCTCGAACGCCGAGCTCGTCTTCCTGCAGGGCAGGGACGCCGCGATGCTGCGGGCCCAGGTCGACGACCTCAGGGCGGCGGCCGTCTCGGCGGGGCGGGAGAGCAGCGCGATCAAGGCGATCTCGGGCCTGTCCGTGGTCACCGCCGCGTCCCCGGCCGAGGCCGAGGACAAGCTCGAGGAGTACCTGAGCTGGGTGGATGCCGATGCGGCCCGCGCCTACTACGCGATGATGACCGGCGTCGATCTCGCCGCCCTCGATCCCGACGCGTCGTTCTCCACGGTCACCACCGAAGGAGGTCGTACCCAGGTGGAGCGCTACAAGGACACCTCCGTGCGCCAGGCCGCGGCCGACTTCATCCGTCGCGGCATGCGCGAGCTGATCCTGACCGGCACGCCGCGGGAGGTCACCGAGCAGATCGAGGCGCTGGTCGGGGAGACCGACCTCGACGGCTTCAACTACACGCCCTTCGTGTCTCCGGGCTCCTACCTGGAGCTGGTCGACCAGGTCGTCCCGGAGCTCCAGCGGGCCGGCCTGGTCCGCTCCGAGCGGACGGCGACGACGTTCCGCGAGCGGCTCTTCGGCGCCGGCAACGCGCACCTCCCGGCCGACCACCGGGGCGCCCGGTTCCGTGTCGCGGCACGGTCGCTGGACGAGGTCGGTACATGATCACGCTCGACTTCCGCCGCCCCGGCGAGTTCGATCCACAGCACGCGCCGCCCGCCCACATCTCCCCCTCCGTGAGGTGCCTCCCATGAGCAAGTACGACGCGGCTCCCGCCACCCGGCCGGCAACGTCCGACGCGACGCCCATCAGCATCGAGCTCAACGGCGTGAACCAGATCGCCGAGGCGGAGCGCAAGGGCACGCCGCGGGACCTGTTCTGGCCGTGGTTCGCGGCGAACATCTCCGTCTTCGCGATCAGCTACGGCTCGTTCATCCTGGGCTTCGGGCTGTCCCTCTGGCAGGCGACGCTCGTCGTGATCGTCGGGATCGTGGCGTCGTACCTGCTGGTGGGCTACATCGCCATCGCCGGCAAGCGCGCGTCGGCACCCACCATGACGATCAGCCGCAGCGTCTTCGGGGTGCGGGGGAACCGCCTGCCGTCCGCGCTCTCCTGGTTGCTGACGCTCGGGTGGGAGACAGTCCTCGCCGCCCTCGCGGTCCTCGCGGTCAACACGATCTTCGAGCGGCTCGGCTGGCACGGCGGCGCCCTGACCAAGGTCGTGGCCCTGCTCGTCGTCGTCGGGATGATCGTCGGCGGGGGCCTGCTCGGGTTCGACCTGATCATGGCGATGCAGCGGTGGATCACCTGGATCGCCGGGGTGCTGACCGTCGTCTACGTCGCCGTCACGATCGGGGACATCCACTTCTCCGCGCTCGGGTCGCTCCCGTCCGGGAACGCCCCCGCCGTCATCGGCGCCGTCCTGTTCACCATGACCGGCTTCGGTCTCGGCTGGGTCAACGCCGCGGCGGACTACTCGCGGTACCTGCCCCGCTCGGCCTCGAGCCGGGGCGTCATGTGGTGGACGACGCTGGGCTCGGGCCTCGGCCCGGGGGTGCTGCTGCTGTTCGGGCTGCTCATCGCCGGGTCCTCGGACAGCCTGAACAAGGCCATCGCGGCAGACCCGGTCGGCGCCCTCGCGAGCATCCTGCCGACCTGGCTGCTCGTCCCGTTCGTCGTCACGACCGTGCTCGGCCTCGTCGGCGGGGCGGTCATGGACATCTACTCGTCCGGCCTCTCCCTGCTGAACGCGGGGCTACGGGCGCCGCGGTACGTCGCCGTCGGCATCGACGCGACGCTGATGGTGCTCGGGGCCATCTACGTCGTGTTCCTCTCGCAGGACTTCCTGGTGCCGTTCCAGGGCTTCCTGATCACCCTCGGCGTGCCGATCGCGGCCTGGTGCGGCGTGTTCGTCGCCGACATCGCACTGCGCCGCCGTGACTACTCCGAGCGGGACCTCTTCACCACCACCGGGCGCTACGGCGACATCCGGTGGCTGCCGGTCGGGCTCGTCGTCGTCGCCACCGTCCTCGGCTGGGGCCTCGTCACGAACACGGCCGCCTCGTGGCTCACGTGGCAGGGCTACCTGCTCGGGCCGTTCGGGCTCGGTGGCGTGAACGGCGCGTGGGCCTACGCGAACCTCGGCGTCATCGTCGCGCTGGTTCTCGGATTC
>JAODNJ010000515.1 GCA_025465155.1 Frankiales bacterium
CCAGCGGCGAGGTCGTCCTGCCGGAGCGCGTGGCCGAGGCCGACACCGACCCGCGCACCGAGGTGGGCCGGGTCGGTACGGCCCTCAACCGGCTCCTCGACCACGTCGAGGAGTCCCTCGGCGCCCGGCAGGCCTCCGAGATGCAGGTCCGCCAGTTCGTCGCCGACGCCAGCCACGAGCTGCGCACGCCGCTGGCGTCGATCCGCGGATATGCCGAATTCGTCCGCCGCCAGGAGCGCGACGGCCGCCAGATCACGCCCGAGGACGTCTCGCACACCCTCCGCCGCGTCGAGTCCGAGGCCGTGCGCATGTCCGTCCTCGTCGACGACCTCCTCCTGCTGGCCCGCCTCGACGCCGGTCGCGACCTGGAGCTCGGGGAGGTCGACCTCACCGTCCTGGCCGTCGACGCGGCCAGTGACGCGCACGTGGCCGCGCCCGGCCACCGCTGGCAGGTCGACGTCCCGCCGGGCGCCGTCCTGGTCCCCGGCGACGCCGCACGGCTGCACCAGGTGATCGCCAACCTCCTCACCAACGTCCGGACGCACACCCCCGAGGGAACGACGGCGACGGTGCGGCTGCGGGTCGCGGCCGGCACCGCCGTCCTGCAGGTGGTCGACGACGGGCCGGGCATTCCCGAGCAACTGCGGTCCCACGTGTTCGAGCGGTTCGCCCGCGGGGACGCCTCCCGATCGCGCTCCGCGGGCAGCACCGGCCTCGGGCTGGCCATCGTCGAGGCCGTGGTCAGCGCGCACGACGGCACGGTGGGCGTCGACAGCCGTCCGGGACGCACCGCCTTCACGGTCCGGCTGCCCGGCGCCACCGTGCGGCCGCCCGACGACGACGAGAGCGACGACCAGGGCGCCGACCTGGCCGAGCCGGTCCGTTCGGTGACCGGCGGGGTGGCCTGAACACCTCACAGCGCAGGCACAAGCGGCGCCGAGCCGGGGCGTACTCCGGCGCGCGAGGCTCGTGTCATGTCCGTCCACCCCGGGGCCCGGCGCTCCCGGCCGGCGCGGTCATGGCGCTGACGCCGGTCGCCGCGCTCGTGTTCCGCTTCGACGAGCCTCCGGGTCACGGGTGCGCCGCTCACAGGTCGCGCACAGGTACACCACGGGTACCCGGCAGCTTCACGCCCGCTACTTGAACCGGCAAGCACAGGAGGTTCCCGTGCCCGACGATCCCTTCGAGCTCCGGCGCCGCGGCGTGCACCGCGTGCGGGTGGTCACCGCCTGGGTCGCTGCCGGCGCCGCAGCCGGCACCGGCGCCGTCGCGGTCGCCGTCTCCTCCACGGGGACCGCACAGGCGGGCGGCACCACGACCGTCCAGAACCCCGGTTCCGACAGCGGCGGCTCCACCCGGGACCCGTTCGGCGGGGGAGGCTCTCAGAACCCCGCCCAGCCTCCCGGGTCGGGCGGGTTCGGGGACACCCACGCCTCGAGCGGTGGGTCGTGAACGCCCCGGCGCCGGCCGCGGCCGACTGGGAGGCCTGGTCCTGCCGGGTCCGGGTCGTCGTCACCGACCCCGCCGCCCTCGACGAGGCCCGCGCCGTGCTCGCCGCCGACCTCGCCGCCGTCGACCTCGCGTGCAGTCGGTTCCGGTCGGACTCCGAGCTCGCCGCGGTCGAGGCGGTCGCCGGCACCTGGGTGGAGGTGAGCCCGTTGCTGGCCGATCTGCTCGACGTCGGCCTCCGGGCCGCCCGCATCACCGACGGCGACGTCGACCCGACGGTCGGCGCGGCGCTGGCCGATCTGGGCTACGACCGCGACCTGGCCGCCATCTCGCCGGCCGGCGTGATCGTCCGCAGGGCCGTGCCGGGGTGGCGGCGGATCGAGCTGGACCGCGCCGCGGGCCGCGCGCGGATCGCGCCCGGCGTGCGGGTGGACCTCGGCGCCACCGCCAAGGCCCGCACGGCCGACCTCGCCGCCGCGGAGATCACCCGGCGCACCGGCAGCGGCTGCCTGGTCTCCCTCGGCGGTGACCTCGCGGTGGCCGGCACGGCGCCCGACGGCGGCTGGCGGGTCCGCGTGGAAGACGTCACCGGCGACCCCGGCACCGCTCCCGCGGAGGGTCCCAGCACCGTGGTCACCATCCGGGACGGCGGCCTGGCCACCTCGTCCACGCGGGCCCGGCGGTGGCGGCGCGGCGGAGTGGAGCTGCACCACCTGCTGGATCCGCGGACCGGGCTGCCCCCCGCCCCCGCCTGGCGGACCGTCTCCGTCGCGGCCGGCAGCTGCGTGGACGCCAACACCGCGAGCACCGCGGCCATCGTCCGCGGCCACCAGGTGTGGCCGTGGCTGCGTGCCGCCGGCCTGCCCGCGCGGCTCGTGACCGAGGACGGCCGGGTGTGCAGGGTGGGCGGCTGGCCCGGCGACCGGGAGGAAGCGGCATGACCCCGACGTGGATCTGGTACCTCAACCGGGCCACGGGCATCGTGGCCCTGGTCCTGATGACCCTCACGCTCGTCCTGGGGGTCGTCGTCCAGCGCCAGCGCCGCCTGCCGGGGCTCCCCCGGTTCGGCGTCGTGACGCTGCACCGCAACGTCTCGCTGCTGTCGGCGCTGCTGCTCGTGGTCCACATCGTGTCGGCAGTGATCGACTCCTACGTGTCCATCAGCCCGCTCGCCGTGCTGCTGCCGTTCACGTCGGCCTGGCGGCCGCTCCCCGTCGGCCTCGGCACGCTGGCCGTGGACCTGCTGGTGGTGATCGTGGTCACGAGCCTGCTGCGTGGCCGGATCCCGGTGCGGCTGTGGCGGGGCATCCACTGGACCTCCTACGCCCTGTGGCCGCTGGCCTTCGTGCACGGGCTCACCGCGGGCACCGACCTCGGCTCCGGCTGGGCGCTCGGGATCGCCCTCGCCTGCGCGGGCGCCGCCGGCGTCGCCACGGCGCTGGCGTGGACCGGCCGCGACACGAACCCGGCCGACCGGGCCCCCGCAGCCCTGGCGGAGACCACCTCCGCCCTCGCCCGCGGCGCCCGCGTCGCCGTCTTCCGGAACAGGTGAACGACTCCGTGACCGCATCGCTCGCGCTCCCCGGACTGCTCGACGGCCCCGGCCCCCGGCTGGCCGACCACCTCGCCGCCTACGGGCCGCTGCCGCCCGCGGACGCCGTCGAGGTGGCGGCCCGGGCGGGGCTCACCGGCCGCGGTGGCGCCGGGTTCCCGACGGCGGTGAAGCTGCGGTCGGTCGCGGCGGCCGCCGGGGCGACCCACCGGACGCCGGTGGTGATCGCCAACGCCGCGGAGGGGGAACCCGCGGCCGCCAAGGACGCCGTCCTGCTCGCGACGGCGCCACATCTCGTCCTGGACGGCCTCCAGCTGGTCGCCGGCTCGCTCGGCGCCGACACGGTCGTGCTGGCCGCTCCCGGGCGGGTCCTTCCCGCCCTCGGAGCGCACCTGGCGGCCCGGCCGGACGGTCCCTCCGTGCGGTTGCACCGGGCCGCCGACCGGTTCCTGGCGGGCGAGGAGTCGGCGCTGGTCTCGGCCGTCGAAGGCGGGGAGCCGCTGCCCCGGAGCAAGTTCCCGGCGATCCGGGAGCGCGGCGTCGACGGGCGGCCGACCCTGGTCGCCAACGTCGAGACCCTCGCCCGTCTTGCGCTGCTGGCCCGCGGCGACGCCGGCGCCGCCGGGCGGGCGCTGGTGACCCGGCGCGTGGAGATCGGTCGCACACCCGTGACCGACGTGGCCGACGTCCATCTCGGGGCCCGCCTCGGCGACGTCCTGCGCATCGACGACGACGTCCCCGCCGTGCTGGTGGGCGGTTATCACGGGACCTGGCTGCCGGCGCAGGTCGCCCGCGACGTGCGACTCGGGCGGGAGGACCTCGCCGACGTCGGGGCCTCCCTCGGCGCCGGCGTGCTGGCCGCCCTCCCGGCCGGTCGCTGCGGCCTGCGGGAGACCGCGCGGGTGATCGGCTACCTGGCAGCCGAGTCGGCCGGCCAGTGCGGCCCCTGCCTCAACGGCCTGCCCCGGATCGCCGCGGCGCTCGCCCTGCTGGCCCGGCCGGGTCGCGTCGACGGCGGCCTGATCGACGACGTGTCCCGGTGGTGCGGCCTGGTGGCCGGCCGCGGAGCCTGCCGGCATCCCGACGGCAGCGTGCGGCTGGTGGCCAGCGCGCTGCACGTGTTCGCCGGGGAGCTGGCGCGGCACCGCGCCGGCCGCTGCAGCGCCACTGACGCGCGCGCGTTCCTCCCCGTGCCGGCGGTGCGGGCATGACGCGGCTGGCGGTCGACCGCATCGCCTGCACCGGCCACGGCGTCTGCGCCGAGCTGCTGCCCGAGGGCGTGACCCTCGATGAGTGGGGGTATCCGCTGGTCG
>JAODNJ010000436.1 GCA_025465155.1 Frankiales bacterium
CGGACGCCGGCGGCCTCGAGGGCCTCCTTCTTCGCCTGGGCCGTGCCGGCCGAGCCCGACACGATGGCGCCGGCGTGGCCCATCGTCTTGCCCTCCGGCGCGGTGAAGCCGGCGACGTAACCGACGACCGGCTTGGTGACGCTGGCCTTGATGAACTCGGCGGCCCGCTCCTCGGCGTCGCCGCCGATCTCGCCGATCATCACGATGGCCTCGGTCTCCGGGTCGTCCTGGAAGGCCTGGAGGCAGTCGATGTGCGTCGTCCCGATGACCGGGTCACCGCCGATGCCGACCGCGGTCGAGAAACCGATGTCCCGCAGCTCGTACATCATCTGGTAGGTCAGCGTGCCGGACTTGCTGACCAGCCCGATCGTCCCCTGCTTGGTGATGTTCGCCGGGATGATGCCGGCGTTGGACCGCCCCGGGCTGATCAGCCCGGGGCAGTTCGGGCCGATGATCCGGGTCGAGCCCCCCTGGGCGTGGGCCCAGAAGTAGGTCGAGTCGTGCACCGGGATGCCCTCGGTGATGACGACGGCGAGGCCGATCTGTGCGTCCACGGCCTCCAGGACCGCACCCTTGGCGCCCGCCGGCGGCACGAAGATCACGCTGACGTCGGCGCCGGTCTCCTTCATCGCCTCGGCGACGCTGCCGAACACCGGCACGCTGGTGCCCTCGAAGTCGACGCTCTCGCCGGCCTTCTTCGGGTTGACGCCACCGACGATCGCCGTCCCGGAGGCGAGCATGCGCTGAGTGTGCTTGCGCCCCTCCGAGCCGGTCATGCCCTGGACGATGACCTTGCTGTTCTCGTTGAGGAAGATCGACATCTCTCGGGTCCTGTTCGAAGAGGGGGCGGTCAGGCGGCGGCGAGCTCGGCGGCGCGGCGAGCGGCGCCGTCCATCGTGTCCACCAGGGTCACCAGCGGGTGGTTGGCCTCGGCGAGGATCCGCCGGCCCTCCTCCACGTTGTTGCCGTCGAGGCGGACGACCAGCGGCTTGGTCGCCTCGTCTCCGAGGATGCCCAGCGCGGCCACGATCCCGTTCGCGACGGCGTCGCATGCGGTGATACCGCCGAAGACGTTGACGAACACGCTCTTCACGGCCGGGTCGGAGAGGATGATCTCCAGGCCGTTGGCCATGACCTCCGCCGAGGCGCCACCACCGATGTCGAGGAAGTTGGCCGGGCGCACGCCGCCGAACTCCTCGCCCGCGTAGGCGACGACGTCCAGCGTGCTCATGACCAGACCGGCGCCGTTGCCGATGATGCCGACCTCGCCGTCGAGCTTCACGTAGTTGAGGTGCTTCTCCTTGGCCCGAGCCTCGAGCGGGTCGGCCGAGGCGGAGTCCTCCAGGGCGGCGTGGTCGGGATGCCGGAACGACGCGTTGTCGTCCAGGGTCACCTTCGCGTCGAGTGCGAGGACGGTGCCGTCGGGGGCCTTGGCCAGCGGGTTGACCTCCACCAGGGTGGCGTCCTCGCCGGCGAAGGTGTCCCAGAGCCGCACGGCGATGGCGATGACCTGGTCGCGGACCTCGGCCGGGAAGCCGGCGGCATCGACGATCTCGGTCGCTGTGGCGGTGTCGACCCCGGTGGTCGCGTCGATCGGGATGCGGGCCAGCGCCTCGGGCTTGGTGACCGCGATCTCCTCGATCTCCATGCCGCCCTCGACCGAGGCCATGGCGAGAAAGGTCCGGTTGGACCGGTCCAGCAGGTAGGAGAAGTAGTACTCGTCGGCGATGTCGCTCGCCTGGGCCACCATCACGCGGTGGGTGACGTGCCCCTTGATGTCGAGCCCGAGGATGTCCTGGGCGCGGGCCTTCGCCTCGTCGGGGCTGTCGGCGAGCTTGACGCCGCCGGCCTTGCCGCGGCCTCCGACCTTCACCTGCGCCTTGACGACGACGGGCGCGGAGATCTCCCGTGCGATCGCCTCCGCCTGCTCGGGGGTCTCGGCAACGCCGCCCGGGAGCACGGGCACGCCGTGCGCGGCCAACAGGTCACGGGCCTGGTACTCGAAGAGATCCACGAGCAAGGACGGTATCCCGCGCGTAACCCGCCCGCCGCACCGGCGTTAGAGGGGTGGGGGACGGCGTGGGATGCATCACAGGATGCGTTCGCCCGAAGGGCGGTCCCGCGCTGCCGCACGTCACCGACACCCGCCTCAACGACGAGGAGCCACCCGTGCGACGCGTTCCGATCGTCCTGGTCACCGCCCTGCTGACCGCGGGAGGCATGGCCGCTGTGGTGCCGGCTGCGTCCGCCGTCACCGACATCACACCGCAGCATCTCTGGATCTACGTCACCGACCTCGGATCCGAGCACCGCAGCTGCCGGATCGACGCGGACCTCTACGTCCCACCAGGGGCCACGGCTCAGAATCCGTCCCCGGCGATCCTCGCCACCAACGGCTTCGGTGGCACCAAGACCGATCAGGCCGACCTCGCGCAGGGCATGGGCGAGCGGGGCTACGTCACGCTCTCCTACACCGGGCTCGGCTTCGTCGACAAGGACACCTGCCCCATCACCCTCGACGACCGGGAGCACGACGGCGCGGCCGCGAGCCAACTGCTGCGCTTCCTCGGCGGGGACCCGAGCATCCAGGCCGTCGACCAGGTCTCCGGCCAGGCCGTCCACGTCGACCAGGTCATCCGGGACGACGGCCCCACCGGCACGCGCCATGACCCCGCTGTCGGAATGGTCGGCGGCTCGTACGGCGGCCAGATCCAGTTCGCGACGGCCGCCTACGAGCAGGAGCAGGGCACCAAGCGCCTCGACGCCATCGTCCCGATGATCACGTGGAACGACCTGTCCTACTCGCTCGACCCGAACAACCAACTGCCTCAGCAGACCGCGTCGAGCGGCTCGGTGAGCAGCGACGTCGCCGGCGCGTTCAAGTACGAGTGGTCGCTGTTCTTCACGTCCGTCGGCGCGGTGAACGGGATCCAGGACCTGTCGCCGGAGACGTTCCAGGCCTACACCCAGCAGGTGGCCGCCACGCAGAACTGCGGGAACTTCGAGCCGCAGGTCTGCCAGGCGCTCATCGAGGTGGGCACGCAGGGTTACCCGAGCGCGGCGTCGATCGCCTACCTGCGGCACGCGTCGGTGACCAGCTACATCCAGGACGTCACGGTCCCGACGTTCCTCGCCCAGGGCCAGGCCGACAGCCTGTTCGACCTGCAGGAATCGGCCGCCACCTACACGAAGCTGAAGGCTCAGGGCACCCCGGTCGCGCTCGACTGGCAGTCCTGGGGGCACAGCAACCTCACGCCGGTGGCCGGTGAGCTCGACCAGCGTCACCCCGCCGCGTCCTACCAGGGCCGACAGCTGATCGCCTGGTTCGACCACTACGTCCGGCGCACCGCCCCGCAGCCCCCGCTGACCTTCAACTACTTCCGCGACTGGGTCTACACCACGAGCGGGGACATCACCGCGGCCTACGCCTCGACCTCCGCCTTCCCCATCGGCGACGAGCGGACGTACTACCTGTCCGGCGCCGACCTGGGCGGGGCGACGGCGGCCGGCACCTCCAGCGGCGGCGGCGCTCTCGTGACCCGCTCGAAGGACGTCGTCCCGGGTACCAGCTCGTACACGAGCTCCGCGCCCTACGGGCCCAACTACAGCGAGACGTCGGCGCTGGAGTCCACGATCAGCCCCGAGCCGCCGGTGAGCGATCCGCCCACCACGTCGATCCGCTTCAGTACCGCGCCGCTGACGAAGGCGCTGACGGTCGTGGGCTCCCCCCGGCTGACCGTCCAGCTCGACGCGCCTACGGTCGCGGCGACACAGGGCGCCGGACCCGGTGGCGAGCTCGTCCTGTTCGCCAAGGTCTACGACATCGGCCCGAACGGCGCGGTGGAACTTCCCCGCCGGCTCATCTCGCCGGTCCGCGTCGCCGACGTCACCAGGCCGGTGACCATCGAGCTGCCGGGGATCGTTCACCGGTTCGCGCAGGGGCACCGGCTGGCGATCGTGCTGGCCGGTGGGGACATGGCCTACCGCGGCGCGACCGACCCGCAGCCGGTGACGCTCACCACCGGCGGCGCGTTCCTGCAGCGGCTCACCGTGCCGAACGTCGGCTGACGACGCCGGGGCGCCGGCCCGCTCAGGCGGCCGGCGCTCCGACGTGGTCCCTGACCCACTCGACGATCTCGGTGGTGGTGGCGCCGGGAGTGAAGATCCGGGCGACGCCCATCCGCTCCAGTTCGGGAACGTCCTCGTCCGGGATGATCCCGCCGCCGAACACGACGACGTCGTCGATCCCGCGCTCCTGCATCAGCTCGGCCAGCCGGGCGAACAGGGTCATGTGCGCTCCGGAGAGCACCGAGAGGCCCACGGCGTCGGCGTCCTCCTGGACGACGGTCTCGACGATCTGCTCAGGTGTCTGGTGCAGGCCGGTGTAGACGACCTCCATCCCGGCGTCACGGAGGGCGCGCGCGACCACCTTCGCCCCTCGGTCGTGCCCGTCGAGGCCGGGTTTGGCGATGACCACCCGGATCCGTTCCTCAGTCACGGAGAGGAGCTTAGGAGTGCTGACCACCCACGGCGGCGCGCCGCACCCGCCAGGCCAGGACGGTCAGTGCCCCGTAGCCGAGCCCGGCCAGCAGCAGGCCGGCCCCGGGCACGGTCCACTCGAGCCCGGAGGAGCCGAGGGCGTCGCGGAGCCCGTCGAGAGCCGCGGCGAGGACGGTGACGGCGATCGCCAGCAGCCCGCCTACGGTGGCCAGTCGCGGCCGCAGCGACGGCGCGACCACCGAGCACAGCACGATCCCCCCGGCCAGCAGCAGGCCGCCGAGCAGCGCGAGGCCCGGGCGCTCCAGCAGTGCCTGCGGGCCCTCCTGCGTGACGACGGTCTGCATGCCGGTCGAGGGATCGGTCACCACCCGCCTCGGCAGGTCCGCGGCCGGGAGGGCCAGGCACAGCACGGTGCCGACGCCGAGGAGGACGGCCGCACCGGCAAGGGCGGACCGCACCGGATCGAGGGTGCCGCCGTCGTCCATCACGGTGCGTCCCCACGCCAGGAGGGCCGCCGCACCGGCGAGGACGGCGAGCACGAGCGCGGCGACGCCGAGGACCCAGCCGGCCCGGACCTCGACGGTGCTGGTCAGCACCTGCCGGCCGGCGATGACCTCCAGGGCCGGCCGGGCGGTGGAGGCGCTCCCGCGGTACAGCTCGATGAGCAGTGCGCCGACCGCGAGCGCCCCGCTCACGCCGGCGTAGGCCAACCCGAGCTTCGGGACCAGCCCCCGAGCGAGGACGACGCCCAGCGCGAGGTTGGCAGCGGGGACCAGCAGGGACACCAGGGCGCTCCCGACACCCCCCGCCAGCGCGATCGGATGACCGCCGACGACGAGATAGGTGGGGAACGGCGCGACGGCACCGACCACCCCGGCCAGGACGAGCAGCACGCCGGCGGCCCGGGCCAGCGACGGCACCGTACCGACGACCGCCCGGTCGAGGACCGGGACGTCGACCTCGGCCGTCCCGCGGGTCATGGATCCGGTCGCCGTCCCGCCGCGCGGGCGGTTCCGGGTCGACCCGGTTCGGCTCTCGCGCGCGGACACGGCTCCCCCTCATGCAAGGTCACGAACTGACGTCGATACGCCGATGATCAGTGGCGTCGGTGTGACTGCCGACACACACGGGCATTACGGTCCGGTGAACGGGGCACACAGTGCCGCCGCCGCCGGTCCTCAGGTCCAACCCACGGGCTCCATCGGCGGAACGAACGCGGAGGAATGGCCATGCACCCGACCAGCGACCCGGGCACGAGTCCAGAGTCGCACACCGGCGGCCCTGCCTCCGTAGCGCCACGAGGTGGGTTCCGGGCGTTGTGCAGCCCGGCCGTACTGGCCGGCGGCCTCACCGAACTGGCCTGGGTCGGGGCGCACGTCCTGATGTATCCGCTGGGTACCCGCACCGAGCATCTGCGCCCTGACCTCCGGGTCCGCCCCGGCGGCCAGCCGCCGACAGCCCGCGCGCTGTTCGCGGCCGATCCGCTGGCCGCCCGCATCCCCGTCCTGCTCGTGCACGGGATCGTCGACAACCGCTCGGTGTTCACGTTCATGCGCCGCAGCCTCACACGGCGCGGCTTCGCCCAGGTCTGCTCGTGGAACTACAGCCCCCTGCTGCACGACGTCGCCCGGGGCGCGGCCGAACTGGGGGAACACATCGAGCGGATCTGCGAGCTCACCGGTCACGAGCGCGTCCACGTGGTCGGGCACAGCCTCGGCGGTCTGATCGCGCGCTACCACATCCAGCGCCAGGGCGGCGACCGGCGGGTGGAGTCCCTGGTGACTCTGGGGACGCCGCACCAGGGGTCGCTCTGGGCGCACGTACTGCCCACTCCCCTGGTCCGTCAGCTGCGCCCCGGCTCCCCCGTGCTCCGGGAGCTCGCCGAACCTGCGCCCGGGTGTCGTACCGCCATCACGGCCGTCTACAGCAACCTCGACGAGATCGTGGTGCCCACCAGTTCGGGCCGCTGCGACCATCCTGACCTGCACGCCCGGAACGTCCTGGTGCGCGGCGTCGGCCACATGTCGCTGTCGATGCACCGCGGAGTGGCCGACGAGGTCGCGGCCACCCTGGCGGGCATCCGCCGCCCCGGCACGTCGGCGACCCTCGCCACCGACGTCGCCTGAGAAAGGGACCCCGTCGTCGGTCCCCTCGCACGCTCGGGCACGCCCTGGACGGGGCCATGCGCGACACGTGCGGTTCGGTCCTTGGATCGGTGATGACGGATCGTTACGGTCCGGTCACGGCGCCGGTACCCACCGTCGTCGCCGCAGACGGGGGAAGGTGCCCAGTGTCCCGCTCGCTCGCGCCTGCGATCCCGTCGGGGACCGCGACCGGCCGGGCGGGAGGTCAGCACCCGTCCCTCCCGCTGACCCCGCTGCCGTCCCGGCCGTCCCACCCGGTCGCGGAGGGACCCGCCGCACCGCGGCGATCGGCCCGGCGCGGACGCCGTCTCCCCCACCCGCCCGGCAAGCGCGCGGCCCTGTGGCTGGGTGCGCTCGTCGCCGGAGCGCTCGCCGCGGCGCTGCCGACCGTTGTCGACTCCGGCCCGGCCCAGGTCGCCTCCGCGGCCGACTACGGCCTGGGAACCAGCGGCGACGCGAACTTCGCGGGCGGGATCGACGACGCCGGCGTGCGGCAGGGGATCACGGAGGCCGAGGCGCAGGCGCGGCTGGGCGAGCTCGCCGCGTCCCGGGCCGCCCGAGAGCCGCAGACCGTGCTCCCCACCAACGGGATCCTCACCACGTGCTTCTGCATGCGCTGGGGCACGATGCACTGGGGTATCGACCTCGCCGCACCACTCGGCACACCGATCCTGGCCGCGACCGACGGGGTCGTCCTCCAGGCCGGCCCGGCGTCCGGCTACGGCAACGCCATCTACATCCAGGACGCCGACGGCAACGTCCAGATCTACGGCCACATGAGGTACTACAACGTCTCGGCCGGCGAGGTGGTGCACGCCGGCGACCAGATCGCGAAGGTCGGCAACCAGGGCCAGTCCACCGGCCCCCACCTGCACTTCCAGCTACAGCACGGCAGCATGACCGGCAAGCCGTTCGACCCGATCCCGTGGTTCAAGCAGCGCGGCATCAGTATCCCCGGGGGATGACCGCCGACGAGCCGGCCGCGGTCGTCGCCCGCCCGGGCGACGGTGTCAGAGCTTCACGAGCGGGGCGTAGCGGAGGACGAGGCGCTTGGTGCCGCCGGAGCCGAAGTCGACAGTGGCCTGCGCCTTGTCGCTCACGCCGGTGACCTCGACCACCGTGCCCAGCCCGAAG
>JAODNJ010000561.1 GCA_025465155.1 Frankiales bacterium
ATCTGCACCGGCTGCGCCTGACCGGACAGCTCGCCGAGCTCCGGGCAGCGGATCTGTGCTTCTCCGAGAGCGAGACGCGCCGGCTGCTGGACGCCGCCGGGGTGCGGCTCTCCGACGCCGGACGGGCCGTCCTGCAGCAGCGGACCGAGGGATGGGCCGCGGGTCTGCGGCTCGCGGTCCTCTCCCTGGCCGGCCATCCCGATCCCGAGCGCTTCGTCGCCGAGTTCTCCGGGACCGATCGGACGGTTGCCGAGTACCTGCTCGCCGAGATGCTGGACCGCCAGCCGGACGAGGTACGGCAGCTGCTGCTGCGGACGTCGCTCCTCGACCGGGTCGACGGAGAGCTGGCGGACCTGCTGACCGGTGGGTCCGGCTCGGAGCGGATCCTGCTGGGCCTGGAGGACGCGAACGCGTTCGTCGTCTCCCTCGACCCCGAGCGCACCTGGTTCCGCTACCACCGCCTGTTCGCCGACCTGCTCCGGCTGGAGCTGCGTCGCACCCTGCCCGAGGAGGTGCCGGGGCTGCACCGGAGGGCGGCCGAATGGTTGCTCCGGCACGGTGACGTCGTCGACGCGATCCGGCACACCCAGTCGGCGGGTGACTGGGCGGCCGCAGCCCGCCTTCTGGCCGACCACTCGTTCAGCCTCACCCTCGACGGGCAGGCCCAGACCATCGAGGCGTTGCTGCGCGCCTTTCCGCCTGGGGTGGACGCGGATTCCTCGGAGCTGGCCATCGCCCACGCGACCACCGACGTCGCCCAGGGGCGGCTGGACCAGGGCGCCGCTCATCTCGCGGTCGCCGAGGCGCACATCGATACAACGCCACCCGAGCGACGGCGCCGTCTCCAGGTCGCGATCGCGTCGCTGAAGCTGTCGCTGGCCCGGCGGCGCGGATCCCTCGCCGGCGTCCTGGAACAGGCCGAGTTCCTCGCTTCGCCGATGAGCGGGCAGTCCGACGAGGAGATAGTTCTCGACGGCGACCTGCGTGCGGTCGCGCTGATGAACCTGGGCATCGTCGAGGCATGGGCGTTGGCGTCGCCGGACGCCGAGCGCCACCTCCTCGAGGGCGCCGCTCTTGCCCGGGAAAACGGCCGGCCGTACCTGGAGGTCGCGTGCTTGGCACAGGCGGCCTTCGCGTCGAAGATCCACCCGTTGGACTCCACCCGCCGTCGCTGCCGCGAGGTGATAGCCCTGGCCGAGCGACACGGGTGGGATGCGGAGCCCATCATCGCGCCCGCGCTGGTCGTCCTTGCCGGGGCGATGCTGTGGAAGGGCGACTTCGACGGGGCAGAGCAGTGGCTGGGGCGCACCGAACGGGCGCTGCGATCGGACGCCGGACCGGGGATCTGGCTGCTGGTGCACATCGGGCTCGGCATGCTGCATGCCGGCCGCGGCCGCCCGCTCGAAGCCCTCTCGGAGTTCGACGCGGCGGAGGAGTTGAGGTCACTCCTCGAGGGATCGCACGCTCTGGCGAACCAGGTGACCGGCTGGCGGCTGGCCACGCAGGCCCGGCTGGGGAGGACCGGCGAAGCCCGGGCCGCCCTGGCATCACTCGACGCCGATCGGGCGAGCACGGGGGAGCTTCGCAACGCCCGCGCGGCGATCCACCTGGCGGACGGCGATCCCGCTGCGGCACTGGCCGCCCTCGTCGACGTCCTCGACGGCACCGCACCGGTCATCGGCTACTTCACGATCGTCGAAGCCCACCTGGTGGCCGGGCTGGCGCACCGCGACCTCGGGGATGCACGCGCGGCCAACCAGGCGGTGGAGGCGGCCCTGTCGCTGGCCGAGCCCGACGGCGTCGTCCTGCCCTTCGCGATGACCGGCGCCCGCGAACTGCTCGAGATGTTGCCCCGGCACGAGACGGCGCACGCCGCGCTGCTCGGCGACATCCTGGACGTCCTGCGCGGCTCATCCGCGCCGGCCGAGGAGGACCTCCTTGCGGTGGCGGAGGAGCTCAGCCCGACCGAGCTGCGGGTGCTGCGCTTCCTGCCGACGAACCTGTCCAGACCCGAGATCGCCGGCGAGCTCTCCGTCTCGGTGAATACGGTCAACACCCACATCCGCAACATCTACGCCAAACTCCAGGCGCGGGACCGCTCGTCGGCCGTGCAGCGAGCGCGAGCGCTGCGGCTGATCGGCGCCGGGCGCACCCCTGGGGTGCCGGTCACCAGATCCCGGTGATGCGCGTTCGCCTGACCGCGCTCGACCCTGGCGTCATGGACCAGGGCCTGGCCCGCTACGCGATCCGGATCAACGGGCACCTCGGGGCCGCGATGCTCTGCGCATTTCCCCACATGAGGTCGCAACGGCGGGGCGCACACACCGTGCTCACCGGCCTCCTCGACCGGTCGGCGCTGTACGGCGTGCTGGCCGAGATCGAAGCCCTCGGCCTCGACCTCGTCGAGGTCCGCCGGCTCGAGACGGACCGGGGATGTCCCGGGAAGCCACCGAGGTGACGCCGATGTCCTCGCTCTGGCCGGCGACGTCCTACGGCAGGTGGGCCGAGACCTGCGACACGCTGCATGCTCACTCCCAGGTGCTCGGCAAGCTCGCGCTGCGGTTGGCCCCGCCCGAGCCGGAGCTCCACCATGCCGCGCTACGACTCACGGCCCGGGGGTGGGAGACGTCGCCCCTCCCCGCGCCGAACGGGACCGGTGCCTTCGTCGTCGCCCTGGATCTGCGTACGCACGAGGCCGTGGTCGAGCACAGCGATGGCCGCCGACGCCGGATCCCGCTGACTCCCCACCGCGCCGTCGGCGAGGTGGCCAGGGATGTGCTGGGGGCGGTTCGCCGCCTCGCCGGTGCGGTCGAGATCAATCCGACGCCGCAGGAGGTCGCCTGGCAGATCCCCCTCGTCGAGGACGACGAGCACGCGCACTACGACCGGGACGCCGTCGGCGACTACTTCACCGCGGCCACGCAGGCGGCCCTGGTGCTCGCCGAGTTCCGGGCCCCCTTCCGGGGCCGGTCCACACTGTCCGCCTGGTGGGGCGGTTTCGACCTGGGGGTGAGCCTCTACTCCGGCCGCCCCGCCGAGCCGCCGCCGCACGACTACATCAGGCGCAACTCCGCCGACGCGCAGGCCGTGGACGTGGGCTGGTGGCCGGGTGACGCCCGCTACCCGAAGGCCGCCTTCTACGGATACGCCTTCCCGTTCCCCGAGGGCCTCGCCGCGGCGGCGGTGTCGCCGGGGGGAGCCAGGTGGGACGAGGGCATGGGGGAGTTCCTCTTCGACTGGGACTCCGTCCGTGGCTCTGCCGACCCGCATGCGCAGGCGCTGCACTTCGCGCGGTCGGTGTTCCGTCACGCGAGTGCGCTGGGCGGCTGGGACCAGGTCCTGGCCGGCAGTATCGACGGCGAGCCGCCGCCACCGCTCCGGCAGAACTGAGGTGTTGCCGGGCTCGGCCATCGCGGCCGCCGTTGCAGCGTCGACGTCGCCGGCGACGGCCTCGTGGAATGCCGCGGGGTCGAGATGGAGGTCTGCGTCCTCGCTCCCGTCCGGGCGGGCGGACGGCACGAAACCTGTGGCGTCGGCCCACACCCCTGCCGCCGGAGCGCTAGGCGAACGGATTCCCGCCCGTGGAGATCTCCTCGGCGAACTCGGCCAGGGCCGCCAGGTCGGGCGTCCCTCCCTCCGCGCGCACGGCGTCCGCGAGGGCTGACGCGACCTCCGGGGCAGGACGGCCGACGGAGTTGCGCGCGATCTCGTCGAGACGGGGACGCACCCGTTCGCTCAGCTGCTCGTCCCGGCGACGGCTGTGGGGTCTCAGGAGCCGCAGCAGCTCACGCTGCAGCTGCGCACCCCCCTCGTTCCTGGCTGCCATGGCATCCCCCTCCCGGTAAGAGTGGACAGGCTCGACGGCGTGGCGGCAAGACCTCGTCACCGGCGTAGCGGAGGAACGGGCCCGGCCGACCGGCGCGACGACAGGTCATGTGCAGGCGGCCGGCGGCGGGCCCGGTGCCGTCGAGAACGAGGACTACGCGTCGGCCCTACTGCGGCTGTCCTCCGGAGCCCGGGTGGTGCCTGAGGCCAGTCGCGTCGCGGTGGCGGAGCAGAACAGCTACGGCTTCGAGATCACGGGACAGCAGGGGCGCTCTTCTGGGATTTCCGCCGGATGGGCGAGCTCGGAATCGCCCGCGGGGACCGGTACGAGGACGAGCCGGTCAGCACCGTGCTGGTGGGCCCGGGAGCGGCGGAGTACGCGGCGTTCCAGCCCCGGACGGCCAACGCGATGAGCTTCGACGACCTGAAAGTCATCGAGGCCCACCAGTTCCTCCGGTCGATCGCCGAGGGGCCGCCCTCCGGGTCCGTGCCTGCCGATGCGGTCGCCTCCGCCGTGCTGCTGGACGCCATGACGGAATCCGTGGCCCATGGCCGGTGGCTGGAGCTCGCACACGAATGATCCGGTGCCGGCGACAGCTGCCGTGACCCAACCGTGCCTCTCGACGGGAACGGCCTCCCTTGACGGCGCTTGTAACCCGTGTCACATTGCCCATGTCAGTTTGTCAGTACAAACCCCACTGAGCGCAGGGGCCCGCCGCACCCACGGGAGGCGGGACCTCTCGGGAGGGCGGCAAGGGTGACAGACCGTGCAGGACGCGCCGCCCGCTCCCCGTCCTGCACGGTCCGCCTTCGGCGGCCGCGCCGAGGTCGGCCCGGTTCCGGAGGAGGCGGTCCATCGGAGAACCCCTTCCCGGGAGCGCAGGCGCGGCAGGACGATGTCGCGGTCCTCGCGGCCAACTCGTCCCTCGTCCCCATCCCGACTACCCGCACCACCACCCGCAGCCCCCGTCGTGGAGGCTCGCACGAGGAGAGGAAGGCTCGATGAGAAGAGTCCGCAAGTCGCTGCAGATCGCGGTTGCGGTTGCCGCCGTCGCGATCGTGGCGACGGGGTGCAGCAGTAAGGGGGGCGCGCAGAACCAGACCAACGCGACCGGCAAGAACTACACCATCGCGATGGTCACCCACGAGGCCCCGGGCGACACCTTCTGGGACAAGATCCGCAACGGCGCCCAGCAGGCCGCCAAGGACCACAACGTCACGCTGAAGTACTCCAACGACCCGGACTCGGGCAAGCAGGCGACGCTGATCCAGAACGCGATCGACAGCAAGGTGGACGGTATCGCAACCACGCGGCTCAAAGAATGCCTTTGCATCAGGATTAGCGATACCAAGCTTGATCTCG
>JAODNJ010000029.1 GCA_025465155.1 Frankiales bacterium
GTCGAGCTCTCGAAGCTGCTCGGGGGCGTGCCCTCGGCCGGCCCGCACAGCAGCGACACCGAACCGTGGGCGCCGGTCTACCGGGCCCACCTCGAGGCGGGGCTGCCCGCCGGGGCGCCGGTCCCCGGCATCGCGGCCGGCTGAGCGGGCTCAGGCGTGGGCGGGCAGCGATGACACGGTGGCGCGCGGCGCGGCCATCTGCGCCGGACCCAGGTCGCTGAGCGCCTCGGCGACGACACGAGCGCGGCAGATTTTCCACCAGGGTGTCGATGAGAGCGCCGCTCGTTCGACGTCTTCATGTACGAGCACCCGAACGCCACTCAGAACCTCACCTGGAGGAAGTCATCCGCTCGCTCGTCGTCACCACGTTCCTGTCCATCGACGGTGTCATGCAGGCTCCCGGCGGGCCGGAGGAGGACCCGTCGGGCGGATTCCCGCACGGCGGCTGGCTGGTGCCCTTCGCCGACGAGGACATGGGCAAGCAGATGGTCGAATGGTTCTCGGGCGCGCAGGACTTCCTGCTCGGCCGCGGGACCTACGACATCTTCGCCGCCCACTGGCCCAAGGCTCCGACCGAGGGCGACCCGATCGCCCAGGCTCTCAACACGCTGACCAAGCACGTCGCCTCGCGGAGCCGGACGTCGGTGGAATGGGACACCGCGCGGCTGATCGAGGGCGACGTGGCGGACGCCGTCCGTGCGCTCAAGGCCGAGGACGGCGGGGAGCTGCAGGTGCACGGCAGCCCCGGGCTGATCCAGACGCTGCTGGCCGAGGATCTGGTCGATGAACTGCGGCTGATCGTCTTCCCGGTGGTGCTCGGCCGGGGCAAGCGACTCTTCCCCGAGGGGGCAGTGCCGCGGACGTGGCGGCTGGCGTCGTCGTCCGCGACGTCGACCGGCGCGCTGATCGCTACCTACCGGCGGGGCGGCGAGATCTCGACCGGGTCGTTCGCGCTGGAGGACTGAGCCCGCCGGCGAATGTGCACCGGTCGTGGTCTCCGCCGAGCGGAAACCACGACCAGTGCACGACCGGAAGCCCCGGGGTCAGGCCGTCGGGCCGTGCGCGGCGATCGAGACCGGCTCCCACTCGTGCCAGGTGGCCAGGCGGGACTCGTAGTCAGCCGTGGCGGTGCGCAGCGGGCCGTCGCCGAAGAAGATCCGCAGCGGCGGCTTCTCGGCGTCGACGACCGCCAGGATCGCCTCGCGGGTGGCCACCGGGTCGCCGGGGGAGCCGATCCGCCGCTGCCGCTGCTCGGCGGCCTTCTCCCGGAACCGGTCGTAGGCCGGGTTGGGGTCCGCGTGCCTGGCCGAGGCGCCGCCCCAGTCGGTCGAGTAGCCACCCGGCTCGACGAGGGTGACCTGGATGCCGAAGTCGGCGACCTCCTGCGCCAGTGACTGGCTGAACGCCTCGAGCGCCCATTTCGACGCGTTGTAGATGCCGATGTTCGGGAACGCCGAGATCCCGCCGATGCTCGACACCTGGATGATGTGCCCGGAGCCCTGTGCCCGCAGGAACGGCAGCGCCGCCTGGGTGACCCAGAGCGCACCGAACACGTTGGTCTCGAACTGGGCGCGGGCCTCCTCCTCGCTGATCTCCTCGATCATCCCGAACTGGCCGTAGCCGGCGTTGTTGACGACGACGTCGAGGCGGCCGAACCGGTCGTGCGCCTGTTGCACCGCGGCGACATCGGCCGCGCGGTCGTTCACGTCGAGTCGGATGGGCAGGATCTTCTCGCCGAAGCGGTCGACGAGGTCGGCCAGCGTGCTGGTGTCGCGGGCGGTCGCGGCGACGGTGTCCCCGCGCTCGAGCGCCGCGATGGCCCACTCCCGGCCGAAGCCGCGGGACGCGCCGGTGATGAACCAGGTCTTGGACATGGGTGGTCTCCTCGATGGATTCGGGTGCGCGGGCGCGGGCGACGTCGTCGGCGCCGGGGCTCCGTCCGCGTCAAGACCCGCTGCAGCCGACGTGTTCCGGTCTCGCGGTCCTTCCCAGGCAGCCGGCAGGTTCAGGCGCGCCGGCGAGTCGTGCCGCCCGTCGATCCGTCGGCAGCGCGCGGGTCACCCCTGGTCCGCGAGCGCGGTGAGGATCCGGGCGAGTGCCGCACGGTCTGCAGCGGGCAGCCTGTTGAACAGTTCCCGCGAGTCGGCGGAGCGGGCGGCATCGACCTCGGCGCGGATCCGCCGGCCGTCCGCCGTAGGCGCCACGATCACCGCCCGGCGGTCCCGGGGGTCCGACGTGCGTTCCACCAGGCCGCGCTCCTGCAGGCCGTCGACCAACTCGGTGGCCGTCCGGGGAGCGATCCGCAGCGCGTCGGCCAGGTCGGAGACGCGGGTGTCCTCGTGTTCGCAGGTCACGCGGAGCGCCCGTGCCTGCGACGGCGAGAGGTCCCACGGCGCGAGGACGTCGCGCCACCGGCGCCGCTGGGTCCGGGCCGCGCGCATCAGCAGGTCGCCGAGTGCACCCGCGTCGTCGTCGGCCATGCAGGAATCGTAGAGCCGGTCGACTGGTTACCACACCGTGAGGTAACCTCACTAAAACTCTCCGAAAGCAGGTGACGCCGTTCTGGAACCCCGAATGGCTCTCGGCGGCGGAGGAGGGCGCGGCGGCTCAGGCCGTCGCGCGGACCCCGCCGACCGCGCACAACTGGACCGGTCGCCGGTCTCCCTGCGGCGGATCGCCGCTCTGTTCCGGCCCTACCGCACGCCGATCGGCGTGGTCATGGGCCTCATCGTCGTCTCGTCGCTCATCGCGCTGGCCTCGCCCTTCCTGCTGCGTCTGGTCATCGACCGGGCGCTGCCCCGCCGCGACGTCCCCCTGCTCGTCTGGGCGGTGGCCGGGATGGTGGCCGTCGCCGGGAGCACCGCGCTGCTCGGCGTCGTCCAGACCTGGCTGTCGACGACCGTCGGGCAGCGGGTCATGCACGGCCTCCGGACGTCGGTCTTCACCCATCTGCAGCGGCAGTCGCTGGCGTTCTTCACCCGCACCCGGGGCGGGGAGGTGCAGTCGCGGCTGACCAACGACATCGGCGGCATGCAGTCGGTGGTGACCTCGACCGCCACGTCCCTGGCCTCCAACGCCACGACCGTCGTCGGCACCGTGGTCGCGATGGTGGCGCTGAGCTGGCGTCTCGCGCTTCTGTCGATCCTGGTCGTGCCCCCGGCCGTGCTGCTCACCCGCAAGGTCGCGCGGATGCGCCGGGCGGTGACCTCCCAGCAGCAGCGGCACCTCGCCGACATGAGCGCGCAGGTCGAGGAGGGGCTGTCGATCAGCGGCGTGCTGCTCAGCAAGACCCTCGGCGCCGGCCCCGCGCAGGCGCAGCGGTTCGCGGCGACCTCGGACGAGCTCGTCGCCCTCGAGGTCCGCTCCCAGCTCGCCGGGCGCTGGCGCATGGCCACGATGAGCGTCATCTTCGCAGCGATCCCTGCGGTGATCTACCTCGCCGCGGGGCTGCCCGTGACCTCGGGCGGCATGACGATCGGCACGCTGGTCGCGTTCACCACGCTGCAGGGCGCGCTGTTCCGCCCACTCATGCAACTGCTCGACGTCGGCGTCTCCGTGACCAGCTCCATGGCGCTGTTCAGCCGGGTCTTCGAGTACCAGGACCTGCCGGTCGACATCGCCGACCCCGAGCACCCGGTGGAGCTCGACGTCGCCGACGTGCGGGGCGAGGTCCGCTGGGACCACGTCGGGTTCACCTATCCCGACGCCGCCCGGGCCGCGCTGACCGACGTCGACCTGACCGTGCCGGCCGGAACCACCCTCGCACTGGTGGGGGAGACCGGGTCGGGCAAGAGCACGCTCGCCTCGCTGGTGGCGCGGCTGGCCGATCCGACGGTGGGGCGGGTGACCATGGACGGCGTCGACCTGCGCGAGCTGTCGCTGGACACGCTCGCGCGGATCGTCGGCGTCGTCTCGCAGGAGACCTACCTCCTGCACACGACCGTCCGGGAGAACCTGCGGCACGCGCGGCCGGGGGCGACGGACGAGGAGATCGAGACCGCCGCCCGGCGGGCGCAGGTGCACGACGTCGTCGCCGCGCTTCCGGCCGGCTACGACACCGTGGTGGGGGCTCGCGGGCACCGGTTCTCCGGCGGGGAGAAGCAGCGGCTGGCGATCGCCCGCACGCTGCTGCGCGACCCGCGGGTGCTCGTTCTCGACGAGGCGACCAGCGCGCTGGACAACGAGACCGAGCGGGCCGTGCAGGCCGCGCTGGACGAGGCCAGCCGCGGGCGGACGACGATCACGATCGCGCACCGGCTGTCGACGATCCGCAACGCCGACGTCATCGCCGTCCTGCACGACGGGCACGTGGTCGAGCGCGGATCGCACGAGGAGCTGCTGGCCCGCGGCGGGCGCTACGCCCGGCTGGTCGGCGCCGCCGAGCGCGACGTCGCCCTCGCCGCCTGACCGGTCGCAGCGGCGGGGTGCCGTTGTGCGCTCAGCGTGGTCTCCGACCACCGATCAGCACGCTGAGCGCACAGGGACGGGGTCAGGCCGGGCGCTGGGCGCCGAGCAACCCCTCCTCGTGGTCGAGCTCGCGTTCGAGGACGCGCAGGCCCGGGTCCGGCAGCGCGCCGACGTCGCGCAGCCGCAGCAGCTCCTCGCGCTGGGCGTCGATGATCGCGCGGCGGACCCGCAGCGCGGCGTCGTACTGCGGCGAGTACGGGATCTCGCCGGGCTCGGCGTTCTCCAGGGCGTCCAGCCGGCGCCGGTAACGCGCCAGCCGCGCCTTCAGCTGGTTCCTGGTCGCCTCGATCGCGGCGTCGTCGGCGGTGTCGTGCTCGGCCCGGGTCATCTCGTCGAGCCTGACCAGCGCCGCCTCGACCGACGCCGCCCTGGCCCGGTTGCGCAGCCGCGCCTGGTCGGCGGCGTCCGCGCGGAGGCCCAGAGCCCGCACCAGCGGGGCGAACGTCACGCCCTGGCCGACCAGCGTCACGAGGACGACGAGGAACGTGCAGAACAGCAGCAGGTCGCGGGCGGGGAACGGGCGGCCGGCGTCGGTCATCAGGGGGAGGGTGAAGATCGCCGCCAGGCTGATGACGCCGCGGGTGCCCGCCCAGCTGAGGACGACGACCTCGCGGCCGCTGAGTCGTTCCTCCCGCGGTGGGCGGCCGGCGCTGGTGGCGCCGCGGGCGCTCGCGTCGACGTCGTCCTGGTCGGTCTCCTCGTCGTCGTCCCCGCCGCCCAGGCGGGTGTGCAGGGACTGCGGCAGCGACTGGGTGAGGACCAGCCAGAGCGGGCGGATCAGCAGCACGCCGCCGACGCTGACCGCTGCCGCGATGACGACGGTGGAGATCCCGTACTTCCCCAGTCCCCGCACGACCGTGGGCAACTGCTGGCCGATGAGCAGGAAGACCAGGCCCTCGAGCAGGTAGTCGATCAGCCGCCACACCGCGTTGACCTGCAGCCGGCTGGCGCCGGACACCTCGCGGGAGCCGTCGTGGCCGATGACCAGGCCGGCGACCACGACGGCGAGGACGCCGGAGACGTGTGCCTTCTCACCCAGCAGGTAGGCGCCGAACGGGGTGGCCAGCGACACGGCGTTGAGGGTCAGCGGGTCGTTCAGCAAGCGGCGCAGCAGCCGTACCAGGGCCGCGACCAGCAGGCCCGCGGCCACCCCGCCGGCGGTGGCCAGCAGGAACTGGCCCAGCGCCGACCACGGGTCGAAGCGGCCGCCCCGCGCCGCCGCGACCGCCACGGTCAGGATGGTCAGCGCGGTGGCGTCGTTGAGCAGACCCTCGCCCTGGATGAGCGTGATCATGCGGGGCGGCAGACCCACGCGGCGGCCGACGGAGAGCGCCGCCACCGGGTCCGG
>JAODNJ010000032.1 GCA_025465155.1 Frankiales bacterium
CGGTCGCGGAGGGCGAGCACGGCCGGGGCGGTCCGGGATCGGGGGCGGGGTAGCTGTACCGGCAGCTCGACGGCGAGGCGTCCGGCGTCGAGCACGACGACGCGGTCGGCAAGCAGCACCGCCTCCTCGACGTCGTGGGTGACCAGAAGGACCGCGAAGCCGTGGGCCGCGTGCAATGTCTGCAGAAGGTGCTGAGCGGTGAGCCGGGTGAGCGCGTCCAGGGCTCCGAACGGCTCGTCGAGCAGCAGCAGGTCCGGCGAGCGAACCAGGGCCCGAGCCAGCGAAGCGCGCTGGGCCTCACCGCCGGAGAGGGTCAGGGGCCACGCGTCGGCGCGATGCGCCAGGCCGACCTCCGTGAGGGCGTCCTGCCCGCGCACGCGAGCGTCGCCGCCGGCGCCGAGCGCGACGTTGTCGAGCACCCGCTTCCACGGCAGCAGCCGCGGCTCCTGGAAGGCGACCGCGCGCCGACCGATCACCTGCACCTCCCCCTGGTGCTCGGAGTCGAGCCCGGCGAGGACGCGCAGCAGGGTCGACTTGCCCGAGCCGCTGCGGCCGACGAGCGCGATGACCTCACCGCGCCGCAACTCGAGGTCGACGCCGTCGAGCACGGCGGGACCGCCGAAGCTGCGCCGCACGTTGCGCACCCGGGCGACCACTTCATCCGGGTCGAATTCTTCCGTTGGGGCGGGGACGGTCAGGACGGACGAAACGCTCGGCGCCATGCCAGCGCCCTCCCTTCGAGCAGACGGACGAGGCCGTCGGTGAGCAGGCCGAGGCCGGCGTAGGCCACGAGCCCGAGGACGATGACGTCGGTGCGGTAGAACTCGCGCGCGTTCATGACCAGATAGCCCAGGCCCGCGTCGGCGTTGATCTGCTCGGCGACGATCAGGGACAGCCAGGCAACGCCGAGCGACAGCCGCAACCCGACCAGGGCCTGCGGCAACGCTCCGGGCAGCACCACGTGCCGGGCCAGTGCGAACCACGACAGCCCCAGCGACCGCCCCGCCTCGACGAGCTTCACGTCGACACCGCGGATGCCGGCGAACAGGTTGACGTAGAAGGGGAACGTCACACCGAGCGCCACGAGCAGGACCTTCGGCATCTCACCGATGCCGAACCACACGATGAACAGCGGTACCAGACCGAGGAAGGGCACGGTGCGCAACATCTGCAGCGGCGGGTCGATCGCCAACTCGGCGAATCGCGAGAAGCCGGTCGACAGACCTAGCACCACGCCGGCCGCCAAGCCCAGCGCCAGCCCTGTCCCCACCCGCTGGAGGCTGATGGCCACAGCCTGCAGCAGAGCGCCGTCGCGCCACAGCTCCGCGGCGGCGGACGCCACCGCCGACGGCGGAGCGAGCCGCTGCGGGGAAAGCAGTCCGGTCTGCGAGGCCAACTGCCAAGCCGCCAGGAGCAGCACCGGGCTCACCAGGCGGCCGGCCGAGCGCAAACCGGACGATCCCCGCCGGCCGGCGCCAGCCGCCGGCACCTGATCGGTAGCGGCGCTCGGCGACGCAGCAGCAGGCGCGGCGGTCGGCAGTGTGGCCGTCATGCTGAAGCCCCCGCTTCGACCTGGTGGTTGAACCGGGCGTCGAAGAAGTCGGCGGCCTTCGGCTGTGTCTTCAGCAGTCCGGCCGAGCCGAACAGGTCGATGAGCCCCTGCTGCTTCGCGATCACACCGTCGTCGATCGGGACGTAGCCGGCGCGGCTCGTGTCGAACGAGGCCCTGGCCACCGACGGCGGCAGTCCGGTCAGCTTGGAGTAGGTCGGCACCCACTGATCGGCGTGGTTCGCCGCCCACGCGGTGGCCTTCGCCAGCCGGCCCAGGTAGTCACCGAGCGCCGCACTCGTCGTCGGGTCGGCGAGCGCCTTGGGCGAGGCGAGCTGGTAGCCCTGGCCGGTGGTGGTCCCGGTGCCGTCGGCGATCACCTTTCCGCCGGCCTGCTGCTCGGCGAGGGCGGCGTACGGGTTCCACACCGCCCACGCGTCGACCTGGCCGGTCGAGAAGGCGCTGAGCGCGTCCGGCGGCGCCAGGAACTTCAGCTGTACGTCGTCCACCGACAGGGCCGCCTTGTGCAGCAGGCCGAGCAGCAGACCGTGTGAGCTCGATCCCTGCGCGACCGCGATCGTCTTGCCGCGAAGGTCTGCGAGGTCCTTGGCCGGGGAACCCTTCGGGACCAGCAGGAAGTCGTTGGCCTTCGTGCTGCGCGAGGTTGCGACGATGCGGACGTTCGCCCCGTTGGCCTGGGCGAACACCGGCGGGGTGTCACCGACCCCGCCCACATCGATCGCGCCGGCGTTGAGCGCCTCCAGTAGCGGCGGGCCGGACGTGAACGAGGACCACTCGATCGTGTAGGGCAGGTCCTTCAGGGCACCGGACGCCTCCAGCACCGATTGGGTCACTGTGACCTGGTCGCCGACGTGCAGGACCACGTCGCTGAGGTTCGGCCCCTTCGTGGCCGCGGGGATGGCGCCGCCGGACGCCGAGCCGCCGCCACCGCCGCCACCGCAGCCCGCGAGCAGCAAGGCGGCGACAAGCAGCGGAACAGCGGCGATGAGACGTCGAGGGGAAAGCACGGAGAGACCTCCGGAGAATGCTGCGCGCCGTGGGTGCGCGCGGGACTGCCGCGCGCCGGACGGCGTGCAGGTCGGAGCAGGGACGACGCCGGCATGGCCGGCCTCGGAGGGACTGGCCGAGCACGGGCGGAGAAACGCCACCAGCGGTCACTCGATGGACAGCGGAAGGCTCGGTAGCGGGCGGCTGCCCCGCCGCACCGGCAGGGGGTGACCCTGCCGGAGGACGTCGGGTGACCGTTCAGGACGTGCGGCGGTGTGCGCCGCGACGCGTCAGGTCAGCGACGGATGGGACAGAGCGCGCTCGCCGAGCGCAGCAGGTCCACGTGGACGCGGGTCACCAAGGCGGTACCAACGCGCGTCATGCAGTATTCCTATCAAGTTACTTGGAATACCGGAAGGGATGAGATTGTGACGTGCCTCATCCGAGGCCGCGTCCGCGGCGCCGGCGTTGCCGATACCCAGCCCGGCGACGCGCTCGTACAACACCTCCGGGCCCTCCTTACCTCCGGGCCCTCCTTCGATCGACGACCGACAGGGCGTCGAGGGCGGGGCCACCGCGGAGTGTCCTCGTCCGGCACGGGGACAAGGTGCCCGCTCGCGTCAGGCGCCGTAGGGCTGGGCCGCCTCCGCCGAAGCGCGGTCGCCCGCGCCGGCTGCCGGCAGGGCTTGGACGATCGCGAGGCCGGCCTGGGCGATGGCCGCGAGTTCGGGATGCGTGGTCGGCGCGTCAGTGACCAGCGAATCGAGCTGGTCGAGGCCGGCGATGGTGCTGAAGCCGACCTTGCCGAGCTTGGAGGAGTCGGCGAGCGCCACGACACGTCGAGCCGCGGAGAGGATGACCCGCTTCACGCGGACGTCGTCGGGGTTGTAGTCGCTGATCCCCACCCGGGCCGAGACGCCGGCGACGCCGAGGAAGGCCAGGTCGCAGTTGAGCTGGCGCAGGACGTCCTCGGCGAACCCGCCCGTGAGGCTCAGCTCGCCAGGGCGCACGATGCCGCCGGTGACGATCAACCGGATCCCGGGCTCGTTGCCCAGCTCGACGGCGATCGGCAGACTCGGCGTGACGACGGTGAGGCCGCGCCGGCCCCGCAAGGCGCGGGCGAGCGCGAGCGTCGTCGTCCCGACGTCGAGGACGACGGTGTCGCCCTCGGAGACCAGCCCCGCCGCCGTCTCGCCGATCGCGACCTTGGCCTCCGATGCGACCGCCATGCGCAGCGGCATGGGGGGTTCGTAACCCCGGCTGACCATCGTGGCGATGCCGCCGCGCACCCGGCGCCCGAGCCCATCCCGTTCCAGCAGCTCGAAGTCGCGCCGGACGGTCATCTCGGACACGTCGAACTCCTCGGCCACGACGGCGTGGTCGAGTTCGCCCACCGTGCTCAGCCGCTCGGCGATGAGCCGGCGCCGGTCCTCTGGCCGCATAACGGAATGCTAGCAAGTGTGAAGAGTTCACACCGCATCCGTGAGGAGTGTTGACAACTCACAACCGGTGCTCCTAGCTTCCCGGGCGTCACCGGTTCAGCAAGGAGCGTCCGTGTCCCGTTTCCGCAAGATCTTCCCGTCCGTCGAGAAGCCCCTCATCGCGATGGTCCACATCGGGGCGCTGCCCGGAACACCGCTGTACGACGCCGGCGCCGGCATGACCGGGATCATCGACGGCGTCCGGCGTGACCTCGACCTGCTGATGCGCAGCGGCTTCGACGCCGTCATGTTCTGCAACGAGAACGACCGGCCGTACCAGCTCAACGCCGGCCTGGAGAGTGCTGCGGCACTGGCCCGCGTAGTCGCCGAGTGCAAGCCGGCGGAGATCCCCTTCGGCGTCGACTTCCTCTGGGACGCCCGGTGCGCGCTCGCCGTCGGCGCCACCAGCGGGGCCTCGTTCATCCGCGAGGTGCTCACCGGCAGCTGGGAATCCGACATGGGCGCCTGGAACCCCGACGCCGCCACGGTGCTGCGGGAGCGTCGCCGGCTGGACGCCGACGACCTCGGCATCTTCATGAACATCACACCGGAGTTCGCCTCGTCGACCGGCTCCCGGACGCCGGCGCAGATCGCGCACTCGACGGTGGTTTCCAGCCTCGCCGACGCGATCCTCGTGTCCGGCCCCATGGCCGGTGCCGGTCCCGACGTCAGCACGGTCGCCGAGGTCCGGGACGCCGTCCCCGAGGACGTGCCCGTCCTGCTCAACACAGGCGCCAAGGCCGAGACCATCGCCGAGTTCCTGAAGATCGCCGACGGCTGCATCGTCGGCAGCAGTCTCAAGGTCGACGGCTACACCTGGAACCCGGTCGACCCCGACCGCGCTGCGCGCTTCGTCGACGCGGCCCGGGCAGCCTGAGCATGCCCGACCACGTCATCGGGATCGACATCGGTTCCACCGGCACCAAGATCGTCCTCCTGCACCCCGGTGCGGGCGTCGTCGCCCAGGTCAGCGCCCCGGTCGACCAGTACTCGGACGCCGCCGGCTGGTCCGAGGCCGACCCGGAGCAGTGGTGGGCCAACCTGACCCGCCTGCTGCCCGAGCTACTCGCGGCCGGGGGCGTGAGCGGCAGCGAGCTGGCCGGCATCGCGGTCAGCGGCATGGTCCCCGCCGTCGTGGTCTGCGACGCCGACGGTCGCCCGCTGCGCCGCGCCATCCTGCAGAACGACGCGCGCGCGGTGCGCGAGATCGAGGAGCTGCAGGCCAGGTTGGACGACGTCGACCTGCTGGCCATGACAGGGTCGGCACTGACCCAGCAGAGTGTCGCGCCGACGCTGCTCTGGCTGGCGCGTCGCGAGCCCGAGGTCTGGGCCGCCACCCACCAGGTGATGGGCTCCTACGACTGGGTTGCGCTCCGGCTGGGCGCCGCTGCGCACGTCGAGTGGAACTGGGCCCTGGAGAGCGGCCTGTTCGACCTCCACACCCGCGCGCTGGTACCCGCCGTCCTCGAAGCTGCAGGCATCGACCCCGGCCTGCTGCTGCCCGTGGCCGACCCGGGCCAGCAGGTCGGCGCCGTACCGGCCGCGGTCGCCGAGGAGCTCGGGCTGCCCTCCGGCCTGCCGGTGTTCGTCGGCGGGGCGGACCACGTGCTCAGCGCGTACGCGGCCGGCCTCGCTCAACCGGGGGACTGGCTGGTCAAGCTCGGCGGCGCCGGGGACATCCTGGCCGTCACCGACGCCCCCTTCCTGGACGCGAGGCTCTACCTGGACGCTCACCCCGCCCCGGGGACGTGGCTGCCGAACGGCTGCATGGCCAGCTCGGGCAGCCTCATCCGCTGGTTCCAGTCAGTGCACGGTGGCGCCCCCCTCGACGTGCTGGAGGCCGAGGCCGCCGCCGCCGAGCCGGCCGAGATCGTCTGCCTGCCGTACTTCCTGGGCGAGAAGTCGCCGCTGCACGATCCCGACCTGCGCGGCGCCTTCCTCGGGATGCACCTGGGTCACAGCCGAGGGGACCTCTACCGCAGCATCCTCGAGGGCATCGCGTTCGGCTTCCGCCACCACGTCGACGTCTTCGCCGAGCGGGGCGTCCGGCTCGGCCGCGCCCGCGTCACCAACGGCGGGAGCCGGTCCCGGGTGTGGAAGCAGATCCTCGCGGATGCCATCGGCGTGCCCCTGTGGCCGGTCCTCGACCACCCCGGCTCCTCGCTGGGCGCGGCCATGGCTGCCGCGGTCGGCGCCGGGCTCTACGGCGGATGGCACGAGGCCACCACCCACGTCACCGTCACCGAGCCGGTCGTCCCCGACCCGAAGTCCGCCGACCGCTACGCCGAGGCGTACGCGATCTACCGCAACGCCGGGACGGCGCTCGCCCCCATCTCCCACCGCCTGGCACGAAGGGCACAGACATGACCGACACCACCGTTGCCGTCGTCACCGGAGCCGGTTCCGGCATCGGGGCCGCCATCGCGGCCCAGCTGTCGCGGCGCGGGCGCCGGGTCGTGGTCACCGACATCGACGAGGCCGCGGCGGCCCGCGTGGCCGGCGAGATCGGCGGCACCGCCGCGCAGCTCGACGTCACGGACGGCGTGGCCGTCCAGGCGCTCGCCGACCGGGTCGTCGCCGAGACCGGCCGGCTCGACGTCTGGGTCTCCAACGCCGGGATCTCGAAGATGCAGCGCTTCGTCGACATCACCGACGCCGACTGGGACCGCACCCTCGCCGTCAACACCAAGGGCATCTTCCTGTGCGGCCGCGCCGCGGCGCGCACCATGATCGCCAACGGCATCGGCGGCCAGATCATCAACACCGCCTCCATGGCCGGCAAGCAGGGCCGCGTTCCCTTCCTGGCGGACTACGTCGCCTCCAAGTTCGCCGTGGTCGGCCTGACCCAGGCCATGGCCTTCGAGCTCGCCCCGCACGGCATCCGCGTCAACTGCGTCTGCCCCGGCTACGTCGCCACGCCGATGCAGGAGCGGGAGCTCGCGTGGGAGGCCGAGCTGCGCGGGGTCGCCCCCGACGCCGTCCAGAAGCTGTGGGTCGAGGACACCCCTCTCGGCCGACTCGAGACTCCAGAGGACGTGGCCAGGGCGGTCGCCTTCCTCGCCTCCCCGGACGCCGACTTCATCACCGGAGAGGCGTTGTCGGTCAACGGCGGCGCCTACATGGACTGAGCCGGCACCGCCGCACCACCCCCACTCACCGCGCACCACCGTTCGGGAAGGGCCCGACATGACCACAAGCGCAGCGCAGGACAGCAGCGACGACGCTGTCCTGTCCCAGTTCGGTTACAAGGAAGAACTGCGCCGGACGATGAGCGGATACTCGTCGTTCGCGCTGTCCTTCTCGATGATCAGCGTGACGACGACGGTGTTCACGCTGTTCGCCCAGCCGTTCCAGACCCTGGGCGGCGTAGCCATCTGGTTGTGGCTGCCGGTCATCGCCGGAGTGCTGCTCCTCGCGGCCGTCTACGGGCACCTCGCCGTCCGGCTCCCGATCACCGGGTACGCGTACCACTGGGCCAGCCGGCTCGTGAACCCCCACTACGGATGGCTCACCGGCTACAACGCGTTCCTGTGTCAGTTCATCGGTTCGGCCGGCATCGCCGTCGCCCTGGCCAGCGTGTTCGCCCCGGACATCTGGGCCAACCCGACGCACGGCGACATCATCCTGATGGCCAGCATCGCCGTCGTGATCGCGGTCATCATCAACATCACCAGCATCAGGCTCACAGCCCGCGTCAACAACGTCGGCGCCAGCTTCGAGCTGGTGGGCACCCTGGGCATCACCGTGATCCTCGGCGTCGGCCTGGCCTTCTTCCACCACGTGCAGGGCCCGGCAATCCTCGTACAGCACCAGTCGACCCTCGGCAGCCCGATCACCCTGACGGCCTTCGCCAGCGCGCTGCTGTTGCCGATCTGGACCCTCGCCGGCTGGGAGGGCGCCGCCGACCTCGCCGAGGAGACCCACGACCCGCGGCGCTCGGCCCCCAAGGCCATGATGCGGGCGGTGCTGGTCAGCGGGGCCGCCGGTCTGCTGATGTACGCGATCTTCGCGATGGCCATCGGCCCGGACCTGAAGAAGACGGTCAACTCGACGAGCAGTAACCCGATGGTCTCCATCGTCGAGAGCCACTTCGGGGGCGCCGGTTCCTTCATCGTCCAGGTCGTCGCCTTCGTCGCGATGTTCTCGTGCCTGCTGGCCAACGTGACCGTCGCGACACGGACCAGCTACAGCCTGGCCCGCGACAACATGCTGCCGTTCTCCAAGGTGCTCGCCAAGGTCCACCCGACCACGCGGACGCCGATCGCCTCTGTCGTCGCCGTCGGGATCGTGGCCATCGGGATCAACTTCCTGTCGGCGGGCATCGCCACCCAGGTCACCGGCATGGTGTCCGTGGTCCTGTACGTGACCTACGGGACCACGCTGATCAGCGCGCTGATCGGGGCGGTCCGCAAGCGGATCCCGGACGCGCCCCGCGAGTACTTCACGATCGGCGGGATGCTGAAGCCGCTGTGCGTCATCGGCATCGTCTGGTCGGTGGTCGTCATCGCCTGCATGACCTTCCCGTCGGCGAGTCACGTGGTCGGCTACTACACCCTCGGCTTCGAGGCAG
>JAODNJ010000048.1 GCA_025465155.1 Frankiales bacterium
CGAAGGCGCCGACCATCATCACCGAATGGGCGGTTCCGTAGCGGTAGGCGGCAGCGGTCATACCGCACAGACTCCGAGGCCGCCAGGCTGTGTGCCAGTACCCCGGTGGGCGTGTCGCGGTCCCGCGTCCCAGCCGTCACACGCGGCGCGCGCGGGGGTGGCCGGCGGGCGTGGACGTGCCTGCTCAGCCTGGGTGTGCCCGGGCCGCCGACCGGTGAGAGGACGACCGGGAGCCTGCAGCACGAACGCGGGTCATCACGGGGTCCTCACGCGGGTGGTGTGCGAGGGCTGGGCGGTGTCGGCCCAGCGGTGCAGCGAGGCGTCGAAGCCGTCGACGAGGCGGGTGAAGCTGCGGTCGACGTCGGCGGGCATGCCGAAGCCGCCGCCGGCCTCCAGGGTGACGAAGCCGTGCAGCGCCGCGCGCAGTGCGCGGGTGGCGTCGATGGCGTCGTCACCGGCCAGCCCGTAGCCGGCGAGGACGGCCAGCACGACCCGCAGCACGGTCCCCGCGGCGGCGGTGTGCTCGGCGTCGTCGGTGGCCGGCGCCCGGACGGTCGCCGCGTACCGGCCGGGATGATGCTGCCCGTAGTCGCGGTACGCGCCGGCGACCGCGCGCAACGCGTCGCTGGCGGCGCGGCCGACCGCCGCGGCGCTCACGGCAGCCCCCAGTTCGGTCACCGCCAGCACGGCGACGTCGCGGCGCAGCCCGTCCAGGGAGTCGATGTGCTTGTACAGGCTGGGCAGCCGCACGCCGAGCCTGGCGGCCAGGGCGGCCAGGGTCAGCCGTTCCCAGCCGGCCTCGTCGGCGAGCTCGGCGGCGCCGGTGACCACGGCAGGCCGGGACAGCCCCGCTCTAGGCACGCGAGGTCACCCGGCCGGCGAACGCCACGATCGCCGGGTGGACCAGCTCCGGGTCCTCGACCTGCGGGTAGTGCCCGGCGCCGGGCACGAGCAACAGCTCACCGTTCAGCCGCTCGGCGATCCAGCGGCCCTCCGCGGCGGCGTCGCCGAAGTCGGGGTCGCGATCACCCATGACCACCAGCACCGGCGCGGTCACCTCGCCCAGGCGCGCCTCGACCGGGGCGTGGCTGGTCCGGGTGGTCCGGCTGAACGCCCGCGCGTGGCCGGGGCGGTGCATGCTGGCGAGGATGGCGTCCCGGTGGGCAGCGAAGTCCTCCGGGCGCCGGCCGGGGTAGAGCTTGGGCAAGTAGGAGGCCCAGACCCGGGGCGCCCACGGTCCGGCCATCGCCGCGCGGAAGGCCAGCGCGAGCAGCGGGTTCATCGGTGGATTGCGCACGAACGCACCCACCAGCACCAGGCCGCTGACCAGCTCCGGCCGCTCTGCCGCTGCCCACGCCGCGGCGCCGGCGCCCATCGAGTTGCCGATCACCACCGCCGGGCCGCCGACCTCCTGGATGAGGGCGACGACATCGCCGCCGGCCGCGACGTCGTCGTAACCGGTGAAGGTGGCGTCACTGTCGCCGTGCCCCCGCAGGTCCATCGTGACCACCTGGTAGCCGGCGGCGGCCAGTGCCGGTGCGGTGCGCCGGTACACGCTGCGCAGCTCCCCCATGCCGGGCACGCAGACCACCAGCGGGCCGGTGCCGACCGTGTCGTAGGCGATCCGGCCCTCTGGGCGGTGGAGCCACTGCGTCTGCGCCGATTCCGCGATGTTGCCGCTCATTGCCATCTCCCATCCGTCTGGCTTGTCGGAGTAGCTCAAAGGCTAATAGAACTAGCTTACTCCTCAAAACGGGACGCGATCGTCAGCCGTCTCGCACGTCACAGGCTCCTGCTATGGCCTGTACACGCGGTGCTGGCGGCCGCGCTTTCTCGATCCACAAGCTGGGGAGCTCGAGGGACATGGTGGGTGGTTCGGTGCGGTCGGCGGTCGGTTGACCGGCCGTGGTGCGCAGCGGGATCCGCTGCGCAGTCGCCCCGCCCCAACAGTGGCCCGCCGATTCCCTCCGACGAGGGGGCAACGGGGTGCCGATTGCCGTCGACGACGGGCCCGGAAACGGTGAAGGCCCTTGTCAGCGAACCGACCAGGGCCTCCCGGTGAGGGTGAGTGACGGGGCTCGAACCCGCGAGTGAGGCCGGTCCCGGTCCTGGTGGACCGGCGTATGCGCAGGTTACGCGTGTCCTCGAACGTTCCGGAGCGGTCTGCAGCGGTCCTGAGCGGCCAGTTGCCCCCCAATCTGTCCCCCAGCCACCGGCCGCCGCGGCGACCGCCGCCGGTATCGAACTCGTGGAGGTGTGTCAGACCGGAGTGATTGCCGACGGCGCAGACCGCAGGACCTTGAGGGGGGTGATGGAAGAACAGCTCGCCACCCGCCGTGCCTACACCCGAGCCGAGGTGGCACAGGCGCTGAACATCAAGGACTCTCAGCTGAAGCGGTGGGTCACCGCGCGGTGCATCCCGCATCAGCGCAGCGGCAATCCCGACGGGAAGCAGCAGCGCGGGGTCTGTTTCACCTGGGCCGACATCCTGGCGATCGGCGAGATGCTCCCGCATCTGCTGACGCCGCGTCAGGCGCAGCGGGCCGCGGCCGCGAACCCGGAGCCCGCGGTGGCCGGTGTGCCGGAGGCGATCAGCGAAGCCATGATCGACGAGTGGGCTCGGCTCGGCGTCGGCTGACGAGCCAATCGCGCAGTGGCCCGGGCCAGGAGTGCCAGGAACACTGCAAGACTGCAGGTAGCCGCAACCCCTCCGCGGGGGGCTGTTGCGGTCAGGTCCTGCTGCTCCAGACCTCGGGGCGGCGGGACCGCCCCTCCGCGGGCGCCGCCCTTGCCATCCCCCGGACGGCCGAACGGAGAGCCACGTTGGGAACGGCGACTGGCGCACCAGGTATGGCGCGCGTCCGGACGAGCCGGTCAAGCGCTCGGCGAGGCGTGGTCGGGGTCGGCGCCGTTCTCGGTGTTCCGGCCGCGGGGCGGGCCGCCGTACCAGTCGAGGCAGACCATCGTGGCGTCGTCGCGAAGATCTCCGCCGGTCGCGTGCAGCACGGCGGCGCCCAGGGCCTGCACGACCTCCCGCGGGTGCAGGTCCGCGGTGTCGGCCAGGGCCGCGGCCACGTCCAGCGATGCCGCGTTGCGCTCCAGCATGCCGTCGGTCAGGAAGACGATCCGGTCCCCCGGCTCGAGGGGGAACGGCTGCACCTGGAAGGTCTTGCCCGGCAGCACGCCGAACGGCACCTCCACACGGAGCTCGATCTGCTCCACGACACCGTCACGGAGCCGCAGCGGCAGGGTGTGCCCGGCGTTGACGACCCCGGCCGTGCCGCTGTGCAGGTCCACCCGCACGAGTTGACCGGTGACGAACTGGCCGGGCGGCGCGTTCTCGGTCAGGCAGTCGTTGGCGTAGCGGGCCTGCTCAGCGAGCTTCAGCCCCCTCCGGCGGCCGTTGCGCAGGGCGCCGACGAGCACGGTGGCCAGCAGGGACGCCGCGACCTGATGCCCGACCGCGTCGGTGATCGACACCTGCAGGCAGTCGCGCTCGAGGGTGTAGTCGAAGGTGTCCCCACCGACCGCATGGGCCGGTTCCAGCCAGCCGGCGAGGGTGAACTGACCGGCCTCGCAGGTGAAGGCGGCCGGCAGCAGTCGGCGCTGGATCTCCGCGGCCAGGTTGAACGGGGTGGACCGCATGCCCCACTCGAACACGTCGGTGTGTCGGCGGGCGGCGATGAGGACGTAGGCCAGTGCGTGCGCGGCGAGGCCGATGTCGGCGGCCTCCTGATCGAAGGGGATGCCGGGCAGTATCAGCTCGAGCAGGCCGATGGCGTCCCCCCGGTCGGTCACCGGAACGACCATCTGCGCCCCGTCGTCGACCGGCTGCACATTGGCCCGTTGCGTGCGCAGGACCCGGTCGTACACGGTGCCCGCCAGCGGCAGCGACTCCGCTTGCTCGATCCCCCGGCTCCGCGCGCCGTCGACCCGGTCGATGGACGTGAGCCGGACGACCGCCCGGCCGCTGAAGTCGGCGATCAGCAGGTGCACCTCGCGGGCGCCGACCATCTCCGCGAGTCGGGCCGCGACCGCCGGGACCGAGTCAACCGGCGCCGCGACCTCCACCTCGTGGAGGAGTTCGCCGACGTCAAGCCTGTCACCCCTCGGCCCGTCCACGGCGCAGACCCTAGCCAGGGCGCGTAGCCGCCGGGGGCCTGTGCGATGCGGCCTGGTACCTCAGCTGCCCGCGACCGATGTGGGCGGTCTTCGGCGGGCGGAGGTCGTTGTCGGCAGGGATGTCCAACGCTCCAACCCGTGGCGCTCTGGGGTCCTCGTCGTCGCTCGCTCGCGCCGCGTGTACCTTTCCGCACCGGCGCCGTTCCGAGATTCGTTCCGCGCCTGGCGTGCGTGGGTCGTGTCGCGCGGGGACCCCGGAAGAGCCACCCTGGGCCGACGCACAGGGGCTGCGGAAGGAGGGCGGATGAGCGAGCCGCTGTGGGCGCCGTGCTCTGCCGCAGGGGGCGCCCGGCGCCCGCGTCATCGGCCGGTGGCGGCCTAGCCGTGCCGCCGACGTCACCGCCTCGCGCCAGCAGTTGGCGGCTGCGGTGCAGGGCGGCGGGCCGACGGCCGCGAGCGACGGGGCGGTGGAACGGTTGCTGCTGGCCTTCGAGGAGCTGGTCAGCAACGCCGTCCGGCATGGCCGGTCGCCGGTCGAGGCGACCGTCACGGTCACCGACCACTTCTGGCTGCTGCGGGTCACCGACGCCGCGGGCGGGGAACCGCCTACCCCGGCGGTCGACCGCGACGCGGCCCTCGGCGGGCTCGGTCTGGGCCTGGTCGCGGCCATCTGCGGCGCGGTCGGTTGGGAGCCGCTCGAGGACGGGCGCAAGGTCGTCTGGGGGCGGCTGGGCTTCACCCACGAGGAGGGACCGGGCTCGGTGTCCCAGCCTCGCGACGGCGCCACCGACCCGCTCGGCGCCCGGGCGACCGTCGAGCCGCCGCCCGCTCGTACGGAGGGCGTCCCGGCACCGACCACGAGGCCCTCGTGTGCCCCGGGGACATCGTCCTCTCGTACACCGATGGCCTGGTCGAGATCGGCCGCACCGGCATCGACGAGGGCATCACCCGGCTCGCCGCCGAACTCGCCCGGCTGCGGGCCGTGCCGGTGGACGGCATCTGCGATGCGCTGCTCGATCGCCTCGCGCCGCCCGCACCGACGACGACATCGCCTTACTCGCCCTCCACGCAAGCACCGAAGGCTGACGCCGCCCGGCCGCCCGCGGAGTCTCTCCCGGATGGCTGTGGAGATCCCGGGTGGGAACGGAAAGGGCGCTCCGTCGCCTGCGATGACCGAATCCGCCGAAATCCAGGAGCCCGGTCACCGGCGAGGGACAGGGCGACCTCGAAGTGAAGGCGCAGGCGCGCGACGCCCGTGGGCCGGTACCGGCCGCGACATCCGGCTCACGCCCGTGAGTCGTCGGTGGGGTCCAGGACGTGCTCGGCCAATCGCAGCCGGCGCAAGGCATGCCTCAGCTGTGGTGATGCGCCAAGCAGAATCATTTGGCGACCCCCGCGCAGCAGTCGGCGGTAGGCGCCGCCGAGCACCCGCAGCCCGGTCTGGTCGGCGGTGAGGTCCGTGACGTCGACCAGCCACCGGATGCGGTCGCTTTGCAGCACCACCGTGATGACGTCGTGCACCAGGTGCGCGGTGCGCCGCCCCAGTCGGCCGATCACCGCGACTCGGCCGGTCCGGTGATCAACGTGCACCCGCAGCGCCGGCCGATCGCCGGGCGGGGGATCAGCAGACGACGGCGACACGGCTCGCGCACCCTCTCGGCGTGCGGCGCCCGACGCCGACGGCTGCCCGCACCGGCCGGGGACAGGGGCCGCCGGGGTAGGAAGGGGGGCCGGTGTAGGGGCCCGCCGTCAGGCTAGTACCGCGTCGGCAACCTTCGCCCTGAAAACCCGTTGGCCGCAGAGGCACGGTGCCATCGGTGTGCAGGAGGGAATGAGCTCCGGTGGCTGACAGTGGGCGCGTGTCGTGCTGGTCGGACGGGCACCGTCGGAACAGGGCGATGTCGGGCGCCGGCACCTGACCGTCACCCCCAGCTCGCTAGCCGAGCAACCCGGCCGGCGAGTCGCCCCGCAACCGGGCTCGGTGGCTCAGTCGCCGGGCAGCGCGCCGGTCTCGACCAGCGCCCGTGCCACGTCCCGCAGTTTGACGTTGCGCTGCTGAGACAGTCGGCTCAGCAGCCCGAACGCCTGGTCCGCGGTGATCTTCAGGCGCTCCATCAGGATGCCTTCCGCCTGGCCGATGACGGTGCGCGTGACCAGCCCGCTGCGCAGCTGCGCGTCGGTCTGCGCGCTCTGCAGCGCGATGGCGGCGTGGGCGGCCAGCGCCACGGCCTCGGCGCGGGTGTCGGGGTCGAACGACCGCGGCTGTGGTGAGTACAGGTTCAGCGCGCCCAGGCTGACGGCGCTCTCGGGGTCGGTGAACAGCTGCAGTGACAGGCTGCTGTGGATGCCGGTCTCGGCGACGACCCGGCGGCTCCAGGTCCCGTACCGCGTCTCGGTAGTCAGGTCCTCGATGCCGAAGGTGTCCTGCTCCCAGACCGCGTCCAGGCACGGCCCCGTACCGAGCTCGTACTGCAGGTGGTCGGCCCATAGCGCCCGGTCGTCGGTGTACACCGGGGTCTCCACCTGCCGGCGGTGGAGCACCAGAGAGACGCTGGAGTACAACGCGCCGTTGAGCGTGCGCGCGGCGTCGTCGACCGTCCGTTGCAGGGTGGCCTGCAGGTCCGGCTCGTGGAACAACGCGCGGGCGATCGCGGCGAGGCGCTCGTTGAAGCTGTCCTGCTCGGTCACGGACATCCTCCTCCCGGCAGGCTGCCGACTGGGCGCCAGCGGCACGCGCAACTGTACGGCGGCAATCCGGCGGCGCGGCACCTCGGCGACCTCGGCCGTCTCCGCCTCAGCGACCGTTCCAACCGCGGCTCCCACTGGGTCTGCCGCAGGAACGGCTTCAGCGACACGGGGAGAAGCGGCCCCGCCGTCCGTGTGCTGGAACGGCGGGGCCTGACCGCAACAGCCCCCGCGGAAGCCGCCGCGGCTGCCGATCAGTCTCCGGTCGCCCCGAATCAACGGCCACTCGGCGGCAACCCGCAGCCCGGACAGCTGTCGGTACCGACCTACTCACCCGTGGGGTTGCTCGCCGGGGAACAAGGAGGGATCCGGGTGAAGGTCCCAACACCGGAAGCTCCGAAGGGTGTCCCATTGGGGCCGCTCAGACCTCACCGGCTGCCGGCGCTCCGTGAGCGGGGCGAAGGTTGACGGCCGCGCTACTGGGTCGACCGGAATCGCTTCGGTGGGTTGCGCGTCGCGGCTCTGGCCGCCGACCGGGGCCGTCGAGAACCGGTCGATAGGAATGCACCGACGTCGGGGGGCTCATGGCGCCTCCTCACCGCCGTTCGAGTCGTCGGCCCTCCCGCGGAGTGGGCTGCGGTTGAGGATCCGGTGCTGCATTCTGCGAGCATCGGTGCCGCACTGCCCCGCGCCGTGCCAGGCCTGGGGCTGCGGGTGGTCGGACCTCGTCCGGCGGGACGCGGGGATGTGCCCGGGCCGGACACAGCGCCACCGTGGCTCCGCCCTTGCGGGTGGGGCCACGGTGACGATGGTCATCATGAGGCCGGGCGAAGGTGCCCTCGTCCACGTGCCGGATCTTGGTGAGGAAGCGGGCCCACAGCTCGTCGAAGGTGACCCCGACGGTGCGCGTGCCGCTCCCGCCGGCCGGCGCCACGAACGCCGGCGACATGGGCGCCGCCGCCAGCGGCGGGGTGATCGGTGCCGGTGCGGCTGCCGGCGCCGGCACCAGGCCGCGCTCGGCGACTGCGGCAGCGAGCAGCGCCCGGCGGGTCGCCTCGTCGTTGGCCGCCATCGCCTGCCGGGCGGTGTCCAGGCCGAGGTGGGTGGCGATCTCGACGAACTTCTGCGCGTCGGCCTTCGAGTACAGGCCAGGCTGGTAGGACCGGGCGGGCAGGCCGAGGCCGGGCGCGTTCCGCCAGTACACGCGGTGCTGGCGGCCGCGCAGCTCGATCCACAGGGCGGGGGGCTTGAGGGCCATCGTGACGTTCTCCGTGCGGTAGCCGGTCGGTTGACCGGCCGCACGGTGCGCAGCGGGATCCGCCGCGCAATCGCCCCGCCAGTGCCCCCCAGAATGCCCCCCAAAGTGGGGGGCAGCCGGGGCCGGGCCACCGTCGTCGACGGGCTCGGAACGGGAAAGGCCCTGGTCAGCGAACTGACCAGGGCCTTCACCGCTGGGGTGAGTGACGGGGCTCGAACCCGCGACACCCAGGATCACAACCTGGTGCTCTACCAGCTGAGCTACACCCACCGCGCCGTCCTCCCGGGCGTCATGTGCCGGGGAGGACGCCGGCAACGATACCGGAGTGCGTCAGTGCCCCGATGCGGCGGGCGGAGTGCCCCGCGGAGGACCGCCGTCGGTGTTCTCGACCGCCAACAGGTCGGCGAAGGCGGCGACGGACTCGGCGGCCGCCGCCTGCGCCTCGTCGCTCGACGGACCGGGAGGGGGCACGAACAGCGTGCGGCGGTAGTAGGCGAGCTCGCGCACCGACTCGATGATGTCGGCCAGTGCCCGGTGCGCCAGGCCCTTCGGCGGCTGGGCGAAGTAGACCCGCGGGAACCAGCGGCGCGCCAGCTCCTTGATCGAGGAGACGTCGACCATCCGGTAGTGCAGGTGGTCGTCCAGTGCCGGCATGTCGCGGGCGAGGAAGCCGCGGTCGGTCGCGATCGAGTTGCCGCAGAGCGGCGCCGTCCGCCGTTCCGGGACGAACCGCTTCACGTACGCGAGCAGTTGCTGCTCGGCCTCGTTGACCGTCAAGGTCGCGGCGCGCACCTCCTCGGTCAGCCCCGACTTGGCGTGCATCTCCGCCACGACCGGCGTCATCCCGTCGAGGTCGGCGTCGTCCGCAGAGATGATCAGGTCGAGGCCGGGATCGACGACGTTCAGTTCGGGGTCGGTGATCAGGACGGCCACCTCGACGAGCTTGTCGCGGGTCAGATCCAGCCCCGTCATCTCGCAGTCGATCCAGACGAGGTGTCCCGCGCTCTCCGCCACGTCTCCCGACATTACGCACCGTGCGCCCCGCTTGCCCCGCGTGCCCGCCGCATAACCGTGTCCGGTGCGACCGCGCCACTCGGAGACGCGGAACGGTGGCCACCCGCCGTTACTGTCGGCCGGAGACCACCCCTCGCCGAGGAGTTCCACCGTGCCCGGACCTGCTGTCGCCCCGCGCGTGCGCGGGCGGTCCCGCCGCTCCCGGGCTCCCTCGCGGCGGCAACGCGGCATCCGGTGGCCACGCTGCGCCGGCTGTGGCTCGCGTACATGACGCCGGGCAGCGCGGGGCGGCCCACCGACCAGACGGAGGTGCGGTGGATCTACACCGCGTGGCTCGGTGCCTTCCTGCTCAAGATGCTGGGCTCGACCTGGGACGTGTCCTGGCACTTCCGGTGGCTGCGCGACGACTTCGCCCCGCCGCACCTGCTCAACTCCGTCGGCACCGCCGCGGTCATCGCGCTGGTGATCTTCCACAGCTACTCCGGCTACGGCGTCGACCGTCGGGGGCTGCGGCTGATGCAGTGGGGGATCGGCGCCTTCCTCGTGGCCGTTCCGCTCGACATCGTCAACCACCGGATCAACGGCCTGGACATCACGAGCTGGAGCCCTACGCACGGCCTCCTCTACCTCGGGACGGCGATCATGCTGGCCGGCGCCATCCGCGGGTGGCGGCTCTACGCCGCCCCCGGACGAGTCCGCACGGTGATCCTTCTCGGGCTGTGGCTGTTCTTCGTCGAGAACGTGCTCTTCCCCAATCAGCACCAGGAGTACGGGGTCCTGGCCCTGGCCGCCTACCGGGCCGGGCACACCACCGCGGAGCCCTCGCTGCTGGATTTCGCGCGGTCGCAGGGGCAGACGCCCACCGAACTACCGCGCCGTCGCCTGGGCCGCACTGGTCCTGACCGGCTTCCCGCCGTCGGACCTGCCCTTCGTCCTCCTGGCCGGCGCGGTGCTGGTCGACCTCGCGGTGGCCTGGTCGGTGCCGGGCCTGCTGGCCGCGGTCCCGGTCACGGCCGGCGTCTACGGCGTCGGTGCGCTCCAGGAGGCCGCGGGCATGCTGCCGCCGTGGAACTGGTGGTCGGCGATCCCTGCGGGGGCGCTGTTCGCCCTCCTCTGGGCAGGGATCGACACCGTCGAGCGCGGCCGCCGGCCGGCCGGCCGGCGGGGGGTCGTGGAGGCTGCCCAGGGGGCGGATGCTTCCGATCCGGAGGCCCTCGCCACCGGCGCGTCCGGGGCGGAAGCGCCCGGCCGAACCGTCACATGACGTAGCGTCGGAACCAGAGCCGCGCCGCAGCACCTTCCGGTGGGCGCCGCGCCCGGCCCCGTCCCGGCCCCGTTCGCAGACCGCTATCCCCGACGCCCGGAGGACTTCGTGCTGGCCCTCACTCCCATGCCGCTGCAGACGGCGGGGGAGCGCGCGCTCTTCGCGGAACTGGCCCGCTGGGACACCGGTGGCGCGGTGCGCGGCGCCGTCGTCGCCTCCATCCCGCTGGTCACCGAGGGGGCGCTGCAGCGACGCATCTCCGACGCCGTGCTGATCGTCCCCGAGGGCATCGCGGTGATGCGGATCGTGGGTGTGGAGCGCCAGTCCGGCATCGTGACCGTCAAGCCGGAGGGCGCCTGGACCATCGCCCCCGGGGCAGGACCGGGTGAGGTGCTGCAGCTGTCCGGCGGGGGGTCGACGCCGCTCGACGGGCTCATGCGGGCCGGTATGGACGCCGCCGTCCGCCTGCGTCGGGCGGGGCTGGAGCCCGGCCGGATCGCCCGGCTGACCGTCCTGGTCGGCGAGCTCACCGGCCTGCAGCCTCCCGACGGCGATCTCGGCGAGGGGGACCAGGTCGCGCTGGTCGAGCCTCGCTCCCTGCTGCTCGGTATCGCGCGCGCCAGCCGTTACGCCGGCGTGGACAACCCGCGGCTGTGGACCACCGCCGACGTCCGTGCCGCTCTCGAGGCCCTCGGGCTCCAGGGCCGCGGGCCCTCGGTCGAGGAGCTGAACGGCGAGGGCTTCCCGTACTCGCCATACGTGCTGCGCCGCCCGGAACTGCTCACGCCGGCCGCCATGACGGCCGCGTCCACCGCGCCGCCGGAGCAGCCGGCCGCGCGGCCCCCCGCCGACCCCGTCCCCGCGTCCGCGGTGGCCCCCGTTCCGATCGCCGCGGCGCAGACGCTCCAGGCATTTTCCGCCCCGGCTCCCGTGCAGCACCAGGCGCCTTCCGGGGACCCGTTCGCGGGTCGCCCCGAACGCGACACGATCGCCGTCGGCTCGGCCGAGCCCACGGACGACACCGGCGGGATCGGCGGCCTGTTCTCCTCGGCGGAGCCGGTGGATCCCCAGCTGCCGCCGGTCCCCCCGGCCGGCCCGCGGACGGCAGTGCTGACCGAGCCGCCGCAGTGGGACGCCGGGCCTCAGGCGTGGGAGGTCCCGCCGGCGCCGCTCACCCGGCCCGCTCCCGGCCGGCCGGCAGCAACGCCGGGAGGCCGGTCGCACAGGCGCGGGATCCTGCTCGTCGCCGCGTCGCTGCTGGTCCTCGCGCTCGTCGCCGTCGGAGGGCTGCTGGTCCTGTCCGGTGCCCTGCACGGCACCTCGGGCACCGGTGGCTCCGCGGTGACCAGCTCCACGCGGAGCGCCGCCCCGACGCTGGCGGCCGGCCACACCCAGCAGGTGGACGGCGTCACCTTCACGCTGCAGGCGACGCGGACCGACACCACCTGCGCCGGGCACGCCTACGGTCAGGTGGCCGGATTCTTCGCGAGCAGCGACTGCTCGGCTCTGTCCCGCGGGCTCTACTCGGCTCAGATCGCGGGGCACCCCATGGTGGCCGCCATCTCGCACGTGCGGATGCCCACCGCCGACGCCGCCGTCGCGCTGCGCAAGCTCACCGACGCCACCGGAACGGGGAACGTCAGCGACCTGCTGCGCGAGGGCGTCCGCTACGCCGGCGGTCCGGTCGCGCTGAAGAACTCCGAGTACTCGAGCGACGTCAACGGCACCGACGTCACCATCGTCGAGACCTCGTGGGTCGATCCGGCGTCCGTCGGCAGCTCGCAGCAGCTCGACGCGGCCGCGAACAGCGGCCTGGTGCTCGACCTGCCGGCCTTCCCGGCGCGCTGAGCCGCGGGGCTCAGGGCGCGGTGGCCGCGTTCTCGGCCATCCGGGCGAGCAGCTCGGCCATCGCCGGCCGCGGAAGCCGGCCGGCACTGTGCGGGGTCGAGTTGATCAGCCCGAAGACGGCGTGGGCCCGCGCCCGGCAGGCCGCTGCCTCGGCGGCCGGATGCAGCCGGGCGAGCACGGCGACCCACACTTCCACGTAGCGGCGCTGCAGCCGCCGGACCTCCGCAGCGTCGGCCTCGGAGAGCGAGCCGAGGTCGCGGTCCTGCACGGTGATCAGGGCGGGGTTGTCGAGCGCGAACTCGACCTGGAAGTCGATGAGCGCCCGCAGCTGGGCCGCCGGGTCGGCGCCGGCCGCCGCCACCCGCTCGCTGCCGCCGGCCAGCAGCCGTTCGCTGATCCGCAGCAGCATCTCGGCGAGCATCGCGTCCTTGCTCGCGAAGTGCCGGTAGATCGCCGGGCCGGTGACGCCGACGGCGGCGCCGACGTCGTCGACCCCGACCGCCCGCGAACCGCGCTCGGCGAACAGCTGAGCCGCCGCCCGCAGGATCTGCTCCCGCCGCGAGGGGCGGCCGGCGTCGGCGTGCAGCGCGGAGTCCGGCTCCGTCCGGCTTGCGGCCATGTCCGGATGCTAATCGACGGTGAACCTTCGTTAACACCCCCGACGTGGGGACTGGACCGCATCTGTGAACGACGGTTAACCTAACGCCGTGGACGCTCCGGTGCTCGCTGGACATGCCGCCGCGCACGCGGCCCTGGCCGCGGATCTGGCCCGGCAACTGGCCCGCGTGGCCGAGGGCGGCGGCGAGCGTGCCCGCCGGCGGCACGTCGAGCGCGGCAAGCTCCTGCCCCGCGAGCGGGTCGACGCGCTGCTCGACCCGGGCAGCCCCTTCCTCGAGCTCTCCCCGCTGGCCGCGCACGGCCTCTACGACGACGAGGCGCCGGCGGCAGGCCTCATCACCGGCATCGGGCGGGTGAGCGGCCGCGAGGTCGTCGTCGTGGCCAACGACGCCACCGTCAAGGGCGGCACCTACTATCCGGTGACGGTGAAGAAGCACCTGCGGGCGCAGGAGGTGGCGCTGCAGAACCGGTTGCCCTGCATCTACCTCGTGGATTCCGGTGGCGCCTTCCTGCCGATGCAGGACGAGGTCTTCCCCGACCGCGAGCACTTCGGCCGGATCTTCTACAACCAGGCCACTATGTCGAAGGCCGGCATCCCGCAGATCGCCGCCGTCCTCGGGTCCTGCACCGCCGGGGGTGCCTACGTGCCGGCCATGAGCGACGAATGCGTCATCGTCCGCGACCAGGGCACGATCTTCCTGGGCGGCCCGCCACTGGTGAAGGCCGCGACCGGCGAGGTCGTCACGGCCGAGGAACTCGGCGGCGGCGAGCTGCACAGCCGGGTCAGCGGGGTCACCGACCACCTGGCCGACGACGACGCGCACGCCCTGTCCATCGTCCGGCAGATCGTCGGCACCCTGGGCCCGCGCACGCCGCGCCCGTGGGACGTCGAGCCGACCGAGGAGCCGCTGTACCCGGCGGAGTCGCTCTACGAGGTGGTGCCCCCGGACCCGAGGACGCCCTACGACGTCCGTGAGGTCATCGCCCGGCTGGTCGACGGCAGCCGGTTCGCCGAGTTCAAGCCGCTGTACGGCCCCACGCTGGTCACCGGGTTCGCCCGGCTGCACGGGCACCCGGTCGGGATCGTCGCCAACAACGGCGTCCTGTTCAGCGAATCGGCCCTCAAGGGCGCGCACTTCATCGAGCTGTGCGACCGCCGGTCGATCCCGCTGCTGTTCCTGCAGAACATCACCGGGTTCATGGTCGGCCGCGACTACGAGGCCGGCGGCATCGCCAAGCACGGAGCCAAGATGGTCACCGCCGTCGCGTGCGCCCGGGTGCCCAAGCTGACCGTCGTCATCGGCGGCTCGTTCGGCGCCGGCAACTACTCGATGTGCGGCCGTGCCTATTCGCCCCGGTTCCTGTTCACCTGGCCCAATGCCCGCATCTCGGTGATGGGCGGCGAGCAGGCGGCCAGCGTGCTGGCCCAGGTCCGCCGCGACGGGTTCGAGGCCCGCGGCGAGGAGTGGCCGGCCGAGGACGAGGAGGCGTTC
>JAODNJ010000051.1 GCA_025465155.1 Frankiales bacterium
CGACCAGCATCAACGTGCATGTCTATGTCGACGGCGTCCTGGCGGCGGGAGCCATCGCCGACAAGGTGCGCAACGACATCGCCGCCGCCCGTCCCGGAGCCGGGGCGCTCCATGGCTTCAGTGCCTCTGTTTCCGCGGAAGCGGGCGACCGGACGGTGTGCGTGTACGCCATCAACGTCGGTGCCGGCTACACGAATCCACTCCTCGGGTGCCGGACCGTCACCGTGAAGCCGGCGTCGGCGGCGAATCCGGTCGGTCAACTGGATGGGGTGAGCACGTCAGGCACCACGGTCACCGCGACCGGCTGGACCTTCGACCCGGACGTCCCGACTGCCACGGTGACCGTCCACGTGTACGTCGACGGGGCGGTGGTCTCCGGGGTCCAGGCGAACGGTGCTCGCCCCGAGATCGGAACGAGGTACCCCCAAGCTGGCGCCGCCCACGGCTATGCCTGGTCGGGGACATTGGCGGGCGGCGTCCATCAGGTCTGCGTGTTTGCGATCAACCAGAAGATCGGGTCCGCGAATCCCCGGCTGGGATGCCGGTCCGTGACGGTCATCCCGCCCCCGCCGGCGGCCAGCAACCCGACGGGCCGGCTCGACGGCGCCACGGTGTCGGGTACCACGGCAACCGTCGGCGGCTGGGTGTTCGACCCGGATGTTCCGACCGCGCCGGTGACCGTGCACGTGTACGTGGACGGGCGGGTCGTCGGCGCGGCGACGGCGAACCGCCCGCGGCAGGACGTCGGGCGGGCGTACCCGACGGCGGGGGCAGCGCACGGGTTCACCTGGTCCGGCACCGTGCCGGTCGGTGCCCATCAGTTGTGCGCATACGCGATCAATCAAGGCGCGGGTACGACCAACCCGAAGCTCGGCTGCCGGACCGTAACAGTGTCTTCGACGTCAGCCTCTTCGGCGTCGTCGCTGGGCACAGGTGACCCGGTGGGCCGGCTCGAGGGCGCCAGGGTCGCGGGGACCACTGCGACCGTCGGCGGCTGGGTGTTCGACCCGGATGTTCCCACCGCACCCGTGACCGTGCACGTGTACGTCGACCATGTGGTTCGGTCGGGCGTTCAGGCGAACGCACCGCGCTCGGACATCGGGCGGGTCTACCCGACCGCGGGCCCCAACCACGGCTACATGTGGTCGGGCACCCTGACCGCCGGAACGCACCAGGTCTGCGCGTTCGCGATCAACCAGGGTGGCGGCACGGGCAACCCCCTGCTCGGCTGCACGACGGTGACGGTCCCATGAGGCTGGGGGCGCGGCGCGTGGGCCGCGCCCCGGGCCGTGCGCGGTTGATCAGCCGATGGCCCGTTCGTAGGCCGCCCGGGTGAGTGCCGCGGTCCGCTGCCAGGTGAAGGCAGCGGCCACGGCACGCCGCCGCTGTCGTCGTTCCGGTTCGTCCGGATCCGTCCATTCGGCGACCAGTGCGGCCGCCAGCGCGTCGGCGTCGGCCAGGGGGACCAGCCGGGCCAGTCCGGGTTCGCCGCCCACCGTCTCGCGGGTGGTCGGGATGTCGGTGGCGACGACCGGGACTCCCGTCGCGAAGGCCTCCAGCGGAGGCAGTCCAAAGCCCTCGTAGACCGAAGGGAAGACGAGCGCGCGAGCGCCGGCCACGACGGACTGGAGCTGTGTTTCGTCGAGATAGCCGAGCCGGACGACGCGATCGGCGGCGTGGGCGGGCACCTGCATTTCCGGCCCCCACCCGGCCGGTCCGGCGAGCGCCAGCAGTGGGCCGTCGGGGTCCGAGGCGGCCGCCGCGCCGAACGCCTCCACCAGCAGACCGAGGTTCTTGCGCGGCTCCAGACTGCCGACGAACAGCAGGTACGGTCGGTCCAGCCGCAGTTCGCGAAGCTGATCGGGGGCAAGGGGGTCGGCCGAGGCCCAGCTCGGGTCCACGCCCAGCGGGGTGACCTGCACGCGCTCGGGAGGCAGGCGGTAGAGGTCACCGATCTCGGCCGCCACCGAGCGGCTCGGCACGCAGACGACGCCGGCCCGGCGGACGCCGCGGGGGACGATCTCCCGCAAACGGACCGAATCCGACGACACCGTGTCGCGATGCAGCAGGAAGGCGAGGTCGTGGACGGTGAGCACCCCGGCCGCCGCCCGGGCCGGAGGCAGTACGAAGTTCGTGCCGTGGAACAGGTCGACCCGGCCGGTGAGCATCTCAACCGGGGGCCACTCAGTCCGCTGCCACGCCGCGCGCAGCAGCCGCGCCGGCGCCCGGCGCGCCCTGACCCGCACACCGTCCGGGACGGCCCCGATCAGGTCGCCGGCGCCGCGGACGGTGAAGGCGGTCGCGCGCAGCTCGTCGTGCGGGCCTACCGTCGGCAGCGACGTCAGGAGTTGCTGCACGTACCGGCCGATGCCGGTCCGGTGGCCGAGCAGCGGAGTGGCGTCCAGGCCGATCTTCACGGCGCCGAACCTACGTGAGGTCCATGGCCGTCCGGGTCCGGGCTTGTACCCTCAGCGAGTGGCCCGTGTGGGCGACGAACGTGACAGGTATGCGCAGGAGGACGTGATCTCTCAGTTCAGCGAGGTGTTCGCCAACCGCGAGCTCCTCGGCAACCTGGTACTTCGCGAACTCCGCGGCAAGTACAAGGGGACGGCGCTCGGCTGGTTCTGGTCACTACTCAACCCGCTTGCCGCGACCCTCATCTTTACCGTCGTCTTCGGCGCGATCCTCCGGGTCACACCGTCCGTCGGTGCCGGGGGGGTTCAGAACTACACCCTGTTCCTGCTTTGTGCGCTGCTGCCCTGGAACTATTTCAGCGGCGTGGTGAACGCGGGCATGGCGGCGATGCTCGACAACGCCAACCTCATCAAGAAGACGGCCTTCGCGCGCCACCTCATCGTTTTCTCGGCGACGGTCTCGCTGTTCGTCACCTTCGGCATCGAGATGCTCGTGCTGGCCGTCGCCCTCCTCGTGTTCGGCGTCAATCCGCTGCTCTGGATCGTGCCGACCGTGCTCCTCATGCTGCTGCTCGCGGTGTTCGCGACCGGGCTCGCGCTCATGTTGTCCGTCGCCAACGTCTACTTCCGCGACTCCGCACACTTCGTGGCGATCGCTCTGCAGGTCCTCTTCTACGCCACCCCGGTGATCTATCCGATCTCCCTCGTGTCGCACGTCCACCCCGACTCGTTGGTGGCCCGACTGCACATCGACACTCTCTACTTCTGGAACCCGTTGGTGCACTTCGTGGAGGCCTTCCGGGCCCTGCTCTATCAACACCAGCTACCCAGCCTGACCACATGCCTGGTCGTCGTGCTGTCGAGCGCCGCGTCTCTGTGGCTGGGATGGGTCGTGTTCAACCGTTACTCCGGCCGCCTCGCCGAAGAACTGTGAACGGGGACGATCATGGGTGACATCGCCGTCGAGGCCACCGGCGTCTCCAAGAGATTCCGGCTCTACCACGAGCGGAACCAGTCGTTGAAGGCCGCCTTCATGCGTGGCGGCCGAGCCAAGTTCGACGAGTTCTGGGCGCTCCAGGACGTGGACCTGCAGATCCCGACCGGCAAGACCTTCGGCCTGATCGGTCACAACGGCTCCGGGAAGAGCACGCTGCTCAAGTGCCTGGCGGGGATCCTGGTGCCTGACCGTGGGTCGATAGGGGTGCACGGCCGCGTGTCGGCCCTGCTCGAACTCGGCGCGGGCTTCCACCCAGAGCTCTCCGGCCGCGACAACGTCTACCTCAACGGGTCGATCCTCGGCATGTCGAGGAAGCAGATCGACCGGTCGTTCGACGAGATCGTGGATTTCGCCGGGCTGGAGACCTTCATCGACACGCCGGTGAAGAACTATTCCTCCGGCATGTACGTCCGGTTGGGTTTCTCCGTCGCCATCAACGTCGACCCCGAGATCCTGATGGTCGACGAGGTGCTGGCGGTCGGTGACGAGGCCTTCCAACGCAAGTGCATGGAGAAGTTCGCCGACTTCCGCGAGCAGGGTCGGACGGTCGTCGTCGTCAGTCACGCGTTGAGCACGATGCGCACCATGTGTGACGAGGTGGCCTGGCTCGACCACGGGAAGCTGCTCGAGGTGGGGCACCCCCGGGATCTGGTGGACGCCTACGTGGGTCGCTCGCACGAGGACCGGGTCGAGACCGAACCCCCCGAGGGCGGGGAACAGGCTGGCCACGGCGCACGGTGGGGCTCAGGTGAGGTCACCATCCGGTCTGTCGAGCTGCTCGATGGTGACCAGCCGGTCAGCCAGGTCGCGACAGGTCAGCGGATGACATTCCGGATGCACTGGAAGGCGAAGAAGCCGGTCGAGGAGCCGGTCTTCGGCATCGCCGTGCACACGCTCGACGGCGTCCATGTCACCGGCCCCAATACTCGCGACGTGGAGCTGTCCACCGGGACGTTGGACGGGGAGGGGTGGCTGGATCTGCACGTTCCCCGCCTGATGCTCACCTCCGGCACGTACGAGCTGACCGCTGCTGTCTTCGACCGCAGCGTCGCGCACGCTTTCGATCACCGTGAAAAGCTGTTGCGTTTCGACGTCACACCCGGGACGCCCCGCGACCAGAACGGGGTGATTTCCCTCGGCGGCTCATGGGAGATCCAGGCGCAGGTCGACTCCTCGGCATGACGGAGCCGTCAACCGTCAGCGTGATCGTGGTCAATTACCGCGGCGCCGACGACACCCTCGCCTGCCTGGAGGGGATCCAGGCGCTGGACTGGCCGGACGCCTCGCTGGAGGTGGTCGTGGTCGACAACGCCAGCGGGGGCTCCGACGTCGCCCGCATCCGGGCCGCAGCCCCCCACCTTCAGGTCGTGGAGTCTCCCCGCAACCTCGGCTTCGCCGGGGGGTGCAACCTCGGGGTCCGGCACTCCACCGGCGAGTTCCTCGCCTTCGTCAACAATGACGCACGGCCCGAGCCGGAGTTCCTGTCCGCCGCTGTCGAGGCTTTCGCCGACCCCACCGTCGCGGCCGTGGCGGCCAAGGTCGTGGACTGGTCCGGCGAGCGTGTGGACTACGTCGGCAGTGCACTTTCCTGGTACGGCCAGGGCTTCAAGGTCGAGGTCGGGGCTGTGGACGACGGCCGGTTCGACGAGGTCCGCGACGTCCTCTTCGGCACGGGCTCGGCGCTCGTGGTGCGCCGGTCGGCCTTCGAGCAGGTGGGCGGTTTCGACGAGCGCTACTTCATGTTCTTCGAGGACGTCGATCTGGGCTGGCGGCTGTGGCTCGCCGGTCACCGCGTGCGGTACGTCCCGCGCGCGCTGGTCCGCCACAGGCACCACGCGTCGATGTCCAAGCTGGGGCAGTGGTGGGAGCAGTACCTTCTCGAGCGCAATGCGCTGTACACGATCTACAAGAACTACGACGACGAGAACCTGACGCGCTTCCTCGCACCGGCGATGGCCCTCGCGATTCGGCGTGG
>JAODNJ010000099.1 GCA_025465155.1 Frankiales bacterium
GGCAGCACCCGTGCGCCGGCCGCCGCGAGCCGCGTCGTCGGTACGCCGGACCCTGACGCGACGGCGGACCTCACGCTGGTCCTCCGGCGCCGCGCGGAGCTGCCGGGCGGCCCGCCCGCACCGATGAGCCGCGAGGAGTTCGCCGCCACCCACGGCGCCGACCCTGCCGACGTCGCGCTGGTCCGGGACACGCTGACCGCGGCGGGCGTCGACGTCACCTCCGTGGACCCCGCTTCGCGGCGGGTCCAGGCACGCGGCGACCTGGGGACCCTCCAGCGCCTCTTCGGCACCTCGCTCGAGCTCGTGGAGTCGCCGGATCCCGTGGCCGGCCACCCCGTCACCCACCGGCAGCGCACCGGCGAGCTCGTCGTCCCGCAGGCCCTGAAGGGCGTCGTCGTGGCGGTGCTCGGCCTCGACGACCGGCCGCAGAGCCGGGCCCTGTTCCGGCCCGCCGCCGGTCCCACCACGTCGTTCACCCCGCTGCAACTGGGCACGGTCTACCGGTTCCCCGCCGGTACGACCGGCCGGGGGCGGACGCTCGCGATCCTGGAGCTCGGCGGCGGCTACACGCAGGCGGACCTGGACGCCTACTGGACCCGGATCGGGCTGGCCACCCCGCCGACCGTCACCGCCGTGGGGGTGGACGGCGCGACGAACGCGCCCGAGGGGACGCCCGACGGTGCGGACGGAGAGGTGCTGCTCGACATCGAGGTGGCCGGGGCGCTCGCCCCGCAGGCCGACGTCGTCGTCTACTTCGCGCCGAACACCGACCGCGGGTTCCTCGACGCGCTGAGCACCGCCATCCATGCCGACCCCACGCCGGCCGCGGTGAGCATCAGCTGGGGGCAGTCGGAGGACCAGTGGACCGGCCAGTCGGTCACCGCCATGGACCAGGCCATGGCCGACGCCGGCGCGCTCGGCGTCACCGTGTGCGCGGCCTCGGGTGACGACGGCAGCCGCGACAACGCGACCGACGGGCAGGCGCACGTCGACTTCCCGGCCTCCAGCCCGCACGTGCTGGCCTGTGGCGGGACGACGCTGCAGGCCGACCCCTCCAGCGGCACGGTCCGCAGCGAGACGGTGTGGTTCCACGGAGTGGGTCTGGGAGGCTCCGGCGGCGGGGTGAGCGACGTCTTCGGCCTGCCCACCTGGCAGGGCGGGGTCGGCGTACCCGTCGACGCGGACACCGGCCGCCCCGGACGCGGCGTGCCCGACGTCTCGGCCGACGCCGATCCGGCCACGGGCTACCAGGTCCGCGTCGACGGAACGGACATGGTCTTCGGCGGCACGAGCGCGGTCGCGCCGCTGTGGGCGGCGCTGGTCTGCCGCCTCAGCGAGGCCCTGGGGCGGCCGCTGGGCCTCCTGCAGCCCGCGCTCTACGCGGGGGTGCAGGCGGGCCACACCGCCCCCGGCTTCCGGGACATCACCACCGGCGGCAACGGTGCCTACCGTGCGACGGCCGGCTGGGACGCCTGCACCGGCCTCGGCGTGCCGGAAGGGACGGCGCTGCTTGACCGGCTACGGGCGGGCGGCGCCTGATGCGGGAGCCGTCTCCTCGGGGCTGACCAGCGGCTGTGCACCGCTGCCGCGGGCAGGGCGGGGGCTAGAGTGGCGGTACAACCGAACATCCGACAGGGGAGCGCCACGGCGCTGAGAGTGCGGGAATCCGCAGACCCTCGAACCTGATCCGGGTCATGCCGGCGCAGGGAGTCTGGAGGCAGTCATGGCCGAGCAGGCCGTCCGCCCGCCGTCGTCCGAGATCGTCGATGGGCGAGCTCCGGTCCGCCGCTGGCGGACCGTCGACATCGTCGTCACCGCCGTCCTGGGCGTCGCCTTCGGCGTCGTCTTCTGGGCCTGGAACCTGCTGTGGTCGGCGACCGGCGCGGCGTTCGCCGCGTTCCCGCCCGCGCAGGCCTTCATGTACGGCGTCTGGCTGCTGCCCGCCGTCATCGCGCCGCTGATCGTGCGCAGGCCCGGCGCGGCGCTGTTCGCCGAGCTGGTGGCGGCCGTCCTGTCCGCCCTCCTGGGGTCGAGCTGGGGATCGGTCATCCTGCTCTACGGCCTGCTGCAGGGCCTCGCCGGAGAGCTCGGCTACGCCGCCTTCGCATGGCGCCGGTTCGGCTGGCCGCAGGCGCTGCTGTCGGCCGTCCTCGCCGGCGCGATGGCCGCCGTGCTGGACCTCGTCTACTACTACCCGGCCTGGTCCGGCGGCTGGAAGACGACGTACCTCGTGGTGGTCGTGGCGAGCACGGTGGTCGTCGCAGGAGTGGGCGGTACCGCGCTGGTCCGGGCCCTCGCCCGCACGGGCGCGCTGAGCTCGTTCGCCGCGGGGCGCCGGGGCTGAGCCGGCCGCGGCGGAGGGACACCGTGCCTGCGGAGGCCCGTGCGCTGCCCGGCATGCGGCGGGGCGCACGAGCGCCGGCGGACCGACCGGTGCGGGTGGTGGCCCGAGGGCTGGGCGTCCGCCATGCGACGCGGCGGGTGGCGGCGCTCGCGGCAGTGGACCTCGTCGTGGAGCGCGGGGAGCGCGTGCTGGTCACCGGCGCGTCCGGCGCGGGCAAGTCGACGCTGCTGGCCGCGGTCGGCGGCCTCCTCGACCCCGAGGGAGCCGAGGTGAGCGGCGAGCTCACGGTCGACGGCGCGCCACCGCGCTCGGCCCGCGGCCGGATCGGCCTGCTGGCCCAGGACCCCGACAGTCAGCTCGTGATGGCCCGCGCCGGTGACGACGTCGCCTTCGGACTGGAGAACGCCGGCCTGCCGCCGGACGCGATCTGGCCGCGGGTGGACGAGGCGATGGCCGCCGTCGGCTTCCGGTACGGCCGCGACCGGGCGACCTCCGCGCTGTCCGGCGGCGAGAAGCAGCGGCTCGTTCTCGCCGGCGTGCTCGCCCGGCGGCCGGGCCTCCTCCTGCTCGACGAGCCCACGGCGGCGCTCGACGCCGGCGGAGCCGCCCTCGTCCGCGACGCCGTCGCCCGCGCGACGGCCGACCGCGCCAGCACCGTGCTCGTCGTCGACCACGACGCCGGGCCCTGGCTGCCGCTGGTCGACCGAGTGGTGGAGTTGCGGCCCGGGGGGCTGGTCGAGCACGGTCCGGGGTGGCGGCCGCCGGAGCGCGCGGCGGGGCTCGGCCTGCCGGTGGCACCGGGCGGCCCGGATCTGCTGGGCGCCGAGCGCGCGGGCTTCACCCACCGCGGGGCCGCCGCCGCGTCACTGCGTCCCACGGACGCCGCCCTGACCTCCGGCCGGGTTCTGGCGATCACCGGCCCCAACGGAGCCGGGAAGTCCACCCTGGCGCTGCTGCTCGCGGGGCTCCGGCGGCCCTCGACCGGCCGGGTCGTCGCGGCCCGGCAGCTCTCGGACGGGGTCGGGCGCGGCGGTCGCGACCCCTACCGATGGCGCGCCGCCGACCTGGTCAGCCGGATCGGCACCGTGTTCCAGCAGCCGGAGCAGCAGTTCCTCACCGGCCACGTGCGCGACGAGCTCGCTCTCGGCCCGCTCCGGGCCGGAGCGGGCACCGGAACGGCGCACGCGGCCGCGGCCGCGCTGATGGAGCGGCTCGGCCTCGCCGACCTGGCCGAGGCCAACCCGTACACGCTCTCCGGCGGGCAGCAGCGCCGGCTGTCGGTGGCCACGGCGCTCGCCACGGCGCCGCGCGTCCTCGTGCTGGACGAGCCGACGTTCGGGCAGGACGCCGCGACCTGGCGTGCGCTCGTGGCCCTGCTCGCCGAGCAGCGGGCTGCCGGGTGCGCGGTGGCGGTGGTGACCCACGACACCGATCTGGTGGACGTCCTCGCCGATCAGCGGACGACGTTGTGACGGCCGCGGTCACGGGGCCGTCTCCGACCGTGCCGATGGCCCGGATCAACCCGGTGGCGCAGCTGATCGCCATCGGCGTCGTCACGGTCGTCCTCCTGGCGGCGGTCGACCCGGTGACGCCGGCCGTCGTCGTGGCCGCGGAGCTCTGCCTCCTGCCCGCCGCGGGCCTCCACCGCCCCGCCGCCCTGGCCCGCCGCGCGTGGCCGCTGCTGACGGCGGCGGCGTCCGTGGGGCTGGTCAACGTGGCTCTGTCCGGCACCACCACACCGATGGCCGGGCTCGGCCTGGCGCTGCGCGTCCTCGGCCTCGCCGTGCCAGGGCTGCTGTTCGTCGCGAGCACCGACCCCGTGCGGCTGGCCGACGCGCTGACCCTGCACTGGCGGGTGCCGACCCGATTCGCCTACGGAGCGCTCGCGGCGCTGCGCCTGGCGCCGCTGCTGGCAGCCGAGTTCGAGTCCATCCGGCTGGCCCGGCGCACCCGCGGGATCGAGGCCGGCCGGAATCCGCTCGCTGCGGCCCGGTTGCTGGCGGGTGCAGCGTTCGCCCTGCTCGTGGCCGCGGTCCGGCGCGGATCGCGCCTGGCGACCGCCATGGACGCGCGCGGGTTCGACTCCGGGATCGCCCGGTCCAACGCCCGGGGATCGGTGTGGCACGGGCGCGACACGGCCACTGTCGCCGCCACCCTCGCCGTCTGCGGGTCGGCCGTGGTGCTGAGCGTGGCCACGGGCAACTGGGCGCCGGTGTTCGCCGGCGGCTGAGCCGCCGGCGGTACGACGGTGGCGTTACCGTGCCGCCCATGGCCGGTTCGACCACGCGCTACGTCGCCCTGCTCCGGGGGATCAACGTCGGCAGGGCCCGGCAGCTGGACATGCCCGAGCTGCGCGAGACGCTGACCGCGCGCGGCTACGACGAGGTCCGCACCCACCTGCGCAGCGGGAACGTTCTCCTCGACAGCGCTCTTCCCGAGGAGAAGCTCGCCGCCGAGCTGACCGCCGCCATCGCGGAGGACTTCGGGATGGACGTGCCCGTCGTCGTCCGCAGCGGGCACGAGCTCGCGGCCGTGCTGGCCCTCGATCCGCTCGGCTCCGTCGCGACGG
>JAODNJ010000115.1 GCA_025465155.1 Frankiales bacterium
CGGCACCCGCAGGGCGGCGTAGCGGCCCGCCGCGGCCGCCGCGAGGAAGTAGGGACGTTCCTGGTCCAGCCCCCGGCCCATGGTCGCCAGCGGCACGGGGGAGAGGCGCAGTGCCTCCTCGAGCCCGTCGGTGTCCACCCAGACGACCCGGTTGCGCTCCGGCTGGCCCGCGAGGTCCTCGTCCACCTGGCCGCCGAGCTCGGAGGACAGCCCCCGGGGCGCCACCAGCGTGACCCCGGCCAGCGCGACCCGGCCGAACGCCGTGAGCGAGTGATGGGACACCCCGCGGTGCCGCGGCCGGGGATCGCCGTCGGAGATCCGCAGCGCCCCGATCGGCTCGCCGCCCAGCACGCTGACCGCGTTGCAGGCCTCGCCGGCGGCGACGCCGGAGTAGCCCCACGGGCTTGCGGTCCCGAGGTTGCCCGGTCCCTGCGTGACGACGGCGACGTCGGCACCGAGCACGTAACGGGCGGCCAGCAGCCCGGAGTGGACGGTGACCGCCTCCAGGTCGCCGCCGAACGCCTGACCGACGGTGACCACCCCGGCCAGCGAGGGAGCCAGGCCGTGCAGGGTCCGGGAGAAGCCCGCCACCAGCGCACCGCCGTCGGTCATCACGTAGGCCACCCGCAGGTCGGCGTCCGTGGCCAGGACGCCGATGAGCACGGCGGGCAGCGCCGAGTGCAGGTCGGCGACGACCACGGGCATGCCACCGAGGTCCTCGGCGTCGGCGATCTCCCGGTGGTATTCGGTGCCCTGCTCGTCGACGCCCTGGACGCTGACCTGGAGCGGCGTGTACCGGGCCTTCACCAGGTGGCCCGGGCCGGTCGGGTCGGGGGGCAGCCGGTCGGGGACGGCGATGACGAGCGCGTAGCCGCCGGTGCCCAGCCGCTGCGCCCAGGCGGTGGTGTTGAGCAACACGTCGTCGCCGACCTCCGGCGTCCCGACGACGGAGGGGTAGGCCAGCGCCCGCATCGCGCCGTCGCCAGGGACCTCGACATCGAGCTCCAGGGCGTCCCCCCAGGACCGGCCGGTCGCCGTCACCCGTCCTCGTCGCCAGCGGATCCGCGAACCGGCCTTGTCGTCTCCCACGCGGGCAGGCTAGCCAGCCTGCTGCGCCGTCTCCGCTCTGACTAGCCTGGGCACGTGGCGGCGAAGCGGGCGGAACGGCTGGTGAACCTGGTCATCGCCCTCCTCGGCACCCGCCAGTACGTCACGGCGGCGCGGATCCGGGCCACGGTGCCCGGCTACGAGCAGGACGACGGCAGCGAGCGGGCCGACGAGGCCTTCAAGCGGATGTTCGAGCGGGACAAGGCCGAGCTCCGGGAGATGGGTGTGCCCCTCGAGACTGGCCGCACCAGCGCGTTCGACACCGAGGACGGCTACCGGATCGCCCGCGCCGAGTACGAGCTGCCCGAGATCACGCTGACCGGCGAGGAGGCGGCCGCCGTCGGGCTGGCGTTGCGCCTGTGGGAGTCGGCGCAGCTGGCCGGCGCCGCACACAGCGCCCTGGTCAAGCTCAAGGCCGCCGGCATCGACGTCGACACCTCCCGGGCCATCCCGTTGCAGCCCCGCCTGGACGCCGGCGAGCCGGCCTTCGAGGCCTGCTACGCCGCCGCCCGTGACCGGCGGTTGCTCGAGTTCGACTACCGCCGGCCCGACGAGGACACCCCCGCCCGCCGGCACGTCCAGCCCTGGGGCGTGGTGGCCTGGCACGGCCGCTGGTACCTCGTCGGCCTCGACCTGGACCGGCAGGCGCCGCGGGTCTTCAGGCTCTCGCGCGTCGTCGGGGCGCCCGCGGTCAAGGGCGCCCCGGGGGCGTTCGAGCCGCCGGCCGACGTCGACCTCGCCAGCGTCGTCGCCGGCCAGGTCACCGGCGAGGAGCAGCTCGTCGTCGTCCGCGCCCGACCGGGCACCGCCGTGGGCCTGCGCCGGCATGCGATCCCCCTCGGCGGCGCCGACGACGGCAGCGGGACCGTCGAGGACCGCCTCGAGCTCCGCACGACCGAGCCTCAGGCACTGGCCGACCAGCTGGCCGCGTACGGCCCCGACGTCGTCGTCGAGTCGCCGAGGGAGATCCGCGACGCCGTCATCACCCGGCTCACCCGGCTGGCCGCCATGGACGGTGCGGCATGACGGCCTCCGGGACGGCGGACCGGATGACCCGGCTGCTCGCCCTCGTCCCGTACCTGACCGCCCGCCCGCAGGGGGTGCCCCTGGCGGAGGCGGCGCGCGACTTCGGCGTGCCGGAGCGGCAGCTGCGCCGCGACCTCGACCTCCTCTGGATGTGCGGGCTGCCCGGCTACGGCCCCGGCGACCTGATCGACCTCGCCTTCGAGGGGGACCGGGTCCGGGTCACGTTCACCGCCGGCATGGTCCGGCCGCTGCGGCTGACCACGGACGAGGCGGTGGCCCTGATCGTGGCGCTGCGGACCCTGCTGGAGCTGCCCGGCCTCGCGGAGGGCGAGGCGGTCAGCCGGGCGCTGGCCAAGGTCTCCGCCGCCGCGGGCCATGCCGCCGAGGTGACGCCGGTGGCGCTCTCCGTCGACGCCCGCGAGCAGGCGCTGGCCGTCGTCCGGGAAGCCCTGGAGCGGCGCCGCGCGCTGCACCTGCACTACTACGTGCCGACCCGCGACGAGCGCACCGAGCGGACCGTCGATCCCATGCGGCTGCTGTTCGTCGACGGGCACTGGTACCTGGAGGCATGGTGCCGGCGGGCCGAGGGCGTCCGGCTGTTTCGGCTGGACCGGGTGGACGACGTCGTCGTCCTCGACGAGCCCGCAGCGCCGCCGCCCCAGGCCACCGAGCGCGACATCGACAACGGCGTCTACCAGCCGGAGCCCGACGCCCCCGTCGTCCGCCTGCGGCTGGCCCGGCCGGCCCGCTGGGTCGCCGACTACTACCCGGTCGAGCAGGCGACGCCGGTCGAGGATCCGCCGGGGGGCCTGGCCGTCGTCCTGCGCACCGCCGAGCTCGCCTGGGCCCGACGGCTGGTGGCCTCCCTCGGTGGGGCCGCCGTCGTCGACGAGCCGCCCGAACTCGCCGCGCAGGTGGCCGTCGACGCCCGGGCCGCGCTGGCTCGCTACGGCGGCGACGAGCAGCACCGCGGCCGCTAGGGTCGTTGCCGTGGTGCTCCTGATCGTGTGGATCGCGGTCGCCGTCGTGGTCCTGGTGGTCCTCGGCGGTCTCGTCTTCAGCCTGCTCGGCGCCTTCCGGCGGCTCACCCGTGAGGTGCGGGCCCTCGAGGGGGAGCTCCGGCCGGTCCTGGCCCAGGTCCAGGAGACTCTCGCCCGCGCATCGGAGACCGCCGAACGGCGCACCGCGGGTTCCTGACCGGCCTCGTTCCGCGACGGACGGCAGGTCCGGCAACGCCCCCGGCGTAGGATCGCGCCGTCCGCTCACCCCTGGAGGACCCGATGAACCTCGGCGCCCCGGAGATCGTCCTGATCATCCTCGCCGTCCTGCTGCTCTTCGGGTACAAGAAGCTGCCCGACGCCTCACGCTCGATCGGCCGCTCGCTGCGGATCTTCAAGGGTGAGATGAAGGGCATGAAGGACGACGACGTCCGCGGCAAGGACCCGGCCACCACGACGCCGGTGCGCGGCGAGGTGATGTCCCCCGCCTCGCCGGCCGACCTCCCCTCCCAGCTGCTCGAGGAGGCGCGCCTGGCCGAGGCCCGCGCCGCCGAGCTGCGTGCCCTCGCCGACCGGACGCGCGCCGAGCGGGCGCGCACCGCCGAGGGGCCGCGCTGACCGACCCGCACCGGGGAGGACGACGGTGACCGAGCCGCGTGGCCGGATCCCGGGCCGACGGCGCGCGACCCGGGATCCGCAGGCGACGATGACGCTCATCGCGCACCTGACGGAGCTGCGCAACCGCATCGCCAAGGCCCTTGTGGCGGTTGTGGTCGCGACGGTGGTCGCCTTCTGGTGGTACCAGCACGGCCTCGGGTCGTTCATCCGCGCCCCCTACTGCGATCTGCCCGTCCACCTGCGCTACGGCGGGGGGCAGCAGGGCTGCGGGCTGCTGATCACCGATGTGTTCGGCGGTGTCTTCATCCGGCTCAAGGTGGCCTTCCTCGCCGGGGCGGTGCTCTCCGCGCCGATCTGGCTCTACCAGCTCTGGGCATTCATCACCCCGGGGCTCAAGCGCAACGAGCGGCGCTACAGCCTGTCCTTCGTCGCGGCGTCGACGGTCCTGTTCGCCGCCGGCGCGGTGCTCTCCTACCTGTTCCTGGGCGCCGGGCTCCGCGTGCTGCTCGGCCTGGCCGGCAACGGCGTCGTCGTCGCCCTGACCGCTCAGGACTACATCGGCTTCGTGCTGTCCATGCTCATCGCGTTCGGCGTGAGCTTCGAGCTGCCGCTGATCATGGTGGCGCTGAACCTGGTAGGGATCGTCAGCCACAGCGCGCTGGCGCGGGGCCGACGCTGGATCTACTTCCTGACCATCGTGTTCGCCGCGGTGATCACGCCGACCCAGGACCCGTTCACGATGCTGGCGATGGCGCTGCCGATGATCGTGCTGTTCGAGATCGCCATCCAGTTCGCCCGCGTGGTGGACAGGCGCCGGGCCCGCCGCGAGGCGGTGCAGCACTTCCACGACGTGTCCGACGACGAACCTTCCCCGCTCGACGCCCGCCCGTCGACACTCGAGGACCCGTCCTCGGTCGACGAGCGCTCCGGCTCCCGCTGAGCGCGGGCCATCGGTGGAGGTCGCGGTCCTGATCAGCCCGTCCGCCGGCCGGGGCCGGGCACGGGCTGCCGGCGACGGCGTGCTGGCCGATCTGCGCCGCGCCGGCCTCGAGCCGCGGGTGCTCGACGCGACCACCCCCGCCGACGCGGAGCGGCAGGCCGCCACAGCGGTCGCCGGGGGCGTGGCAGCGCTGGTCGCCGTCGGCGGGGACGGAACGGTGCACACCGCCCTGCAGGCCGTGGCCGGCACCGGTACTCCGCTGGCCGTCGTCCCTGCCGGCACCGGGAACGACCTCGCCCTCGCGCTGGGCATCCCGGCCGACGCGGGTGCCGCCGCCCGCGCGGCGGCCACCGACCTGGCCGCGGGCCGCAGCCAGCCCGTGGATCTGGGCCGGGCCGCCGGCCGCTGGTGGTCGACGGTGCTGTGCTGCGGCTTCGACTCCCTCGTCAGCGACCGCGCGAACCGGCTGCGCTGGCCGCGGGGGCGGCGACGCTATGACGTCGCGATCCTCGCCGAGCTGGCGCGGCTCCGGCCCCGGGAGGTCCGCCTGGTGCTGGACGGCGAGGCACGCACCGTCCCGGCCACCCTGGTCGCCGTCGGCAACACGTTCTCCTACGGCGGGGCGATGCGGATCTGCCCCGACGCGGACCCGCGCGACGGCTGCTTCGACGTCACGGTCGTCGGGCCGATGAACCGCCGCGAGCTCGTCCGCAACCGGTCCCGCCTGACCGCCGGCACCCACGTCGACCTGCCCGCCGTGACGGTCCGCCGCGCCCGGCACGTCGAGCTCGCGTCGGAGGGGATCACCGCCTACGCCGACGGCGAGCGGGTGGCCCCACTCCCGGTCAGCGCCGAGTGCGTGGCCGGGGCGCTCCGGGTGGCCGGCGCCGGCTCCTGAACTGGTTGCTCGCACGGTCCGGAACGACGGCAGCGCCTAACGTTGGGGCATGTCCAGCCCCGCGGAGCGGTATGCCGCTGCCCGGAGACGAGGTGCACACCCGACTCTGTCCGACTTCGCGGCGGAGCTCGACTTCACCCTCGATCCCTTCCAGGTGGAGGCCTGCGAAGCGCTCGAGGAGGGATCCGGGGTCCTCGTCTGCGCCCCGACCGGCGCAGGCAAGACCGTGGTGGGCGAGTTCGCCGTCCACAAGGCGCTCGCGGAAGGACGCAAGGCGTTCTACACGACGCCGATCAAGGCGCTGTCCAACCAGAAGTACGCCGACCTGGTCGATCGGTACGGGGAGAAGCGGGTCGGGCTGCTCACCGGCGACAACGCCATCAACGGGGACGCCCCCGTGGTCGTGATGACCACCGAGGTGCTCCGCAACATGCTCTATGCCGAGTCACCGGCGATCGACGGCCTGGGCTACGTGGTCATGGACGAGGTCCACTACCTCGCCGACCGCTTCCGCGGCGCGGTCTGGGAAGAGGTGATCATCCACCTTCCGCAGTCGGTGACCCTCGTCTCGCTCTCGGCGACGGTGAGCAACGCCGAGGAGTTCGCCGACTGGCTGGTGACGGTGCGCGGTCACACCAGGGTCGTCGTCAGCGAGGTCCGGCCGGTACCGCTGTGGCAGCACATGCTCGTCGGCAACCGGATCTTCGACCTGTTCAGCCTGCGCCCGGCGGCGCACGCCGGGGAGCCGGGCCTCGCGCCGCGCGGTGCCTCGACCCGCGAGCGCGGCGCGTCGGTCGTCGACCCCGAACTGGTGCGCTACGTGCGCGAGTACGAACGGCGGATCGACGCCTGGGACGGCGGCAACGGCCGGGGGGCCCGGCGGGGGCCCGGTGGCGGTTTCAGCCACCGCCCGCGGTACCGCCCGCCGCCGCGGTCGACGATCGTGGAGCGGCTGGACACGTCCGGCCTGCTCCCGGCGATCACGTTCGTATTCTCCCGCAACGGCTGCGACGCCGCGGTGCAGCAGTGCCTCGCCGCGGGACTGCGGCTCACCGACGAGCGCGAGCGCGCCGAGCTCGCGGCGATCATCGACGAGCGCACGGGGTCGCTGCCGGAGGAGGACCTGCACGTCCTCGGTTTCTGGGAGTGGCGCGAGGGGTTGCTCGCGGGGCTCGCGGCGCATCATGCCGGCCTGGTCCCGGCCTTCAAGGAGACCGTCGAGGAGGGCTTCGTCCGCGGCCTCATCAAGGCCGTCTTCGCCACCGAGACGCTCGCCCTGGGCATCAACATGCCGGCACGCACGGTGGTGCTCGAGAAGCTGGTCAAGTGGAACGGCGAGGCGCACGTCGACGTCACGCCGGGGGAGTACACCCAGCTCACGGGGCGGGCCGGGCGCCGTGGCATCGACATCGAGGGCCACGCCGTCGTCGTCTGGGCCCCCGGGGTGGATCCGGCTGTCGTCGCCGGGCTGGCCAGCACCCGCACGTTCCCGCTGCGCTCCTCGTTCCGGCCGAGCTACAACATGGCGGTCAACCTGGTCAGCTCGTTCGGCCGGGCCAGCGCCCGCGAGCTGCTGGCCTCGTCGTTCGCCCAGTTCCAGGCCGACCGGTCGGTCGTCGGCCTGGCCCGGGCCGCGGCCAGGCACGAGCGGGAGGCCCAGCGGCTCGCCGCCGAGTTCGCCTCCGACGTCGCCGACGTCGCCGGGTACGCGCGGCTCCGGCAGGAGATCTCCGACCGCGAGCGCGAGCTGTCCCGCGACTCGCAGGCCAAGCGGCGGATGGAGGCCGCGGAGGCGCTGGCCGCGCTGCGGAGCGGTGACGTGATCCGCGTGCCCTCGGGTCGCCGGCAGGGGCTGGCCGTCGTCCTGGACCCCGGCATCACCGATCTCGCCGACCCGCGGCCGCTGATCCTCACGGAGGACAAGTGGGCCGGCCGGCTCGGCTCGGTCGACTTCCCGACGCCGGTCAGCGCGCTGGCCCGGGTGCGGGTACCCAAGAACTTCAACCACCGCAGCCCGCACGCCCGCCGGGACCTGGCCGCGACGCTGCGCAACGCGCGGGTCGAGAACGACCTGGGGGCGCGACGGGTCAAGCAGCGGTCGGCGGCCGCGAACGATCCCGTGCTGGACGACCTCCGCCGGGCGGTGCGCGCCCACCCGGCGCACTCGCTGCCGGACCGCGAGGAGCGCGTCCGCGGCGCCGAGCGGTGGTTGCGCGAACTCCGGGAGGCCGAGGCCCTGCGGCGCAAGATCGCCGAGCGGACCGGCAGCCTCACCCGGCAGTTCGACCGCACCTGCGACGTCCTGGAGGAGCTCGGCTACCTGGTCCCCGAGGTGGCGCCGCCCGAGCCGGCCGTCGCCGACGTCGTCCCGCCCGTCGACGACCTGCCCGTGGTCACCGACGACGGACGGCGGCTGGCGCGGATCTGGTCGGAGGCCGATCTGCTGGTGGCGGAGTGCCTGCGGGCCGAGGCGTGGCGCGGCCTGACGCCGGCCGAGCTCACCGCCTGCGTGTCCACCCTGGTGTACGAGGCGCGGCGGGACCTCCCCGGGCAGGCCGCCGTGCCGGCCGGGAAGGTCGCCGGGGCGATCGCAGAGATGCGGCGGATCCGGGTCCGGCTGCAGGAGGTCGAGGCCGAGCACGGCGTCCCCGAGACCCGCGACCTCGACCTCGGGTTCGCGTGGGCGGCGTACCGGTGGGCCGACGGGCAGAGCCTGGACCGGGTGCTCGCCGGAGCCGAGCAGGCCGGCACGGAGCTCTCCGGCGGGGACTTCGTCCGCTGGGCCCGTCAGCTCATCGACCTCCTCGACCAGCTGGCGAAGGTCGCCGACGGGGCGGTGGCCGACGTCGCCCGCGCCGCGGTCGGGCGGGTGCGGCGCGGGGTCGTCGCCGTCGCGGTCAGCGGCTGAGAGGCAGGTCGCGTTGACCGGCCCGCCCCGCGACGGTCCTCCCGGGTGGGCGCAGCCGCCGTACCCGGCACCCGGGCACGAGGTCGCGCCCGGGAAGCGGCGCACCGGCGTGATCGCCGGGGTCGTCGGGCTCGCCGTCGTGGTCGCCGCCACGGTCGTCGTCCTCTCATCGACCCTGGGAACGCGGGTCCTCGACCGGAGCGCCGTCCAGCGGGACGTCGCCGCGCAGTTCGCCCAGCACCAGGGCGTGAAGGTCCAGCTCCGCTGCCCCGGCACCATGACGCTCACGAAGGGCGCGACCTACCGGTGCCGGGGGACGACGGCCGCCGGAGAGGACGTCGCTCTGGAGATCAGGGTCACCGACGCCGCACCCGCCCGCTACATCTGGCTCGAGAAGCGCTGAGCCCGGTCAGGCCAGGACGTCGCGCGGCCAGCCCAGCGCGACGCCGAGCCGGCCCAGGGACGACCGCAGTCCGTGCTGCTCGGCCAGGGTGGCCAGCGCTTGCGGATCGGCGGGCCGCCGCGGCAGGGCGCCATCGACCGGCGGCAGGTCGATCGACCGCTCGACGGCGACCACGACCGGCGCGGCGTCGAGGTAGTCGGTCGCGGCGGTCATCCTCTTGAGCACCGCGGCGGTCAGCGGCGGACGTGGTACCACCGTGCGGGCCACGGCGGCCCGGATCCCGTCGAGGTCGCCGAACGCGTTCACCAGCGCCGCCGCCGTCTTGGCGCCCACGCCCGCGACCCCGGGGAGGCCGTCGCTCGGGTCTCCCCGGAGGACGGCGAAGTCCGCGTAGGACCGGCCGGGGATCCCGTAGCGCGCGCTGACCGCCGCCTCGTCCACGGTCTCGATGTCGGCGATCCCGCGAGCGGTGTAGAGCACGCGGATGCCCCGGTCGTCGTCCACGAGCTGGAAGAGGTCACGGTCGCCGGTGACGATGTCGACCGGCCCGCGTGCCCGCGTGGCCAGGGTTCCGATCACGTCGTCGGCCTCGTAACCGGGCGCCCCGACCCGTGCGACGCCGGCCGCCGCGAGAACCTCGACGAGGACCGGGACCTGCGGGCCGAGCTCGTCCGGCGTCTCCTCGTCACCGTCGGCGGCGAGCCGATGGGCCTTGTAGGACGGCAGTGCCGCCACCCGGAACGCCGGGCGCCAGTCGTCGTCCCAGCAGGCCACCAGCCGGTCCGGCCGGCGCGCGGTCAGGAGGCGTGCCGTCATGTCCAGGAAACCGCGGACCGCGTTGACCGGGCGGCCGTCGGGCGAGGTGACGCTGGTCGGGACCCCGTAGAACGCGCGGAAGTAGAGCGAGGCGGCGTCCAGCAACATCGTCGTCACGCGGCCCGACGCTAGCCTGTCCGCGAAGGTCGCCGCCGATCGCCGTTACTCTGCGCACGTGCCGACCGCAACCGCCCACGCCCCGGCCGGGCCGCTCGTGACCATCGAGCGGGTCCACGCCGCCCGGGACATCGCCGACGAGCTCGGCTTCGACGTCGTCGTCGTGACGCCGGGGTCCGACCTGCGCTACCTCTGCGGGTACAACGCCCACGCGATGGAGCGGCTCACCGCGCTGGCGGTACCCCGCCGCGGCGAGCCGCTGCTCGTCGTCCCACGCCTGGAGGCCCCCATGGTGGCGGCGAGCCCGGCCGGTGGCCTCGGGCTGGACCTCGTGGCCTGGGACGAGACCGACGATCCCTTCGCCGTGCTGGCCGCCGAGGCGACGGCGCGGCTGGGTGCGCCTCCGGCGCGGGTGGCCGTCGGCGCGCGCAGCTGGGCCGAACACGCGCTGGGCATCCAGCGGGCGATGGCCGGGGCGGCACTGGAGCTCGCCGGCCCCGTGGTGGACCGGCTGCGCATGATCAAGACGCCGGCCGAGGTCGAGGAGCTGGCCGCCGCGGGCGCCGCGATCGACCGGGTGCATGCCCGCATGGCCGACTGGCTGCGTGTCGGGCGGACCGAGGCGGCGGTGGGCGCCGACATCTCGGCGGCGATCCTCGAGGAGGGGCATGTCGGCGTCGACTTCACGATCGTCGGCTCCGGTCCGAACGGCGCCAGCCCGCACCACGAGGTCTCCGACCGCCTGGTCCGGGCGGGTGACGTCGTGGTGATCGACATCGGCGGTGAGACGGCGACCGGCTACCGCTCCGACTGCACCCGGACCTACGTCGTCGGCGGCGACCCGCCCGGGGAGGTGGCCGAGTGGTACGCGGTGCTGCAGGCCGCGCAGGAGGCCGCCACGGCCGCCGTCCGGCCGGGCGTGGGGGCCGAGCAGATCGACGCGGCCGCCCGCGACCTCATCACGGGCGCCGGCTGGGGAGAGCAGTTCATCCACCGCACCGGCCACGGCATCGGGCTGGACACCCACGAGGCGCCCTACATCGTTGCCGGCAACCACCTGCCGCTGGTACCCGGCATGGCCTTCTCGGTCGAGCCCGGCATCTACCTGGCGGGCCGGGCCGGCGCCCGCATCGAGGACATCGTCGTCTGCACCGAGGACGGCGTCCGCACCCTGAACGAGCGACCCCGTGACCTCGCCGTCCTCCCCGGCTGAGCCCGGGACCGCCGAGGTGACCGCGAACGGTGGCCCCGCCATCCCGTCGGTGGACGTCGACCGCGCCCTCCTGGCCGCGCTGGCCCGTGACGGGCGGGCGAGTTACACCGAGCTGGCCGAGCGCGTGGGGCTGTCGGTGTCCGCGGTGCACCAGCGGGTGCGCCGGCTGGAACAGCGCGGTCTGATCACCGGCTACCACGCCAGCCTCGACGCCAAGGGGCTCGGCATGGGGCTGACGGCGTTCGTCTCGATCACGCCGATCGAGGCCGCCCAGCCCGACGACGCCCCGGCACGGCTCGCGCATCTGTCCGCGATCGAGGCATGCCACTCCGTCGCCGGCGTGGAGAGCTACATCCTCAAGGTCCGGGTCGCCTCACCCGACGCCCTCGAAACGCTGCTGCAGCAGATCCGGGCGGCGGCCAACGTCACCACCCGGACGACGGTGGTGCTCTCCACCTTCTACGAGGACCGTCCACCGCTCTGACCTGCAGAGCAGGGGGCCGCCACGGCTGGACACCGCTTCGAACATGTGTTCGGATGTCGCAATGCGGTGGGACGGACAGCGGCTCGACGCCGACGAGGGTTCGGCGCTGCCGGGCATGCCGTCCATCCGCGGATTGCTGCGCAGCGTCCAGGTGGCGGAGTTCCCCGGCGTCACGCTGCACGAGGTCCGCTGCCGCAGCGCGCTGAACGCCGTCCCGGGCCCGTCGGCGATGCCGTTCCGGTGGACCATCAACCCCTACCGAGGCTGCAGTCACGCCTGCACATACTGCTTCGCCCGCGGCTCGCACGAATGGTTGGAGCTGGACAGCGGCCACGACTTCGACTCGCAGATCGTCGTCAAGACGAACCTGGTCGACGTTCTGCGCCGTGAACTGGCCCGGCCCTCCTGGAATCGGGGGCACGTCGCGCTCGGCACGAACACCGACCCGTACCAGCGCGCGGAGGGGCGCTACACGCTCATGCCGGGCGTGATCGACGCTCTTGCCCGCTCGGGCACGCCGTTCTCGATCCTCACCAAGGGCACGCTGGCCCGCCGTGACGTGCCGCTGCTCGCGGCCGTGTCGAAGGACGTTCCGGTGGGCCTCGGCGTCTCCCTGGCCATCTGGGACGACGAGTTGCACGCGGCGCTGGAGCCGGGCGTGCCGACGCCGCGGGCCCGGCTGGAGCTGGTCCGGACCATCACCGGGGCCGGACTGTCCTGCGGGGTCTTCCTGGCGCCGGTCCTGCCCGGCCTGACCGACGACGAGGAGTCCCTGGACGCCACCATCGGTGCCATCGCAGGCGCCGGGGCGAGCGGCGCGACGGTTCTGGCCCTGCACCTGCGGCCGGGGGCACGCCAGTGGTTCATGGCCTGGCTGGCGCGTGCGCACCCCGACCTGGTGGCGCGGTACGAACAGCTCTACCGCCGGGGCGCCTACGTTCCGGCGGAGTACCGCGCCTGGCTGTCCAAGCGGGTGATGCCCATCCTGGCCCGCCACGGCCTGGGCCGGCAGGCCGGCGGGACGGCACGCGGGGTGGCCGACGACGCCGCGGGTGTACCGGGCCTGCCGGGAGATGCCGAGGGCGAGTTCCCGGCGGGGAGCCTGCCGGACGGGCCGACGACGAGCGCCCCGGGCGCCGCGTCGGGGCCCGAGCAGCTCTCCCTGCTCTGAGCCCGGCCCGGACAGGGCTCAGCCGGCCAGTCGAGCGGCGGACGTCACGGCCCGGGCTGCGCGCACGACGCCCCGCGCCGCCACGGGCGGTGCACCGCCGGCCAGTGCCAGCCGCCGGAACGAGTCGTAGGACAGATGGCCGTAGGCGGCGGCGAGCTCCTCTGCCTGCGACCGGTGAGAAGGGGCGGCGGTGGCGCGCAGGTACCGGGCCGTCCGGCCGGCGTGCTTGGCGAACGTCACTTGCAGGGCCTGCGTGGAGAGCCTCCCGCCGATCGCGGAATCGAAGCCGGGCCCACGGCGCAGCGCCGGCAGGACCCACGGGCTCCCGGCCAGCGCGGGGAAGCGCGCCCGCACCGACTCCCAGGCGTGCCAGGCGAGGAGCGCGCCCGGGACGGCCCACTCGCCGTCGTCGGTGCGGACCAGCAACCGACGGCCCGTCGGGTGGACCTGGTCACGGCGCAGCGAGCGGAACTGCCCGACGGTGGCCGGCCAGCCGAGGGCGAGGGCGCACCAGGCAACGGTCCGCACGTGCTCGGGGTCCTCGCTGCGGACCTGGGTCAGCGGACGCAGGTCCAGCGCGGGCGGATCGGGTTCCGGTGTGGGGACGGTCGGGAGGCTCAGCCCGCCGTAGCGCGCGACCTTCGTGTAGAGGGCCACGGTCGCCGGCTTCCAGTCCCGCGCCTCCGCGACCGGATCGAGCCCGGAGCCGGCCACGTCGTCGGGGCCCAGGCCGAGCTCGAGCGCGGCCTCCACCAGGCGGCGCCACTGCGGTTCGTAGCCCTCGGGAGGAGGGATCCGGCGCCAGGCGCGTTGCGGGGGAGGAGAGGGCATGTCGGGCAGCGGCTGCTGCCACCCACGACTCATGATCCAACTCTACCGTTATCCCCAACAATTGGTCGGCAAAATGTTGTCGACCTCGGCGCCGAGCGCCCTTCGGGCGCTGCAGTGATCGCGGAAGCCGGGTCGCGAGGGGGCTGGGACGGAGGATGTGGAATGTCGGCAGTGCCGACATTTGAGAAGTCGTTTATCTGTTGGGCATAACGGTACGAATACATCCGATGGAACGATGGGGCACGGTTCCGACGTTCCGCCCGGCGCTCCTCACGACTGCCAGGAAAGATCCGTCCCGTGCGGACCGTCGGGGTGGAGGAGGAGCTCCTCGTCGTCGACCCAGGTGGGCTCCCGGTAGCGCTCGGGCCGGAAGCGCTCGAGGTGGCGGCGAGGCGCGGCCAGGGCGAGACGGTAGAGGAACACGACCGCACCGAACGCGCAGGGGTCGACGCGGCTGCCGCCGACGACACAGCGTCCGGGGCACATCTCGTACCCGAGCTCAAGGCACAGCAACTGGAACTGGGTACGGCGGTCTGCGGCAGCCTCGACCAGGTCGCCGCCGAGCTGCGCTACTGGCGTGCCCGCGCCGACTCCGCCGCCGGGGCCGTCGGTGCGCACGTGGCGGCCCTGGCCACCTCACCGGTTCCGGTCGAGCCGATCCCGACGGCGGGGGAGCGGTACGAGCGCATGCTCGAGGCGTTCGGCCCCACGGCCACCGAACAGCTCACCTGCGGCTGCCACGTGCACGTGTCGGTCGAGGACGACGACGAGGGCGTGGCCGTCCTGAACCGCATCCGTCCGTGGCTGCCGATCCTCACCGCGCTGTCGGCGAACTCGCCCTTCTGGCAGGGCCGCGACACCGGATATGCCAGCTTCCGGTCGCAGGCCTGGGCGCGGTGGCCCTCGGCCGGCCCGACCGGGGCGTTCGCCGACGCCGCGGAGTACCACCGCCTCATCGACGACGCCGTCGCCACGGGAACGGTCCTCGACCCGGGCATGGTCTATTTCGACGCACGGTTGTCGGCGAACTGGCCGACCGTCGAGGTCCGCGTCGCCGACGTCTGCCTGCGGGTCGACGACGCCGTCACTCTCACCGGTCTCGTCCGCGGGCTCGTGGACACGGCGGCCCGCGACGCCCGTGCCGGTCGCCCCGCCCCGACCGTGCGTCCCGAGATCCTCCGCCTGGCCGCCTGGCGTGCAGGCCGCACCGGAACCACCGGTCAGCTGGTGCATCCGCTCACCGGGCGGCCGGCGCCCGCGGCGGCCGTCGTGGAGGCGCTGCTCGGCACCGTCCGGGCCGCCCTGGCCGACGGCGGGGACGAGCAGCGGGTGAGCTCCGGCGTGGCCGAGATCCTCCGGCGGGGCACCGGGGCGCAGCTGCAACGGGCCGTACACCGGCGGACCGGCGACCTCGCCGCCGTGGTGCGGGTAGCCGTGGCGCACACCGCGGGGAAGCCAGGCGACCCGGAGGGATAGCGGTCGCGCGATCTTCTCAGGCGCTGCACATCCATGGCCGTTAAGGTCCGGGCATGTACACGGCCCGCTGGCGTGACGTCGTCCGACCGGGTCTGTTCGGCCGGTCACCGGACAGGCGCGACCTCCCCTACCGCGTGGTCATCCGGGTGGCGCTGATCGTCTTCCGGCTCTTCGGCTTCCGGTTCGACGTCCGCGGTGCCGAGCACGTGCCGGCCACCGGGGGCGCGGTGATCTGCAGCAACCACGTCAGCTACTTCGACTTCACGTTCCTGGGGCTGGCCGCCCTGCCGCAGCACCGGATGGTGCGGTTCATGGCCAAGTCCGGTGTCTTCGGGCACTGGTTCGCGGGCCCCTTCATGCGCGCGATGCGGCACATCCCGGTCGACCGGGCGGCTGGAGCCGCGGCGTTCGAGGCGGCGATCCGGGCACTCAAGGACGGCGAGGTGGTGGGGGTCTTCCCCGAGGCCACGATCAGCAGCAGCTTCACCGTGAAGGAGCTCAAGGCGGGCGCCGCGCGGATGGCCGTGGACGCCGGCGTCCCGATCCTCCCGGCCGCGGTCTGGGGTGGGCACCGGGTGGCGACCAAGGATCACCCGATCGACCTACGCCGCCGGGTACCGGTCACGGTCATCGTGGGCGAGCCGCTCGTGCCGGAACCGGGGGAGCGGGTGCAGTCGGTGCTGCGCCGCACGAGGACCGCGATGGAGGCGCTGCTCGACGAGGCCCAGCGCACCTACCCCGAGCAGCCGGCCGGCCCGCAGGACCGCTGGTGGCTGCCCGCCCATCTCGGCGGCACCGCACCCACGCCGGAGGAGGCGGCCGAGAAGGACGCCGTCCACGCCGCCGGCCGGCGCAGCGCGAGCGCCCGGCCCAGCCGGCTGCGCCGCCTCCGGTCGCTGGTGAGCCGACGCACGCAGGCCCGCGCCCAGGCGGCGCTTCAGCGCGCGGGTGACCGCAGGTCGGCCGAGGACACCGGGCTGATCAGCACCCCTTCCGGTGTGCGTGACCACCATGCGCCTGTCTCGCGCCGTTCCTCCCGCGTGGTGAACCGGTAGCGGTACAGGGAGACCCGCACGAACGCCGGCGGGGCGTCCGGCGGGAACGGCGAATGCCGGAGGAGAGCCAGAGTCGCCGGATCACCCTCGAGGAGCAGCCGCAGGAAGGCCGGCAGCCAGCGGTTGCCGTAGCCCGGGTCGATGCCGACGAACCACATCAGCCAGTCCAGCCGGAGGTGGTAGGGCGCCACCTGCGGCGGCCGCCGGCGCACGTCGCCGGGCTTGCCGCGGAACTCGTACTCCTCCCAGACGGTCTCGGGCGTGGGGTGCGGGTCGTCGGTGCCCTCGACGACGACCTCGTCGCGCGTCCGTGTCACCGATCCGAAGGCGCCGTAGCTGTTCACCAGGTGCAGTGGGTCGAAGCTCGCGTTCATCTTCTGCCGGCGCGAGACCAGGTTGCGGGCCGGCCGCCAGCTCAGCGCGAGCAGGCCCGCGCTCACCACGACGACCAGCACGGCGAACCAGGTCGGCGTCGCGAGGTGCCCCGGTGGAGAGATCCGCAGGACCGCATGCCAGACCCGGCCGTCGATCGCCGACGTCGCAAGCACGAGGGTCAGCCAGTTCAGCCAGGCGAAGTTGCCGCTGATGATCAGGTAGCCCTGGGTGACCACGACGGCCAGCGCGGCGACCGTCGCCACGGGCTGCGGCGCGAACACCCCCCAGATCACGATCAGCTGCATGGCGTGGTTGGCCAGCGCCTCGACGGTGTGCAACCGCGGGCTGAGGTGGTGGAACCACCAGCTCAGCGGATTGGGCATCGGCTGCGTCTCGTGGTGGTAGCGCAGGCAGGTCAGATCCCGCCAGCACGGGTCACCGCGAATCTTGATCAGCCCGGCTCCGAACTCCAGCCTGAACAGCAACCAGAGCAGCAGCCAGAGCACCAGCGTCGGCGGGGCCACCGACGCCGGCCCCAGGAAGATCGCCAGGAACCCCGCCTCGAGCAGCAGCGACTCCCAGCCGAAGCCGTACCAGACCTGCCCCACGTTGACGATGGACAGGTACAGCGCCCAGAGCACCGCCCAGACCGCCATCCAGGCCCAGAGCGGCACCCGGTCCACCAGCCCGACCAGCGCCGCCGCCGACAGCAGCACCCCGGCCCAGCAGCAGGCCGCGAAGAAGCGGTCCGACCAGTGCAGGTGGAACAGGCTGGGGGAGCGGCGGAACGGCGTCCGAGCCAGGAAACGGGAGACCGGCAGCATGCCGGAGGTGGCGATCAGGGGCCGGAACTGCCGCAGTGACGACACGAAGGCGACCAGGTAGATCAGCGCGAGGCCGCGGGTGAACACCAGCCGGCCGGCCCAGTACCCCGGCTCGGAGAGCCAGTCCACCGCGCGCTCCCTCGTTCCGGCAGGGACCCACGCGGTCCCCGTCCGGTCAGTCCACGCCGGTCACACCACGATGGCCGGCGCCATCAATCGGAACGCCTCCAGCTCGACGTCGTACCAGCGGGTCATCCGGCCCAGCCGCTGCATGCCCAGCCGCCGGCAGACCGCCATCGATGCTTCATTGCCCGGACGGACGACGGCGTAGACCTCCGGCAGCCCGGCATCGAAGCCCCGTTCGATGACCGCCCGGGCGGACTCGGTGGCGTACCCGTGGCCCCAGCAGTGCGGGTGCAGGTGCCAGCCGACCTCGACCTCGCCCACCCCGTTGGGGAGGGGCTTGAACAGCACCGTCCCGGCGACCGTGCCGTCGAGCAGCTCGATCGCCCAGCACCCGAAACGGTCGTCCCGCTCGTGCACCGCGGCCCAGCGCGCAGGCAGGTCCCCGGGCGGAATCGAAGGAGCCCCGCCGATCCAGCGGGTGACCTCGTCGCGGCCGTAGATGTCGGCGAGCCGGGCCACGTCGGACGGCGAGGTGGTCCAGGGACGCAGCCGGAACCGCTCGGTGCGCAGCAGCTCGCCGTCCCCCGGTGCCATCTCCCTTGCCTACCGGGCGCGGCCCTCCACGGCCACCCGGGGGCCCGCGACGGTCAGCCCACGAGGTCGGCGGCCGAGGCCGTGCGCGAGGACGCCGCCGCCACCTCGGCCGCGACCGGATCCACCGCCCGCTCCCCCCACCACCGCCGACCGCTCTCCGGCAGCGTCGCGATCGGGTCGTAGTACGAGTAGCGCCGGTCGAGGGCGGCGTCGTCGCCACGCTCGATGCCGGTGCGGTAGTTCTTCGTCCAGTAGCTGATGCCGCGCTCGCGGTCGTACTCGGCGACCTGGTGCACCCACCGCTTGCCGACGTACGGGACGTCGCAGACGATCCGCGGCGTCGCGAAGCCCGGCAGGTAGCCCATGATGTCGTGCTGCAGTGTCTGCGCCCGGGCCAGCGAGACCCGCCAGTGCTCGGCGCTGGGGATCATGTCGCACATGTAGAAGTAGTAGGGCGTGATGCCGGCGCCGTCGAGGAGGGCGAAGCAGAGGTCGAGCAGCTGCCCCGCGGTCGCGTTGACCCCGCGGAGCAGCACGCCCTGGTTGCGGACGTCGCGGACGCCCGCCGCGAGCATGGCCCGCGCCGCCTCGGCCACCAGAGGAGTGACCTGCGCAGCCGCGTTGACGTGGGTGTGCAGGGCGAGCGACACCCCACGCTCCCGCGCCGTCGTCGCCAGCCGCGTCATCCCCGCCACGACGTCGTCCTGCAGCCAGTGCTGGGGCAGACCCATCAGGGCCTTCGACGCCAGCCGGATGTCGCGGATCGACTCGATCTCCAGGAGCCCGGAGACGAACGCCTCCAGGTTCTTGAACGGCAGATTGGCGACGTCCCCACCCGAGACGACGACGTCGCGGACGCCCGGCGTGGCGCGCAGATAGGTGAGCATCGCCGCCTGCCGGTCGACCGGCTTCAGCTCGAACTTCAGCTTCGGCACGGCAGGGGTCGAGTTTCCCACCAGGTCCATCCGGGTGCAGTGACCGCAGTACTGCGGGCAGGTCGAGAGCAGCTCGGCCAGCACCTTGGTCGGATAGCGGTGGGTCAGCCCCTCGACCGCCCACATCTCGTGCTCGTGCAACGAGTCGCGGGCGGCGTAGGGGTGGCTCGCCGCAGCCCCCGGCAGCCGGTCGGAGGTCACCGGGAGCATGTAGCGGCGCACCGGATCGGCGAGCATGGTCGCGGTCGAGGGCACCTCGCCCGGCACCATCGTGTTCAGCATCTGCGGCGGCAGCAGCAGTGACATCGTGGCGCGGCCGGCCTGGTCGGCCTCGGCGTCGGCGTAGAACGATCCGTCGAGCAGATCCCCGTACACGCCCCGGAGCTGGCGGACACTCTTCACGCAGTGCGCCCGCTGCCATTGGGCGCTGCGCCACTCCTCCTCGGTCACCCGGGCGAAGCCGGGCAGGCGGCGCCAGTCCGGCTCGACCGGCTCCCGGGCGACGTACTCGTACGGCTGCTCGAGCACGGCTGCCTCCAGGTCGGCGGATTCTACCCAGCCCGAGGCACTCTACGGGAAGTCTTACGGTTGTTCAGCGGTGACACGATAGGTTCTCCTGCACCGGGAGTGAGGAGGATAGCGGCGTGGATACGACGGCGGGGCGCGCCCTGGGGCTGCACCGCGTACTCGAACCGTCCGGCGTCCTGCCGCAGGCCGCCCTCCGGCTGAACCCCGATCCGGCCGTGGGCGCCGACGAGGTGCTGATCGCGGTCGAGCGGCTCAATCTCGACGCCGCCTCGTTCCGGCAACTGTCCGAGTCCTGCGGCGGCGACGGCGACGCCGTCCGGACGGCCGTCCTGGAGATCGTGCGCGCGCGGGGGAAGATGCAGA
>JAODNJ010000148.1 GCA_025465155.1 Frankiales bacterium
TGATCCCGCGCCCGGCCAGCTGGGTGCGCAGCGTCGCCAGCGACAACCCGACGACGGCGGCCGGATCGCCCTCCACCCGTCGCACGAACGGCGCGCCCAGGCCGTCGAGGGTGAACGCACCGGCAACCTGGAGCGGCTCGCCGGTGGCGAGGTACGCCTCGCGTTCCTCGACGGTGAGTGTCGCGAAGTGCACGACGGTGGAGACGACGGCGACGTCCCGGCTGACCACCTCGCCGTCCCGGACGTCCAGCAGCGCCTGCCCGGTGTGCAGCACCCCGCTGTTCCCGGCGATGTGCTGCCACCGATCGCGGGCGTCGGCGAGGTCGGCCGGCTTGCCCATGGCGCGGCCGCGGTACTCCAGGAGCGAGTCGGCGCCGATCACGAGCGCGTCGGTCTCCCGCCTGGCGACGGCCAGGGCCTTGGCGCAGGCCAGCAGGGCGACCTGCTCGGCCACCCGCGGCGCCGAGATGCTCGACTCGTCGACGTTGCTGACCACGACGTCGGGGGCCAGCCCGGCCTGCCGGAGCAGGGCCAGCCGGGCCGGTGAGGCGCTGGCGAGCACCAGCCGGCGGTTCTCGGTCACGCGAACCTCCCGGCCGCCCGCCAGCCGCCCGGGCCGGCCTGCAGCGGCCTGCGGTGCGCGTCGGCGTAGGAGGCCCAGGCGCCGACCGGCGTGGGCCGGCGGCGTGCGCGGCCCTGGGACAGCGCGGCGATGACGACGGTGAGGGCTGCCAGTTCCTCCGCGGTGGGCTCCCCGCCCACCACGCGGAGCAGCGGGCGCTGCGGCTGGTCCTGCGCGGGATCGTCGGACACGGTCATCAGAGCGGGATGTTCCCGTGCTTCTTCGGGGGCAGGGTCTCGCGCTTGTTGGCCAGGACCCGCAGCGCCTTGGTGACCTGCACCCGGGTGTACGACGGCGGGATCACCGCGTCGACGAACCCGCGGTCGGCGGCGACGTAGGGGTTGGCCAGCGTGTCCTCGTACTCGGCGATGAGCTCGGCGCGGCGGGCGTCGGGGTCGTCGGCCGCGGCGATCTCCTTGCGGTACAGGATGCCGACTGCTCCCTGCGCGCCCACGACGGCGATCTGCGCCGTCGGCCAGGCGAGGTTGACGTCGGCGCCGAGGTGCTTGGAGCCCATGACGTCGTAGGCGCCGCCGTACGCCTTGCGGGTGATCACCGTGACCTTGGGGACGGTGGCCTCGGCGTAGGCGTAGATCAGCTTCGCGCCGCGCCGGATGATCCCCTCCCACTCCTGCGACGTCCCCGGGAGGAAGCCAGGCACGTCGACGAAGGTCAGCACCGGGACGTTGAACGCGTCGCACGTGCGCACGAACCGGGCGGCCTTCTCGCTCGCGTCGATGTCGAGGGTGCCCGCGAACTGGGTGGGCTGGTTGGCCACGACGCCGACCGGGCGCCCCTCCACCCGGCCGAAGCCGATGAGGATGTTCGGGGCGAACAGCGGCTGCACCTCGAGGAACTCGCCGTCGTCGAGCACGTGCTCGATCACGGTGTGCATGTCGTAGGGCGAGTTCGCCGAGTCGGGGATGAAGGTGTCGAGCTCCCGGTCCTCGTCGGTCAGCGCGTCCGGCAGGGTGGTCCCGACCGGGGTGACCTCGATGGCGGGCAGGGGGTCGAGGTTGTTGCTCGGGAGGTAGGAGAGCAGCGCCTTCACGTAGTCGAGGGCGTCGTTCTCGTCCTCGGCGAGGTAGTGGGCGACCCCGGACTTCGTGTTGTGCGTACGCGCGCCGCCGAGTTCCTCGAGCGTGACGTCCTCCCCGGTGACGGTCTTCACGACGTCGGGGCCGGTGATGAACATCTGGCTGGTCTGATCGACCATGACCACGAAGTCGGTGAGGGCGGGGGAGTAGACGTGACCGCCGGCGGCCGGCCCCATGACCAGTGAGATCTGCGGGATCACCCCGGAGGCCAGCACGTTGCGGCGGAAGATCTCGCCGTACAGGCCGAGGGAGACCACGCCCTCCTGGATGCGCGCGCCGCCGCCCTCGTTGATGCCGACGACGGGGCAGCCGTTCTTCACGGCGAAGTCGAGGACCTTGACGATCTTCTCGCCGTAGACCTCGCCGAGACTGCCCCCGAACACGGTCACGTCCTGGGAGAAGACGGCGACCGGCCGGCCGTCGACGGTGCCGTACCCGGTGACGACGCCGTCGCCGAACGGGCGCTTCTCCTCCATCCCGAAGTTCGTGGACCGGTGGCGGGCGAACTCGTCGAACTCGGTGAACGAGCCCTCGTCCAGCAGCGCCTCGAGCCGCTCGCGGGCCGTCATCTTGCCCGCGGCGTGCTGCCGCTCGACCGCCCGTTCGGATCCTGCGTGCGTCGCCTCCTGCACCCGGCGCTCGAAATCGGCCAGCTTGCCGGCGGTGGTGTGGATGTCGACGTCGTCGGGGACGTTCTCCCCCGCGTTCTGGAGTTCGGCCGCGGTCACGGGCCGTAGCGTAAGGGAGTGGCCGACACGCCGTTCTCCCGATGGTCGGATCTCGACCGCCCCGCCCTCGACGAGGCGGGCCTGGCGGCCGCCCTCATCCGGGACAGCGGCCTCTGGCGCCGGCTCGAGGTGGTCGAGGAGATCGGCTCCACCAACGCCGCGCTGCTGACGGCCGCGGCCGACGACGCGCCCGACGGCACGGTCCTGGTCGCCGAGCACCAGGGCGCCGGCCGCGGCCGGCTGGACCGGGTGTGGACCTCACCGCCCCGCGCCGGGATCACGGTGTCCTTCCTGGTCCGTCCCGACGTCCCGGCCGCCCGCCGCGGGTGGCTGCCGCTGCTGACCGGAGTCGCCCTGGCGGAGGCGGTCGGTGCGGTGACCGGCGTCCGGACGTCGCTCAAGTGGCCCAACGACCTGCTCGCCCTGGACGGCCGCAAGCTGGCCGGCATCCTCGCCGAGGTGTCCGGCCGCGCCGTCGTCGTAGGGATCGGGGTGAACGTCTCCGCGCGGGCCGAGGAGCTGCCCCCGACCGGCACGTCGCTGACGCAGGTGCTCGGCGCCCCGGTGGACCGGGCGCCGGTGCTGCTGGCGTTCCTCCGCGCCTTCGAGCGCCGGTACGCCGCCTGGGTGCGGCACCTCGGTGACCCCGTCGCCTCCGGGCTGGCGTCGGACTACCTGGCGTGGTCCGGCACGGTGGGCGCCGACGTGGAGGTGACCATGCCGGACGGCTCGACCCTCGAGGGGCGCGCGGAGGCGGTGGACTGGGACGGCCGGCTGGTCGTCCGCACCCCCGAGGGAAGCGTGGAGCTGGCCTCGGGTGACGTCCGGCACGTCCGCCGTCCCGCCGCCACCTAACCTGGTCCCCGACCAGCGCCCTTCCGGGGGCCCGCCCGACCCGAGGACCCGACCGTGACCTCAGCCAGCGAGGCCCCACCGGCCCGCACCGGCGAGATCCGTGCGCTGACCGGCCTGCGGATCTTCGCCGCATTGTGGGTGGTGGTGTTCCACTTCGGGTTCACCCCCGCGCTGGCCACCGAGTGGTTCTGGCGGCCCTTCCGGCCGTTCGTCAGCACGGGGGCCCTCGGCGTCGACCTGTTCTACGTGCTGTCCGGCTTCGTCATCACGCTGACATACCTGGACACGATGGGACCCCGCGCGACCGGCCGGCTCACCGTGGGCTTCTGGTGGACCCGGATCTGCCGTGTCTGGCCGGTGTACGCGACCGTCACCACCCTCTTCGGCGGTTGGCTCCTGTTCAAGGCGGCGCATGTCCCACCCGGGGCGCCGGTGGCCTACCAGTCCGTCCAGCCGGTGGTCGACGTCTGGCACTACCTCGAGCAGCTGACGATGGTCCAGCTGTGGCACCGGCCCTTCTTCGACGGTTCCTCGTGGGTGGGACCGGCCTGGTCGATCAGCGCCGAGTGGCTGGCCTACGTCTGCTTCCCGGCCCTGGCCCTGCTCCTGTGGCGGGTTCGGCGGGCGCATCCCGCGCTCGCCGGCGCGCTGGCGGTGGCGTGCATGGTCCCGTTCGCGTGGATCTGCTGGACCACGGGGAACCCGTACCACCCGTGGAGCTGGCTGCTCCGCATCGCCGCCGGCTTCCTGGCCGGCGCGCTCACCTGCGTGGCCGTGCGCCGGGTGACACCGACCCGGCGGGTGGCGCGGGGCGCCGCCGTGGTGGCCGGCCTGTGCGTGGTCGCCGTCCTGGCGGTGCTCTGGGCGAGCGCCCAGAGGAACCCCCCAGGGGAGTACGGCGGCGTCGTCGTGCTGCTCTTCCCCCTCCTCGTGGGCGCCCTGGCGCTGTCGTCCCGGGGCCCCAGCCGGCTGCTCGCCACCCGTCCGGCCGTGCACGGCGGCCGGATCTCCTACAGCCTCTACCTGGTCCACGTCCCGGTGTTCGAGGTCCTGTGGACGGCGATGGCGCGCTTCCCGGTCCTCGCACCGGGCGGCCGGCTCTACGCCGTCGTCGTCCCCGGCGCCCTTCTCGCGGCGCTCCTGCTGGCGCACCTCACCTATCGCCTCCTCGAGGAGCCGGCCCGCCTCGCCCTGCGCTCCCGTGGCCCGGGGCGGTGGGCCCGTCGGCAGCGCGCCGCCGCCCGTGTCGTCACGGCTGACTGAGGGCCGCCGCCGCGACACGGTCCCGGGAGCGCCGCGACAGGTGACGCCGTCCCCGCGGTGGGTCATCCTGGCCCCGTGGCCTATCCGGACAAGGTGCTCGCCGAGGACGAAGAGGTCGTACAGCACCTGCACCCGCACTGGCTGACGGTCTTCTGGCCTCTCGTGTGGCTGCTCCTGATCGTGGGCGCGGCGTCCTTCGGTGCGGCCGCCGTTCCGGCCGGCCGGCAGCAGGGCCTCTTCCGGCTGCTGATCGTCGCGTCGGCGGTCCTGCTGCTGCTCGTGGTCGTCCTGGCGCCGCTCCTGCGTCGCCGCAGCACCCACTACGTGATCACCACCCACCGGGTGCTGTTCCGCGAGGGGATCCTCGCCCGCCACGGCCACGACATCGGGCTGGCACGGATCACCGACGTCGCCTACCGGCAGACGCTCTGGGAACGGATCGTCAACTCCGGCACCTTGACGATCGAGTCGGCCGGCGAGGGCGGCGCCACGGTGCTGCGGCACATCCCTGACAGCGACGGTGTCCAGCAGCTGCTCAACCACATGATCGAGGAGGACGCCGACCGGCGGGCGCGGGAGAACGCGAGCTATGTCGGCGAGTACGCCGACGACCGTGGCGACGAGGGGTACGGGGATCCCCACCACACGACCCGCTACGACGGCCGGTGGACCGACGGGCCCTGACGCGCCCGCTGTGTGACCGTTCCGTCACGGCGCGCCTGGGCGGTTCTGTCGGCAGCCCCGCTTACGTTCCGCGGCATGCGGCTGCTGCACACCTCCGACTGGCACATCGGGAGGTCCCTGCACGGCACCGACCTGCTCACCGAGCAGGAGGCGGTCCTCGGCCGGCTGGCCGACGTGGTGGCCGCGGAGTCGGTCGACGCCGTCGTCGTGGCGGGCGACGTCTACGACCGGGCGGTGCCCTCGGCCGACGCCACCGCGGTGCTCGACCGGGCGCTCCATCGGCTGACGGCCGCGGGCGCCGCCGTCGTCCTGACGTCCGGCAACCACGACAGCGCGCGCAGGCTCGGGTTCGCTTCCGGCCTGCTGGCCGCGGCCGGGGTGCACCTGCGCACCGACACCGCCACGCTCGACGAGCCCGTGCTGCTGGCCGACGAGCACGGCGACGTCGCCGTCTACGGCCTGCCCTACCTCGAGCCCGACGTCGCCCGGTTCGAGCTGCGCCTCGACGGGGGGCGCAGCCACGAGGCGGTCCTCCGGGCGGCGATGGACCGCGTCCGCGCCGACCTGTTCCTGCGGCCGGGCGTGCGTTCGGTCGTCCTGGCGCACGCCTTCGTGGGCGGGGCGGTTGCCAGCGAGAGCGAACGTGACATCTGCGTGGGCGGCGTCGACCTGGTGCCGATGTCGGTGTTCGACGGCGTCGACTACGTGGCCCTCGGGCACCTGCACCGGCCGCAGACCCTCGCCCCCCGACTGCGCTACAGCGGCTCCCCGCTCCCCTACTCCTTCGGCGAGGCGGGGCACGACAAGCTCGCCTGGCTGGTCGACCTCGGCCCCGGTGGCCTCAGCGACGTGCGCGCCGTCCCCCTTCCGGCGCCCCGGCAGCTGTCCGTGCTCACCGGGACCCTCGGGGAACTGCTCGCGGACCCCGCACACGCGGCGGCCGAGGACCACTTCGTCTCGGCGCGGCTCGCCGATGCGGTGCGGCCGGTCGACGCCATGCGCCGGCTGCAGACCCGGTTCCCCCGCTGCGTGCACCTGGAGTGGGGTGGTGCCGGCACGACCGGCGCCGAGGGCAGCTACCGCGAACGGCTGCGCGGGCGCGGTGACCTCGACGTCGCCGCCGAGTTCGTCACGCACGTCCGGGGCGTGGCCGCCAGCGATGCCGAACGGGCCCTGCTGCACCGGGCGCTCGTGGCGGCCGCGGCCGAGGAGGTGGGCCGGTGAGGCTGCACCGCCTGGCGCTCACGGCCTTCGGACCCTTCGCCGACACCGCCGAGGTCGACTTCGACGAGGTGGGCCGCGACGGGCTGTTCCTGCTGTGGGGTCCCACCGGCGCCGGGAAGACCACGCTCCTGGACGCCGTCGTCTACGCCCTCTACGGCACGGTGCCGGGGGCTCGCGGGGAGGAGAAGCGGCTCCGGAGCGACCACGCCGGCGCCGCCACCCGCACCGAGGTCCGCTGCGAGCTCACCCTCGGGGCCGAACGGCTGAGACTGGTCCGCAGTCCCGAGCAGCAGCGGCCGAAGCGTCGTGGCACCGGGTGGACCACCGAGCAGGCGAGCCTCACGGTCCAGCGGTGGGACGGCGCCACGTGGACGCCGGTCAGTACGCGCATCGACGAGGGCTCCGAGCACCTGCGCCGGCGGATGGGCCTGTCCGCCGAGCAGTTCTGCCAGGTGGTGCTGCTGCCGCAGGGCGACTTCGCCCGCTTCCTGCGCGCCGAGCCGGAGGACCGGGCCCGGCTGCTGCGCACCCTGTTCGACGTCGGCCGGTTCGCGCAGGCCGAGGAATGGCTGGCCGCCGAGCGGGCCGCGGCCCGGGAACGGCTGCAGATCGCCACCGGGCGGATCGGTCAGCTGCTGGCGCGCGTGGCACAGACGGCGGATGCGGACATCCCCGAGAGCCTCGCTCCGGAGCTGGTGGGGGCCGCGCCCGGTGCACGGGTCTCCGAGTGGGTCGACGCCGTGCGGGCCACGGCGCGGGAACGGGTGGCGCGGGCCGGTGCAGTGGCCCAGGAACGCGGCGGGGACGTGGCCAGGATCGGTGCCGAGCTCGCCGCCGCGACTGCCCTGGCCGAGCGGCACGAGCGTCGGGCACGGGCCCAGCGCGACCTCCGGCGGCTGCTCGACGCCGGCCCGGGGCTCGAGCCGCTCCGGGCCGAGCGGGACCGCGGCCGGCGGGCCGAACCGCTGCGCGACGTCCTGGAGGCCGCGCAGACCGCGGTGCGGGAGGCGGACACCTCCGAGCGCGCCCTCGACTCGGCGCGGGAGCGGTGGACCGCCGTCGGCGGCGGCCGGCCGGCGGGCGCCGCGGTGGCCCGCGAGCTCCGTGAGGACGTGAGCGCCGCGCGGACCCTGCTGCCCGAGGTCGACCGGCTGGCGGCGCTGCGTGGGCAGCTGGCAGGTCTGGACGGCCGGGTCGAGAGGCTCCGCACCGCCATCGACGAGCAACGCGCCGACGCCGCGGCGTGGCCCGGCCGG
>JAODNJ010000177.1 GCA_025465155.1 Frankiales bacterium
GCTATCTCGAACACCCGCGCTCCGGCGCCCTGGAGTTCGAGGACATGGGACCGTCCTGGGTCGCTGTGCGCGACGCGGTCGGCGCCGGCACCCTGCGCGCCTCGGACAAGGGCGCGGCCGACGTCGCCGCGCGCTTCGATGCGCTACTGCGGTACGTGTCGCTCCGGCTCGGCCGCACGCTCGGGACGGAGGTCGTCCCCGCCTTGAGCCGGAAGGAGATCGCGGAGCCGGCGCAGCGCTCCGCCGCTCTCGTGGCCACCCTCGTCGGCGAGGGCCGGGTGTCCGGAGCCATCCGCATCCCCAACGCGGTCGCGCCGCTGCAGATCGAGCTCGACCTGCGCTCGAACCGGGTGACGTGCATGGTCGAGGTAGATGCCCCGAAGGTGGGCCGCCCGGCGACGCGCGTGAACTGGCTGGTGCGCCAGCTCAAGAACGCGCCCGAGTCGCTGCGCGTCGAGGCGTTCGCCGCCTTCACCCGCGGCGCCAGCACGGCGAGCCTACTCAAGGAGGTGCGTGACGACGCCGCCGTCCTGATCCAGGACCCGAAGAAGGACATCCGCGCCTTCCGGATCGCCCTGTCAGCGCCGCTCGGCACGAAGCGTGGCCGGGGCCGCGGTGGAGCGATCGACTCGGTCCTCGACGCGGTGGACTCCTTCTACGGCGAGGTGCTGCAGCACCTCAAGGCCTGGACTGCGGCTCCCCCCAAGATGCGCGAGGTCGCGGAGCTGCCGGACGAGCGGCGCCCTGCGCTCGTGAGCACCGCGTTGTCGTCCCAGGACGGCGTCGAGCCCGTGGACGAGCCGTCGAGCAAGGAGGCCGCGGAGTTCGGAGGCGACGAACTTCTGGACAGCTCCGGGTCGTAGGCGGTCATCTGGAATGGCTGGGCGCCCGCCGCTCGTCAGCTGGGGCGGGCTCCGTGACAGCGGGGACGCGCCGCTCTGCGGCACGCTCCGGAGCCCGTCAGGCGTTCTCCGCCGGCAGCGCCCGGTCGAGCAAGAAGTCGACGAACTCCGGCCCCTTCGCGACCTTGTCCGAGGCGTCTCCCGAGTCGCTCACCCGCTTGGTGAAGCTCTCCCGGACGACGGCCCAGCAGTCCGGCAGGTCGGCGGCCGCGATGGGCGTCCCCGCGTTGACGATCGGCCGCAGCTGGCCCGGGGCGTACACCCGGGACCCCACGAGGCGCGCGGCGGCCACCATCGACAGGTGGAACTTGAGATTTGTGCGCTCCTGCGCCGTCGCCTGGGCACCCTCGGACAGGAGGAAGGCGTCAACCGCCCTCTGCGACTGGGCCAGCCACAGGTAGATCTCCACGGGGATGTCGGCCGAGAAGATCTTCTCGTACTCGTCGTCGCGCTTCAGCAGGCTGGAGGGCCGCGCCCGGGAGTTGTCCGGCCGACTCAGGCCCATCGCCATGACCGCCTGCGCGAGCAGGGGGATGCCGACGATGCGCTCCGGGCTCTTCCCGCTGTTGCGGTAGTAGTTCTTCCGACGGTCGTAGTACCAGCCCTGGCTGGAGAAGTACGCCTCGATGTTGCGCTGGATGTCGTCGGTCGCCCGCAGCGAGGCGACGCCCACGGAGGTCTGGCGGTTGGTGGCGCGGATGACCCGGTCCCGGGTGGACGCGTCGTCGCCGGTGACCAAGATGCGCACGAGCACGGACCGGCTGAGTGCCGGGTGGTCGTCGGGGGCGTCGTGCAGGACGTTGTAGATGGTGTGGGAGGTCTGCAGGCCGTTGACCACCTGCACGTCGTCGAGCGAGTAGGTCTTCCCGATGACCGACGCCTTCGAGCAAACGACGGTGACACCGTTGTTCAGCCACCAGAACTCCGGGCCGGCCGGGTCCTTGAGTGACTCCTCGATCTCGGTGTTCACCTCGACGTTCCCCTGGTAGTCGCGGACGTTCCAGTCGAAGATGTGTCGGCGCAGATCGCCCTGCTCGTCGGTCAGGAACTTGAGGTAGTCGCGCAGGGTTACGAGAGCGGCGTGGCTGGTGCCGCTGGTGCCGCTGGTGGCGTGCTCCTGGTACGTCAGCTGCATCGTGTAGCTGGGGTGGGCGTTGCAGCGCTTCCACAGCTCGGTGGCCCCGAGGAACTCGGTCTTGCCGCCGGCGCCGGGCATGACCTCCTCGAACTGCCGCTCAAGGCCCTTCGCCTTGATGTGGACCTTCGTGTTCACCTCGGCCACGTCGCCCTTCGTCGCGTAGACGAAGTGGATGAGCACCTGGGGGTGTCGCGCCGCCAGCTTGCGGAGCGCGGTCCGGAAGAAGCCGGTGCGGGTGACGATCTGCTGCACGTAGAGCTGGGACAGTTCCCCGTCGTCTTCTGCGAGACGCAGGAGACGACGGGTGGAGTCCGCGACCTTCTCGATGGCCGTCTCGGAGAACGAGGTCTCCCGCTTCGCCTGCACCAGCCGCACCTCGAGCAGGGAACCCGTCGGCATCCTGTTCGCCTGGAACTCCTCGTCGAAGACCTCGCTGTCCTCGTTCAGCAGCACCCCGTTGAGGAACACGTAGACGCCGTCCAGTCCGCCGTCGTTGCCGCCGCCCACGACACCGTCGGCGACCTCGTCTTCTGACAGCTCGTGGTCACGCAGCGCCTGCTCGCAGGCGAACAGCTCGAAGGCCTTGTCGTCGGGCAGCGGGGTCGTCCGCTCGGCCTGGCGGTCCTTCAGCACCTGGTCGAGCAGCACCAGCTCGTTGTTAGCCACGTCACCACGGTACGAGACGGAACGACGGCGCTCGGACCGCTCGGAGGGCCACTGTCGCGATCTGGAGGTTTTGTGTCGCTGTCCGGACGGCGCCGGCGGTGTCGCCTCTCGGACGTTGCGACACTTCGACCGGATTTCACACGGGCACCTTGCCCCGGAGACATCGCCGCGAACGGTCAGGGGCGGTGGACACAACCACCCCCGCGGGACCTGCGCGGGGGATGTCCCCGTGCGCCGCGGCGACCCCTCTGGAGGGTCCCGTGTCACAACCCATCCGAGTGCTCCCCATGTCGCCCGAGGTCGCCGCCGAGGCGGCACACCGCGACCGCGACCTGCGGAGACTGCTCGCCAGCTGGCAGCGAATCGCCGCCCGGTACATCCACGCCTGCGGGCATCCCGGCCTCGACGACGAGATCGTGCTGAGCGATGCGCTGGCCGGCATCGAGGCCGCGCTCCGCGAACGGCACCCCCGTGAGTGGGTGCGGCTCGAGGGCCCGCTCCAGCAGTTGATGCTGGAACTGGACCACGCCGACCCGGCAACGCCGGCCACGGCCTGCATCATCTGCCGTCGCCTCGCAGGCGGTCTGCCGATCTCTGTCGCGCAGCTGGTCGAGGAGGCCCGGCGATGAGCGTCATCCCCGCCCAGCGCACCGGCTCCGACCGGGTCACCGTCATCGGTGACGCCCTGGAGATCCACCTGCGGATCACCCACCCCGAGACGGTCGCGCTCGCCCGCCGCGAGGTTGACGAGCACGGCCCCGCCGGGCTCATCAGCACTGTCGCCACCGCCGTCACCGTCGGCATGATCGCCACCAGCCTCCAGGGTGGCGCCGGCAACGCCTCGGCGGCGATGACCCGAGCCCTCACGGGCTTCGAGGAGGCCATGCACGCCCGGGCGGTGAGTGCGACCGCACAACTCGACTCGCTCATCGGGCGGATCGACGCCACCGAGGCGGCCACCCGCCAAGCCGCTGCCGAGACTCTGGCAGCACTTCCGACCCGCATCGAGCAGGGCCTGACCACCGCACTCGCCGGCGGCAGCCGCAACGTGCAGGAGGTGGTGCGGCAGGCGGCCACGTCCGCGCTCAACGACGCGCAAGCTCAACTCGCGCGCGTCGTCGGCGCGCACACCGCCGAGGTGCGGAGCGTCATCAGCACCGAGAACCCCAACTCGCCGATCGCGGCGCTGCAGAGGGATCTCAACACGACGATCACCACGACCGTCGAGAACACCCGGCGTGAGCTGGCCGAAGGACTCGCCGCGGTGCGGGCCCTGGTGCAGGCCGGGCAGGCCCAGGCCGCGGCGCGGGACAAGTCCAGCGCCCGAGGCAAGGAGTTCGAGGAGACCATCGCCGAGATCGTCGGGAACTGGTCGGTCGGGAGCGGCGACAGTGTCGAGCATGTGGGCACCCAGCCCGCTCCCGGCACGAGCCGCAAGACCGGCGACGTCGTCATCAGGCTGAACACGCCAGGAGCGCACCAGCCCACCATCGCCATCGAGGCGAAGCGGAGGGCGAAGGCACTCACGGCGCGCCAGCACCGCGAAGAACTCGGCGAGGCCATGCGGATACGCCGGGCGCAGGCCGCCATCGGCGTCGTCCCGACCCCGGACCAGGTGCCCGGCCCAGGCCGGTTCCACCGGGTGGACGCGAACGCCTTCGTCGTCAGTGCCGACGACCCCGAGATGTTCGTCATGGTCCTCGCCGTCGTCAAGGAGCTCACGCTCCTGACTACAGCCCAGAGCGACGCCGACCCGGCGGTCGACCTGGGCCGAGCCCGAACCGCGATCGCCGGCGGCATCCAGCTGCTGTCCCGCCTCGATGAGGTCACCAAGTACACCGGCAACGCTGAACGGGCACTCGTCGGCATCCGCAGCACCGCGGACGCTCTGCGGGCTGCGATGACCGGCCAGCTACAGGAGGCCGCCCGCGCGCTGCGGCCGAACACCGACAGCGCGTAGCACGCTGGGGGGAGGAGCACACGCTCCTCCCCCCAGCTCAGCTTTGACGCAGCAACCTCCCGAGCAGTCCGGCCAGCCCGCGGACGACCCCCCGGACGGACCGGAGCAGACCGGTGACCCCGCGGGCCATGATGGGCCTACGCCTGGGCTTCGACACCGGCGGCGGCTCGTTCCGGAGACGATGGACGGCGGCGGCCGACAACCCGGCGCGGCGTCCGACCTCTCGATCCGACAGCTCGGCGTGGTCGCGCAGGAGCGCGCGGACGACGTTGCGACGCGCCTCCAGCTCCTCCGGGGTCAGGTACCGACGGCCATCGCGGCCGACGCGCTCCTCGGTGCTCAGGTGCGGCATCTGCTCACCCGCTCGCTCGGTGACGTCCTTCCGCCATCGCCCCACCGACCGCGGGGCGACCCCGACGGCCGCGGCGATCCGGCGGTCCGACCAGTGCGGGGCGAGGGCGAGCAGTCGCATCGCCGCCTCCCGGCGCTGCGCTGCGGAGAGCGGCAGACCGTGGCTCGAGTTCGCGCGGATCGCCTGCTCCCACGCGACGGCCTCGTCCCCGGTCACCCACTCCACCAGCGCCACGGTCCGGCCGAGGTTGCGAGCCGCGTCCAGACGCATGAACCCATCCAGTACGCGTCGGCTCTTCGAGAGCACGAGCACCGGGGGCGTCCTGTCCAGCACGTCGGCGAGGATCCGCACGTGGTCGGGGTCGGCCGGCCGCAGGCGTCCGCGGACGTCGAGGCTGTCGATGGCGACCATCTTGGGTACCGCCTCGTGCACTGTCATGGCGCGGACGGTGCCTGTGCGGCAGCGCCGGGCAGTCGCCTTCCACGGCCTCATTTCGCGGGTCACTCTGGGGCCGCGACACGGCGGTCCCAGGGGCCGGCATCATGCGACGCCCGGCTACTCCTCCAGCCGTTGGAGCTCGGCGGCCCGCTGGTCGCCGGCCGCCGCCAGCCCGTCGACGAGTCGTCGCCAGCGGGCGGTGTCGTCGGGGGTGCCGAGCCCGGCCTCGCGGAGTGCGCTGAGCCAGTCGGCCAGATACCAGCAGCGTTTGGCGAAGGCGTCGTATCGGCCGTCGATGACCTGCTCGGCCCAGCTGAGCCCAGTGGTGACCTGCCAGGCCGTCGGACCGCACTTCGCGAGGAGGACGACGGCGTCCGCCGCCTTTGGCCGTCCCTGCGCGAGAGGCAGCCACCGGCCGACAAGATCCGCGATGCTGTCCGGCGCGATCCAGCCGGCTCGGGCGCCGCGCAGGGTCCCGTCGGGGTCGAGGTCGGCCACGCCGACGTGCGGAGTGGGCAGCAGTTCACCGATGGCCCAGTCGTCCCAGTGGTGGTCGCCGACCAGGTCGGCGCCCGCGTCAACGGCGTCGAGCGCGGCGGTCATGGCCTGCCGCCACACGACGCCGAGCTCCGGGCGGACCGCGTCGTCGTAGGTGAACAGCAGTGCCAGGTCACGCAGCAGGGTTTGGAGCGCATCGGCGTTGCTCGCGAACAGCCGCACGTGCTCGGTCAACGGACCGGGTTTGCCCTCGATGGCGAGCGACACAAGCACCCGAGCCATGAGCTGGCGCTGGTTGTCCTCGTAGCCGCTGTACCCCTCCTGGGCCCAGTGATCCGTGCCGCGGCGGTGGGCATCGAGCAGGACGGCGAGCAGGCCGTCGGCCTCCGCCGAGACGCAGGCCGCAGCGCGGGCGGACGCCGCCGCGGCCAGCGGCGGCACGAGGTGGTTGACCAGCAGGCTGTCCGTTGCGGTGGCCGTGATCGCGGGCCCGTACGGCGGCGTGACGGGGTCGGGCATGCGCCGCTGACCGTCGGGGTCCCACCCGCCGAGCCGAGCGTCGCGGAGCCCGGCCTGGGAGGCCTCCCACAGCACCCGATGGCGGCAACGGCCGCCGGGACCGGCATCGCACGGGGCGGTCCATACCGGTGCGCACGCCGCGGCGAACATGGTGCGCACCTCGTCGAACACGCTCGTGGCGCACTGGTGCAGGGCGGCGGCGATCCGGTCGCGGTCCAGGTCGAGGCCATCCATGCCCGGCAGCAGCAACAGGGGGAGGGCGGCGGCGGCCGAGCGGTCCGCGCCCCGGGAGTACAGGGAGCCCGCGAAGCTCATGAAGTCGGTCTCCGGGTCGGCCGCCGCCCTGAGCAGGACGTCCGCCGCCCAGAGCAGGTCGTCGGCGGGCACGTCGGCTCGTCCACCGGTGTGCGCGACGAGGGCGGCCGCGGCCACCGCCGCGACGGGGTCGTCGGAGAAGAGGCGACCTCCGGGCGGAGGAGCGGCGGCCAGCTTGCGGGCGAGTGTGATGTCCTCGAGCAGGGTGTCGACCGGCGCGGTGCGGTCGTCCGCCGCGGCGTAGGTGTTGCCCAGCCGGAGCGCCGCGTTGGTCGTGGCGATGTTCGCGAGGCTCGGACCGAGGACCGTCGCCACCGGCTCGGGGTGCTGGTACTGCAGGACCACGCCGCTGTGGGTCTGCTCCGCGCGGTAGTTCTTCGGGTGGAAGGTGGCCGCCCATCCCTCGATGCTGGCCAACTGCTCGTCTGCGGCGTCGGCGTCGGCCAGCGTGTTTCGCGCGCGGGAGAGCAGCTCGTCGCCCACGTCGGCGAGCCCGGTCAGTCGGGCTTCGTCGCCGGCGAGTGCTGCGCGCAGGGTCATCTGTGCCGCCACGTCGTGCAGGCTCCAGCGGCGGTGGTCCCGGCCGGCTGTGTCGGCGTCGTCCCGGCCCTGGACGTGCAGAACGCCCTCATGGGTGGCGCGGGAGATCTCCAGGTACCACACCTCGGGTTCGGTGAGCCACGGGTCGAGCAGGTCGCCGGCGAGCTCCAGGTGGCGTACGAGCAGCCCGACGACCAGGCCGGGCATGGCGAGGTTGTGGCAGTCGCGCAGCAACAGGTTGACGACGTGGTCGATCGGGATGTGCAGCGTGTCGACGAGGTGGTCGGCGAACCGTTCCACCGCCAGCAGCGCGCTCATGCACGGGTAGGGCCCGACCGAGGACCCCCGGTACCACGCCCAGACATCCCCGTCACCGACGTACCGGCGCGGTCCGAGGGCGGGCAGTTCGAGATCGAGGCCCGGTGCAAGAGTGTCGGCGTCGGTGCGGGGACCCCCGGGGTAACGGCGCTCCCGTACCCGCATCTCGGCGGCGTGGTCCAGCATCCGGTTGATCAGTGCCAGCGCCTCAGCAGGGCGCTGGTTGAGCAGCCACCAGAACGGCCCGTGGTGCCAAGCAGGTCTCGACGGGATCGGGACGACCCGGTGGTCCCGAATCCCGTCGTCCAGGTGATCCCACCCGCGCCGAACCGCACGGTCGATGTAGTACGCCTCGGCGAGGTCGAGCAGTAGCTGCGACCGGTGCGCGGCCATGCCGAGGATGCCACCGACGGACTCCACCGCCGGCCACAGGTCTTGACCGGGGTCGGTCAACCCGCGCAGGAACGCCTCGGCGGCAGCGTCGAGGTCGGGTCCCAGCGACGCGATCGCCTCGACGGCGAACTCGTCGTACCGCGCCGGCGCGGCGCCGAGGATGGTGTCTCGAACGCGCTGCCGCAGCGGCAGCGGGCCGGTCTCCGCCTCGATCAGGCCGCGCAACCACGCCAGGACCAGCTCGCCGACCTGCGCGCCGTTGCCTCGGGTCCGCCAGTGCCGCCCCTGCACGGCGGCGGTGGCGTCCTGAAAGGTGAGCGCGACGATGGGGGAGAGGATGGTGGGGTCGCCGAAGCCGTTGTTCGTGTAGCGCTGCAGCGCGAGGCGCACCAGTGTCCGCGCACCGGCACCGCCGTCCGAGGTCAACTGGGGCCAGACCATCGTGAGGGCCGCCTGTGCATCGCCCAGGGTCAGCAGGGCCTCCAGCGGCAGCTCGGCCCACCGTTGCCCGAACCTGGTCGCGAGGTCGCTGAACACCGACTGCAGGTCCTGCCAGGTGGCGCCGACGTCGGGGCCACGGCGGAGGAGCACCTGGCAGGCCAGGCGGACGGCGCGGATCGCCCACCGGGGTGCGTCGGCTGTGGCGAGCACCTCCCACCCGCCGGTGATCAGCAGTCGGGTGACCGCGAAGTCGCGGACGAGGTCGCTGGCGAACTCGTCGCCGGCGCGCCAAGCGGCGGGTAGTCCGTCGGACTTCAGCAATCCGTCCGATCGCAGTGCGGGCAGAGCGGCGGGATCGGGGCGTGCAGTGACGCCGCTCGCCAGCAGTGCATGACGGGCGAGTGCGGTCATCGCCTCGTCTCGCTGGTCCGGCGTCGGCTCACCGGCGCGGAACTCCTCGTGGCGGCGGACGAGGCCGCCCCAGACGGCGGCGAAGACGTCCGCCTCAGACAGGATGTCGCCGGGGGCGGGGACGACGCCGGACTGCAGCAGCAGGTCGACCAGACCCGGCCGGCCGAGCAGCCAATGGGAGCGGTCGTCGCGACCGAGGCGGTGCAGCGCGGGCAACGTGGAGGTCAGCCGATCGGCCTCGGTCTCGGTCAACGGGCGGACGACGTGCTCCCGGGGCGGCGTCGTGCCGGCCACTTGGGCGGCACGGCCGAGGAGCTCCGACACCCGGCGCACGCCGTCGGTGCGGGTGACCGCGACGACGCCCATCCCGGCGCGCAGCGCCGCGAGGGTGACCTCCTGTAGCAGGACGGCACGTCCTTCGAGGGCAACTTCGGCACCGTCCAGGACGAGCAGTCGGGTGCTCTCCGTGGTGCCGCCGGCCAGCACGTCAGTGAGGGGTGCGTCAAGCAGCGCCTCGAGCTTCAGCGGAGTCGTCGGCAGGTCGCGCATGCTGATCGCCGTCACGGTGGCGCCGTCGGCCGCGAGCTGCTCGGCGGCCCGGAGGGTGAGCGCCGACTTCCCTACATCCGGTTCGCCCGTCACGACGAGCGCGCCGGCGGAGCCAGCTGCGGCCATGTCCGCGACCAGAGCCGTGCGCGCCGGGGCGCGGTCGAGCTCGAGAGAGATGGCAGCGTCCCGCAGGTCGGTGCGGGTCCACTCGCGCAGCCGCTGGTCGAGCCGGTCGAGGAGGGCCCACGCCCCGGCGTACGTGGGGGAACGGTGCAGGGCGCTGCCGACGAGGTCCCGACGGAGGCTGAGCTCGGTGACCCGGGCTCCTGCCGGGGCGTAGCTGCCGGTGAGCTCGGCGAGGCGGGTGAACACCGCGTCGGCGGCGGCCGGGGTGCCGTCGGCGACGACGGACCGCAACGACCGCACCGCCTGCGTGCGGTCGGTCTCGTCCACGCCCTCCAGTCGGAGTTCCCGCACGCGCAGGACGGAGAGCAGTTGCCAGGTGAGCCCCTCCGCAGTGACCTCCGTGCCGAGGTCGAGCCCCGCGGCCGCGGCGGCGACCAGCGCATCGAGGTGAACCAGCCGGTCGCGGACCTGTCCGTTCGTCACGCCGGGCTGCTCGACGCGGGCGCGGAAGTCCGCGGAGTCTGATGATGCCCGTGCGACGACGGCCAGGTTCCTGAGCTGCCGCACGGCGGGGTTCGCGCTGGCCACGGCGAGCGCGAGGCGCCACCGGCCGGACTCCACCTCCGCCCAGTGGTTGGCGACGACGCGCAGATAGGACCGCAGCAGCGGCACCGAGGTGTCGTCGCTCCTGGTCAGCTCGGGGGCGCGCCGGACGCCGATCGACACGCGCCGCACCACGCCGCCGTCGTCGGACTCGACAACGAGGTCGTCGACCGGACTGATAGCGCTGGCCTGGAACCGCACCGATCGCGGGACCACGTCGTCGCCGAGTTCGGTGACCGGATCTCCGGCGAGGACGGCTGCGAGGAGCGTGGCACCGTACCGGTGCTCGAGCACGGTGCCGCCGCCGCCGGTGGAGTACGGCGAGGAGGCCGAGGAGCCGGACCCACCCGCCGTCACGATCGTCCACCCTACGCAGGGGATTCCGCCCGGCGCCGGAGCCACTGGACGAGGTCCGCCGCCCAAGCAGTGCGTTCGGCCGGGCGGCGAAATGGCCCTCGGCGCCCAGGCCTTCCGCGACCGCCCACCCGCGCGGGCAGCGCCGTCTCAGTCGTTCTCCAGCAGCTTGCGGGCACGCTGCTCTGCGTCGTCGGCCTTCCGGACGTAGTAGTTGAGGCAGGTCTGGTAGGAGTGCCCCAGGAAGTCGGCGATCTCCTCCCAGGCGAGGCCCTTCCGCTTCCACCAGGTGGCGCAGTAATGGCGTGCGTTGCGGAAGGGGATCGTCCGGGGCCATGCCTCGTAGAGGTCCGGCCGCTCGGCGGCGAGACCCTTCGTCAGCCGCTGGATGCGGTGCCACTCGTCGTTGAAGGTCTCCTTGTTCCAGGGCATCCCCGTGCGGGTGTCGGGAACGAGCCAGCCCTCCAGGCCGTCCTCGCACGCGCGCAGCTCGGCCAGCCGCGCGGCGATCGCCGCCGCCACGCTCGGGGGGAACGGCGCCTTCCGCGTGGTGTTGGTCTTGGTGGGCTTCCGGTACGGCTTCTTTCCGTTGTGCCCCCGAGGCTGGCACCAGGAGCCGTTGACGTCGACGAGCGTCGCCAGCTCGTCGACGTCGACACCGCGCAGCGCGAAGTTTTCCCCCTGCCGCAGCCCGACCTTGCACGCGATGGCGGTCAGGAGCGGCAACGTCGGAACGCCGATGATGTCGCCTCGGATGCGCGACGCCTCGAGGGCGGCGGCGACCTGCTTGTCGGTGGGCCGCTTCGACGGCTCGACATAGCGCTCGTGCTGACCGGTGGTCTTCTGCTTCTTCGTAAAGCTGACCCCGGCCATCGGGTTCTCCGTCTCGGCCAGCCACCGGCCGCCGGTGGTCTTCTCATGCGCGACCGTGCGCAGGCCCGAGAGCACGGTGCCGACATCCTCGACCCGGCTCTTGGACAGGTGACCCACCGCCTTGCGCACCTTGCGGGTGTGCTCCGGCGCCCAGTCGTTGACGAGCACCTGGCCGATGGTGGGCCGGATCCACTTGCTGAGGATGTTCCGGTTCTTCGTGATGGTGGTGTCCTCGAGGTTCTCCACCATCCACTCGTCGTAGCGGTCGGCCAGCGCGTTGATGTCGCGGCGGACGGAGACATTCTGGGTGAGGTTCACGTTCCCGAGGCCGTCCTCGATCTCGCCGAAGACGTCATCGACGGTCTGCCCCGGCTTCGGGACCCGCTGAGTCCAGCTGCCGCAGGGCTGCTTGAACCGCACGCGGCCGTACGGGTAGCGGGCGTCGGGCACGTAGGCGGTGACCCGCCACGGCCGCTGGCCGCCGGTGCGCAGCCGGCCCTGCCGGTACACGGTGCCGGCCATCAGCGGTTCACCGGCCGGCGGGGCATCCCGGTGGTGGTGGCGTCGACGTCGGCGGTGGTGCCGGCGGCCGCGGCGGTGATGGCCTCAGCGGCCTCGACGACCTCGGCCGCCAGCTGGGCGTCCTCCCAGGCGATGAGGGTGTCCAGCCGGTAGCGGCCGGCGATGGCCCGGGGGAAGTCCGGCCGGCTCAGGACCTGGTAGCCCTTCGTGCGGCCCCAGCCGTAGCGGGCGATGACCTCCTTCGCGGAGAGGAAGGTGTGCACCGGATCGTTCGGGTAGTGGTTGTGCGTCATGGCGGGGCACGGTGAGCAGCCGAATCGGTACGGCAATCAACTCACCCGGAAGAGGTGGCACGGATCGGCACGGAACGGCCCAGCCGCCAACTCGTGGGT
>JAODNJ010000195.1 GCA_025465155.1 Frankiales bacterium
GGCTTGAGGTGGCCGAACGCGTCCAGCGCTGCCGCGCAGTTCTGCTCGGGGGCGTCGGTGGCGTACTTGAGCAGCTCGATCGCGCGGCCGCGCAGCTTCGCGTTGGTCGGCTGCATGTCCACCATCAGGTTCCGGTACGTGTGCCCCAGCCGGATCATCAGCGCCGTCGAGAAGGTGTTGAGCACCATCTTCTGCGCGGTGCCGGCCTTGAGGCGGGTCGAGCCGGCGACCGCCTCGGGCCCGGTGTCGACCGCGATCACGTGCGCCGCGAGCCCGGCCAGCGGCGCCTCCGGATTCGAGGTCACCAGGGCGGTGGCCGCACCCACCTCCCGTGCGGCCCGCAGCGCCGCCCCGACGTAGGGCGTGCGCCCGGAGGCGGTCAACCCGATCACCACGTCGGCGGCGGTGACCTGGGCCGCGTCCGCGCCGTCCTCGACGTCCTCGGCGTCCTCGACCGCCCGGAGCAGCGCGCCGGGGCCGCCGGCCTGGTGCGCGATCACGACGTCGTCGGCGATGCCGAAGGTCGGTAGCAACTCGGCCGCGTCAAGGACGCCCAGCCGGCCGGAGGTGCCGGCGCCGAAATAGTGCACCCGGCCGCCGGCGCGGACCCGCGCGACCGCCTCGTCGACCAGCGCCGCCAGTTCGGGGAGCACGGCCGCCACCGCAGCGGGCACCCGGGAGTCCTCGTCGTTGAGCATCTCGACCACTCGCATGGTCGGCTCCTCGTCGATCGACCAGGTGTAGGGGTTGACCTGCTCGGTCGGCGACGTGACACGGACATCGGCACGCGGACTGCTCACCGCGGCGCCTCCTCGACGGGTAGGGGTCCGTCATCGGACCAGGGCTGCGGGAACCGGCGGATCGAGACCGCCTCGCGGGTGGCGTCCAGGGCGGCGACCGCGCTGTCGTAGCGACTCTGGGCTATCGCGACGAACAGCACGTCGACGACGGAGAGGGCGGCGATGCGGGACGCCGTGGCGCCGGACCGGAAGGTTGTCTCGCGGGCGCTGGTCACCAGCAGGAGATCGGCCACGTCGGCCAGCGGGGAGCGCGGCACGCTGGTCACCCCGATGGTCAGCGCGCCCCGGGCGGCCGCCTCACTGAGCACCTCGACGGTGTCGCGGGTGACGCCGGTGTGCGAGATGCCGATCGCGACGTCCCGCTCGTCCAGCAGCGCCGCCGCGGTCAGCGCCGCGTGGGTGTCGCTCCACTGGTAGGCGATCAGGCCGATGCGGTGCAGCTTCTGCTGCAGGTCCAGCCCCACCACGGCACTGGCCCCGACCCCGAAGACGTCGATCCGGCGGGCCGCGGCGGTGGCGGCGACGGCGGCGGCGAGCGCGACGCGGTCGAGGATCCGGGAGGTGTCCGCGATCGCCTGCTGGTCGGTCACCGTGACCGTCGTGATGATGGAGTCGAGGTCGTCGGAGCGCCCGATGTCCCCGCCGACGGGCGAGTCGACGCGGCCCTGCTCCCAACCGGACTCGGCGGCCAGTGCGACGCGGAGGTCCCGGTAGCCGCGGACGCCGAGCTCGCGGCACAGCCGCAGGACCGTCGTCTCCGACGTTCCGGCCGCGTGGGCCAGCTCCGTGATCGTGGAGCCGGCGGCCCGGTGCGGGTCGTCGAGGACGAGGTCGGCCACGCGCCGCAGCGACGGCACCAGCGTCGGGCGCAGCCCGCGCAGCGTGACCAGGACGTCGCTTCCCGGTCGGGTGGGTGCGGCCACGTCAGGACACCCCCCGCCCGGACGGCGCGCCGGCACGTTCCCGCTGGCGCACGTGGCATGCATACCGGTGCGCGGCGCCCAGCGGGAGAAGCTCCGGCGCGACCTCCCGGCACACGTCCTCCGCCAGCGGGCAACGGGGGTTGAAGCGGCAGCCGGCCGGCGGGCGCGCCGCGTCGGGCACCTCACCGCGAACCGAACCGGTCCGGCGGCTGCGCTCGAGTTCCGGATCGGCCACCGGCACCGCCGCCTGCAGCGCTTCGGTGTAGGGGTGCGTGGCCGAGTCCGAGACGGCCTCCCACGGGCCCTCCTCCACGACCTGCCCCAGGTACATGACCGCCACCCGGTCGGCCAGGTGCCGGACCATGGCCAGGTCGTGGCTGATGAAGACGTAGGTGAGCGTCAGCTCGTCGCGCAGGCGCGCCAGCAGGTTGATGATCTCCGCGCGGACCGAGACGTCGAGGGCGGAGACCGGCTCGTCGAGCACCAGGACCTGCGGCCGGACGGCCAGCGCCCGGGCGATGCCGACCCGCTGCCGTTGACCGCCCGAGAGCTGGTGGGGGAAGCGGTCGGCGATTCCGGGCAGCAGGCCGACGAGCTCGAGCAGGCGGGTCACCTCCCGGCGGACATCCTCCTTGCCCCCGGCGAGCCCGTGCACGCGCAGCACCTCCCCGATGGCGTCCCCGATGCGCTGCCGCGGGTCCAGCGAGGCGTACGGATCCTGGAAGACCATCTGGACGGTGCGGCGCAGCTCGCGCAACCCGCTGCCGCGCGCACCGGCGACGTCGCGGCCGGCCACGGTGATCCGGCCGCTCGTGGGCTGCTCCAGAGCGGTCAGCAGCCGCGCCGTCGTCGACTTGCCGCAGCCGCTCTCGCCGACCAGCCCGAGGATCTCGCCGTGGCCGACGGTCAGGCTGACGCCGTCGATCGCGTGCACCACCCCGCGGCCGCGGGTGCGGTAGTGCTTGACCACGTCCCGCAGTTCGATCATCGGCTCCGCGGACGAGCCCCCGCCGACCTCAGGCACCGGCCACCGCCCGCGGGACGGACGAGGTCCATTCCTCGCGGGGGACCCAGCACGCGGCCCGGCTCTGTGCGCGGTCGAGCAACGGCGGTTCCTCCTCGTCACACATCGCCCGGTGCTGGGGACAGCGCGGGCCGAACGGGCACCCGGGCGGCAGCTCGGCCACGGACACCGGCGTCCCGCCGATCTGCGGCAGCGGCTGCTGATGGGCGTCGGCCTCGGTCGGGATCGATCGGAGCAGGCCGTCGGTGTAGGGGTGCGCAGGAGCTCGGTAGAGCGGCCGGGTGGCGCCGTGCTCCACGACCCGGCCGGCATACATGACCGCGACCCGGTCGGCGATCCGGGCGACGACGCCCAGGTCGTGGGTGATCCAGACGACGGCCAGCCCGTACTCGTCGCGCAGCCCGGTCACCAGTTCGAGGATCTGCTGCTGGATGGTCACGTCGAGGGCCGTGGTCGGCTCGTCGGCGATCAGCACCTTCGGCCGGGGCGCGATCGCGCAGGCGATCAGCACCCGCTGGCGCATGCCCCCGGAGAGCTGGTGCGGATAGAGCCGGACCAGACGTTCCGGCGAGGGCAGCCCGACCTCGCCGAGCACCTCCACGGTGCGGGCCCGGGCATCGGCGCGGGACCAGCCGTGCGCCGTCAGCGCCTCGGCGACCTGGCGGCCGATCCGCATGACCGGGTTCAGCGAGGTCATCGAGTCCTGGTAGACCATGCCGATCTCGCCGCCGCGGACAGCACGGCGCTGCGACTCGCGCAGGCGCAACAGGTCGACGCCGCCCAGTTCCACGGCGCCGGAGGTCACGGTCGCGCCGTCGGGCAGCAGCCCGGCGACGGTCAGCGCGGTGAAGGACTTGCCGGAGCCGGACTCCCCCACGACGGCGAGCGTCTCGCCGCGGTCGACGGCGAGGTCGACGCCGCGGAGGATCTCCAGGGCACCGCCGCGGCTGCGGACCTCGACGTGCACATCGCGGACACTCAGCAGCGGGTGCCCGCCGGCGGACGGCACGGTCACCGGTCATCCCTCCGCGGGTCCAGCGCACTACGCAGCCCGTCACCGAGCAGGTTGAGCGCGATCACCGACACCACGATGCCTGCGGCCGGGAAGACCAGCGTCCACCAGGCGGTGTTCAGGTAGTCGCGGGCGTCGGACACCATGAGCCCGAGGCTGGCCTGCGGCGGCTGGGTGCCCAGCCCGAGGAACGACAGGGCCGACTCGGTGAGGATGGCCCACGAGACGGCGAGCGTCACCTGCACGACGATCGGCGCGCTCACGTTCGGCAGCACGTGGCGCAGCAGGATGCGCCGCATCGGGATGCCGAGGACGCGCTGCGCCTTGATGTACTCCGCCGTCGCCACCGACAGCGTCGGGCCGCGCGAGACCCGGGCGAAGATCGGGGTGTAGACCACCGCGAT
>JAODNJ010000218.1 GCA_025465155.1 Frankiales bacterium
TGTCGAGGGTGCTGGCGTGGAACTTCGACGGCACCAACCTCACCGTGCGTGGCACGCGTAGCGACTCCAGCGCCTACCTGAGCACGAACACTGTCAACTTCCACTGGGAGGCCAAGTTCTGATGACCGCGCCCGTCCCCCGGCTGAACCTGCTGGCCTTCCCCTACGAGCTGATCCACGGCGACCTGCTGGTGGCCTCCGACGCGTCCACGAAGCGGGTGACGTCGGTGGCCGGTGCCGCCACGGTGACCGTCACGTTCGCTGACGACACCACCGCCGACCATCCCCGGCAGGCGATCCTCACCGTGTACCGGGATCAGTCGGCGGTTCCGGGATTCTCCGACGTAGACCCGTTCATCGTCGCCTGACCTTGCCCCTTCCCCACCCCGTCACGGCGGGGGGCCGCGGAGTCCGCAACGTCTAGCACCGCGTCTCTCCCTACTTCGAATCGTCAGGGTGGGCGACGCGGCTGGGGTCAGCCGGCGAGAGGGTCGGTTCTCCGCTCGCCCGGCTCCTGCCAGCCTGCGGACCGCAGCCATTCGACGTCCTCGGGACGCAGGGCGGCTACCAACTCCGCGTGGGCGCGCTGAGTGGCCAGCTCGGTATCCCGGCGCTGTTGTTCGTTCCGTTCTCGCCGGAGCTTCTGCTGCCGGAAGAGAAGAAATCCGCCGACCCCGAGTGCGGCCAGGACCGCGAACAGCAGCGGGTGGGCGCCGATGAGGCCGATGACGAACAGAACCCCGACGATCTGCCAGAAGAGTCGCCCCGGTGCCTGGGGCCGCGACGGTCGTCGGCTTCGGCCACCATGCCCGCGAGGACGCCGTCGATGCCCGCCGGGGTGCCTTCGATGGCCCCCGGAATGCTCCAACAGTTCGGCGAGCACCTTGATGACCAGGAAGAGCAACTTGAACGGCAGCGTGAACAGTAGGACCAGGAGCCCGATCATCTCGCGGAGAGTAGTCGGCAACACCGCGCTGCCGATGCGCTCCCGTCCGCGGTGGATCAGCCCCAGAGTTGTCCTAACCAGGCGCTGGTCGCCGGATGCGACATGGGACGGAGCGTCGAACCCCACTCTCTTTCCCGTGTGACGAAATAGGATGCGCCCTGTGGCCGCCCACTCGGACCTGAACTCCTGGCTCATGCCGCCCGTGGCGCAGACGGAGTGGCTGACGCTGACCGCGCTGCTCGATGAACTTCCCGACGAGAAGGTCCCATGCCGGGCTGATCCCGCGGCGTGGTGGCCGGACGGCAAGGGTGTCCACACTGCTGACACCCTTGCCGCCGTCGCGGCCTGCCGGTCCTGCGCGGCACGGGTCGCCTGCCTCGAGTACGCCCTGGCGGCCGACGAGCGGTTCGGGGTCTGGGGCGGGAAGCTGCCAGCGCAGCGGCAGAGGAAGCCGGCCGCCCGCCGGCTAGAGGTCGTCGCCCTCAAGATGGACGCGGCGGCCCGGTAGGCCATTGGGCCACCGCTCGGCCTCCTCGGCCTCGTTCAGGGCCTTCCGGATGGCCTCCTGGATGTCCAGTCTCAACGTCTCCATGACCTCGTCGTGCGTGTGGGTCACGCCCTCAAGCCAAAAGGCTCGGTGCAGGTAGCTCTCAGAGTCGGGTCCATATTCAGGTTCGGGCTGCGGCTTCGGCTTTTCTGGTCGTCCGAGCAGATAGATAAAGGCCATGAAGCCGGCGACGCCTATCCATGGCAGCGCATACGCCATCACTGGCATGCTTTCACCGTTGCCCAGTAGCCGAACCAGGTGTGGCCATTACCGTCGGCGAACTCCTCGGGTCCCTCGATGACGAGAGTTGACCAGTCCGGCCGATTCGGATCGCCGGCCTTGAAGAGTTGGTGACGTAGCTCTGCCCGCAGCCCGGCGGTCGCCCGATCAAGGTGCGGGTAGGGCAGCGCCGTCGTCGCTGTGAACGTCACGCCCCGGATGATCGCCCGCCGGGCGTGACGGAAGCACCGCTCGGTCACGGCTCGTCACTCGCCCGGGTGGCGCGAGGGTCGAACAGATGTGCGATGGGCTACACCAGCTCCATGTTGGTGGAGCGCCTGCGCGAAGGTCAGCTGAATTTCGAGCTGGAGAAGGTCGACGAGCCGCGGGAGCCGCCCGTGCCGGTGACTGCCCGGTTGCTGCTCGACAGCGCCGAGCACGACGGCTTGCTGTACGGCTGGGCCGTGGACCCCAACGGCGCTGACGATGGCTGGCGGGGGCTCGTGGGGGGAGTCCGTGAGTACGCGCCCGGCTTCGAGGCCGAGTTCCTGATGTGGGTACGGGCCGAGGACATCCGGCAGCGCAGTACCTGTACCCCACCCGGGTGACCCAGCCGGGAAAGTCGCCACAGAAGGTCACTCTCCATTACGGTCCGCACGCATTGACCTGAGGAGTTCCGGATGAGGACCACCAGACTGGTGGCAGCGATTGCACTCGCCGCGACGGCGCTGTCTCTAGCCGCGTGCGGAGGCGCGACCAAGCCGACTGCTGCAGCAGCGACCACGCACCCCGCGCCGAGCATGGCAGCACCGACGACCCCGGCCGCCGCGGCGTCGACGAGCGCTGGGCCGACACTCAACGCCCGCGGCAACATCGTGAAGACGCTGGGCCAGGAGGGCGGCTGGGGTGTGGTCAACGGTCAACCGACGGTCACGTTCGTGGTCGACGCGTTCACCCCGAATCAGCCGTGCGACAACCCCTACGCCGGGAAGCCGGTCAACGGCCACTTCCTTGGGGTGCACATGCGGATGGCCACCGCTCCTGGGTTCGACCCCAACCAGGGCTCGTTCGGGATGAGCACCTACTTCTGGAAGTTCATCGGCTCCAACGGGGTCACCAACACGTCACTCACGTCCCCGGGGTCCTATAGCTGCCTCAAGGATGCCGAGAACTTCCCGACGGGCCAGCTCGGCCCCGGCCAGTCGTATGAGGGGACGATCGTGCTCGACCTCCCCGAGACGAACGGCGCGCTGATCTTCGCGCCGGGGGGCGTATCCAATGCGTCCGGTTGGGAGTGGGACTTCTAAGGGCATGACGGGGAGAAGCCGGGCTTATATTTGCAGACGGCCACGGCTTCTTCCCCATGAGCAGCGCACGCCGGCTCTGCTCATCCCCGAGGCGATCACCGCCAGAGGGAGGAAGCATTGAGCGCCGAGAACCGGCTGACCGCTGACCAGCTCGCCGCCCTGGCGCCCGGCGACGACGTCACCATCGAGTCGGGCGCGGAGTTCGGCCGCCGTCGGCACACAGCCGCGACCGTCGTCCGTGTCGATGGGTCCTGCGTTGTCGTGAGCTGCGAGGGCTCGCGAGGCGGGAAGTTCGTCGAGCGCTACGGACTCCGCGACGCCCTGAGGGTCGGCGGCGGTACCCGCGCCGAGCTGGTGAGCCCGGACCCCGAGGACCCTGCCGCCCGGGACGCTCTCCGGCGGCGCACGCAGCGGATCGACGTGCTGTACCGCGAGTGGAGTCGGAAGCGGGCCGACGTGGACGCGCTTCGGCAGCTGCATGATGCGATCGGGGAGTGCCTGGCGACCAACCTCGTGGCCAGTCAGCCCGACGCCTAGCGAAACCCCTCTGCGCGAAGCGCCTCCAGCTGCGGGCCAGGGTCATTTGAGAGGCCATCGAACTCGAACACCAGGGTCACGCGCCCGTCGTTCTCGTACCGAACCTCCTGGACGCGGCGCTCCGGTACGTAGCGGTCTGCATGAATCTCACCGAGGAAGACCAACTCGCCCGCGCGTGGTACGCCGGGGTATGGCCGGGTGACGTCGCGACTCAGGGCCCGCATGGTGCCCGAGCTGTCGTCGTACCTGACCTGCAGGGTCAACCTCATGTCGAGCAACCTAGACACCACTGAGCCCCGCCGTCGTGGTGACCGGCGAGGCTCAAGTACGCGGGACCGAGGCCTCAGGCGCGGACGTCGACCCGGCCGCCGGTTGAGCCGTCGTGGTCGCCGTCCGAGTCGGTCGGCGCGACGGCCTGGGACCGTGCCGCCTTCGCCGCCACGGCGCGCTGGGCCGTCTGGGCGTTCTGCGCTGCGGCCAGCTGGGCATGGGCGTTGGAAACTGCCGAGACGTTCATGGGGCCTCTTTCCGTGGGGCTGAGTGCTGCGGTGAT
>JAODNJ010000222.1 GCA_025465155.1 Frankiales bacterium
CGGCGCGGCGATGGACGAGGTCCTCGGCCGCGGGACCCCGGCCTTCGCCGGCCGGGTCGCGGGGCACACGGTCGTGCACACCGGCACCACGTCGCCGGCCTACTCACGGGGGCTCGAGGCCGACGTCGGGTCGGCGGGCGGCGGCTACGTCGAGGCGCCGGTGTCCGGTTCGCGCGGACCAGCCGAGGCCGGTGAGCTGGTGGTGATGCTGGCCGGCGCACCGGCCGCGGTGGCCGAGGTCGACGGCCTGCTCCGGCCGGTCGGGCGCCAGTCCTTCCGTTGCGGGCCGGTGCCGAACGGGCTCCTGACCAAGCTCTCGGTCAACCTCTTCCTGATCACGATGGTGAGTGGCCTGGCGGAGTCGCTGCACTTCGCCGAGCGGCAGGGCCGGGACGTCGGTCAGGTGGTCGCGGTGCTGGACGCCGGCCCGATGGCCAGTGCGGTCTCCCGGGGCAAGGCCGCCAAGATCCTCGTGCGCGACTTCTCGCCGCAGGCCGCGATCGCCGACGTGCTCCAGAACAACCGGCTGATCGCCGAGGCCGCGCGCGCGGCACAGGTGGCCTCGCCGTTGCTCGACGCCTGCCACGAGCTCTTCGGCGAGACGCTGGCGCAGGGGCACGGCGCGGAGGACATGGCCGCCGTCGTCCGGGCCATCGAGACCCGGACGGAAGCCCCACCCCGGCAGGCCGTACCGGCCGGTCGGCAACCGGTCGGTCAGCGACCGAAGCCGGGCGCCCTGCCGTAAGCCCGCAGCTGCCCGGCGTCCCCGTAGAAGACGTCCAGGTCGACCGGACCGGCGATTCCGGGCACCGTGCCGGTCCGGCTGTACTGCTTCATCGCGAGCACCGGCCACGGGTCGGCGGGCAGGGGGTCCGTCGAGCCGTCGTAGCCGGCCAGCCAGAGCCCGTGGCCACCGGCGACGACCGGCGTCCAGTCGTGCCCGTCGCGGAGGGACTGGTTGAGGTAGACCATCGCCCGGACGCCGAGCCGGTCCTCGACGGCGGCGAGCCAGGCGCAGCACCAGCCGACAGGGTCGCCGGGCACCTCCCAGTCGAGGCAGACGAACTCACCCTCGGCCAGTTCGCCGGCCGCGGCCGCGAACCAGGCCGCCTCCGCGGCAGGGTCTCCCGCCCGTGCGAAGTGGTAGAGCCCGACGACCAGGCCGGCGGCGTGCGCGCGGCCCCGGGAGCCGACGACCCGCGGATCGACGAGGCTCGTCCCCTCCGTCGCCTTGAGGACCACGAACTCACGGCCCGAGCCGCGGACCGCGCCGAAATCCGGGGCGCCCTGCCAGGACGAGACGTCGCAGCCGAGGATCACAGTGCACTGTCGCACCCACCTGTAGTTGGCTGCCGCCATGGACTGGGTGACGATTTCGGCGCTGGCCACGGCGGGGGGCACGCTGGTCCTCGCCATCGCCACCTTCGGGGCGACCCGCTCGGCCAACCGGTCCGCGCGCACCGCCGAGCGCGCCATGGCCGCCGGCATCCGGCCGCTGCTGGTCAGCTCCCGGGAACAGGACCCGTCGCAGAAGATCGGCTTCGCCGATCAGCACTACGCCCGTGCCGACGGCGGCCGCGGCACGGCCGAGGCGACCGACGACGCGGTGTTCCTCACGCTCTCCCTCCGGAACATCGGGCCCGGGGCGGCGGTGCTGCACAGCTGGGGCATCGTGTCGCGGATGGACCGCGGGCCGGACGCCGTGCGGCCGGACCCCTCGACGTTCCAGCGCCTGACCCGCGACATCTACGTGCCGCCGGGCGACATCGGCTTCTGGCAGGGTGCCATCCGTGACCCCGCGGACCCGCGGTTCGCCGACATCCGCGGCGCCGTCCGGCGCCGGGAGCCGATGACCGTGGACCTGCTCTACGGGGACGTGGAGGGCGGCCAGCGGGTGATCAGCCGGTTCGCGCTGATTCCGGCGGGCGAGGACGCCTGGCTGTCCACCGTCGCCCGCCACTGGAATCTCGACCGCCCCGACCCGAGGTAGCTCGCTGGACGCGCCCCAGCCCGGGCAGCCCACTCAGCGGCGCGCAGATGTCCGGCCGACGAACGCCAGGGCCTCCTCGGCCAGGGCTCGCCAGGCGGCGTCGTCGGCCGCGACCACGACGAGCCACTCCTTCATGGGTGTGCCCTTGCCGGCGTCGAACGGCTCCCCGGCGCCGGCCCCCACCAGATCCGCGACCCGGGTGCGCGGCAACTTCACGACCAGGCGGCCGCGGGTGAGCATCGCGAAGATGGAGCCGTCGACGGTGAGCGCCGCCGAACCGAAGCCGCGTCGTCCTTCCTCGCCCGGCAGGCCGACGAACTGCCGGCCGGCGAACGCCGCGACCAGGCCGTCGAACCGTTGTTCCGGCGTCGGGTCAGGCATCGGCGGTGCCGACGGTGGTGACCGTCCGGCCGAGGACGGCGGCCAGCCGGTCGATGGCCGGCGCGTCGTCGGCGACCGGCCTGGGCGCCCCGAACGGTCCCTGACCGGGCGGCCGTGGGGGCAGATCCGCCAGCTTCCCGTGGGTGAAGGTCAGTGCCTCCTCGACGATGTCGTCCGGGAACCGGAGCGGCTGGCCCGTGGCGCGTGCCACGTCCCACCCGTGCACGAGCGCCTCGACGATGCGCAGGTGCAGCGCCGCGATCCCCGGGACGGGACCGACGGGCACGGTGACCTCACGGGTGAGCGCACCGTCCGCGCGGAACGCAGCCAGCAATGTCTCGGCGGAGTCGCGGTAGGCGCCGACGGGGTCGCCGCCGAGGCGGTCCTCACGGGAGGCGGCGAGCAGCTCCTCGCGCGGCGGCAGCGGTTCCCCGCCGAGCACGCGGGCGAACAGGAGATTGCCGCCGACGAGGTGGCCGACCACCTGGCGCACGGTCCACTCCGTGCAGGCGGTGGGCAGATCCCACTGCGCCGGGCGGACGCCGGCCACCAGGTCGCCGGCCCCGCTCAGCGCGGTGGCCAGCATGTCGTCGGGCTGGGTGTTCATGCGGTCCCCTGTCCTCGGCCTGCGCCGCCCTCGCGGAACGGACGCGGCGAACGTAGCGGCCGCGGACGACAGTCGTCAGCCCACCGGGCTCCTGGACCGGGCGATCCAGGAAGAGGATGCAGGCGCCCGCCCGTTCGGGACCGGGGACATGGAGGAGACGGAATGCCGCAGGTCACCGACGAGTACATGCGATCGATGCTGACGGTCAGCGCGCCCTACAGCGTGGTGATCCTGGAGCGGGGTCCCGCCTACGGATCGCCAGGTTCCGACGCGATCGTCTGGGAGCACGGCCGGCGCAACTTCGAGCTTCGGGCGGCGGGGGTGCTCGCCTTGGTCTGTCCCGTCCGGGACGACAGCGACGTCTGCGGGGTCGGGATCTTCACGGCGCCGCCGGATCAGGTCGCGCGGCTCATGGACGAGGACCCGGGGGTCGCCGCCGGCCTCTTCACCTACCACGTCCACCCCTGCCGGAGCTTTCCCGGCGACGGACTTCCCCCGGCTCCGGCGTGACGGCCGGGGGCGTCGCGGGGCCGGGGCTGCGCTACCGCAGCCCGACCGGCCGGTGGGTGCTGGCGGCGGCAGTCCTCGGGTCCGGTGTCGCGGGGCTGGACGCGACCGTCGTCGGGATCGCGCTCCCGGCGATCGGGAAGGACTTCGGCGTCGGGGTGGATGCGCTGCAGTGGGTCTCCACGGCCTACACGCTCACGTTGGCCGGCCTGCTGCTGCTCGGTGGCACGCTCGGCGACCGGTACGGCCGTCGTCGGGTGTTCCTCATCGGCGTCGTCTGGTTCGGTCTCGCCTCGGCCCTCTGCGGGTTCGCGCCCGACGCGCTGACGCTGATCCTCGCGCGCGGGCTGCAGGGCGTCGGCGCGGCCCTGCTGACGCCCGGAAGTCTCGCCATCCTCCAGGCGTCGTTCGTCGAGGAGGACCGCCCCCGGGCCATCGGCGCCTGGTCGGGGCTCGGTGGCGTCGCCACCGCGATCGGTCCGTTCGTCGGCGGCTGGCTGATCTCCGCGGTCTCGTGGCGGCTGGTCTTCTTCATCAACCTCCCGCTCACCCTGGCGGTCGTGCTGATCTCTCTCCGACACGTGCCGGAGTCCCGCGCGCCGGGCGACCGGATCGGCCGGCTGGACGTGACCGGCGCCGTCGTCGTCACCGGCGGCCTGACGGGGGTCACCTACGGCCTGATCGAGGGACCCGTGCGCGGCTGGACCTCGCCGGTCGTGCTGGCCGCACTCGCCGTCGGGATCGTCCTGCTCGCCTGCGTCGTCCCCGTCGAGCAGCGGGCGTCGGACCCGCTGCTGCCGCTCGACATCTTCTCGTCGAAGCAGTTCAGCGCCGCCAACGGGGTGACCTTCGTCGTCTATGGGGCGCTGGGCGGTGCACTGTTCCTGCTGCCGGTCGAACTCCAGCAGGCGGCCGGCTACAGCCCGCTGCTCTCCGGGGCCGCCCTCCTGCCGGTCACCGCGGTCATGCTGCTGCTCTCCGCGCGCTCCGGGGCGCTGGCCGCACGGATCGGCCCGCGGCTGCAGATGACCGTGGGCCCGTTCGTCGTCGCGGCGGGGCTGCTCCTCCTGCTCCGGGTGGGCTCCGGCGGGAACTACCTCACCGACGTCCTCCCGGCCATGCTGGTCTTCGGCCTGGGCCTCGCCATCACGGTCGCGCCGCTCACCTCGACCGCCATGGGTGCTGCCCCGACAGAGCACGCCGGCGTCGCCTCGGCGATCAACAACGATGTCGCGCGCGCCGCCGGCCTCATCGCCGTCGCGGTGCTCCCGGTCGTTTCCGGGATCACCGGCGAGGCGTACCTGCACCCGGCCGCGCTGGACCACGGCTTCCGGATCGCCGTCCTCGTCTCCGCGGCCGCGTGCGTCGCCGGGGGGATCATCGCCGCCCTGACGATCCGGAACCCCCCGCGGCCGGCTCCGGCGGGGCAGCCGGACCTGGGGCTGCACTGCGCCCTGGGCGCACCGCCGCTGCGCGCTGC
>JAODNJ010000231.1 GCA_025465155.1 Frankiales bacterium
CGCGATCGCCGCCTCCGGCGTCCGCAACCGTTCGGTGGCCTCGTGGATGACGTGGTCCTGCGCCCGCGTCAGGGAGAGCGACGGGCCGTGCGGGTTCGTCTCCGTGTGGGCCTGGGCGGGCGCAGCCGACACGCTGGTCACCACCGCGGAGGCGGCGGCGAGGACGAGCAGGGGACGGGCGGGCGAGCGGAACGACATCGAAACTCCTTGTCAGGCCGACCATGCAGGTCGGGGACCGGGAACACCCGAACCCTGACCGGCCGCACGTGCTCCGCACTTGCGCCGCACTGGGCATCCGCGAGGGCCTGCCCGGTGCCCGCTCGCCGTCGACATGGAGACCTGGCGGGGGCGGCGTCCGGGCGCGGCGACCGCCGCCATCTCCAGCAGCATCCGGGCACGGCGAGGCCCGTCACCCCGACGACGGTCCCCGCGGGAGGCGGTCCGGGAAGAGGTCCCCCGCGCCGACCAGCTCCCCGTCGGCGGACACCGGTCCCTGCCCGGCCACGAGGACCAGCGTCCGGGCGCCGCCGGGCGGGGGCGTCGCCCGGAGCGGTTGCCGGCCGACCTCCGCACGCGGGATGGGCTCCTCGCACAGCTCGCGCCCTTGACGTGAGGTGGGTCACGCCGGATGCTCCGCCGACGAGGTCGTCGAGTCGACAGGGCGGATGCGCGTGACGATGGTGCTGGGACTGGGGGACGTGGTCCGCCGGATGGAGCAGCAACTCGGTGCGCTCACCGCCGAGAACGACCCGGGGCGGTTCTTCCTCGGCACCTATCTGCGGACGACGCGCGCGGTTGCCGCGGCGATCGACGCCGGGAGGTTCGAGGACGGCCGTTGGGTGACCCGCTGGGACGTCGTCTTCGCCGACTTCTACCTCGACGCCCTCGCCGCCCACCGGAGGGATCCCGGCTCGGCGCCGCCGGTCTGGCGCCTCGCGTTCGGTGCGCCCGGCCACCTCCCGCCGGAGGCCCACGTGCTGCTGGGCATGAACGCCCACATCAACGTGGACCTGCCGCAGGCGCTGATCGCGGTGATCCCACCGCAGGACGTCGCCGACGCCGCGGTGCTCGCCCGGCGGCGTCGTGACCACGAGCGGATCGACCATGTCCTGGCCTCGCGCGTGGCGGCGGAGGACGCCGCGCTGCACCGGGCAGGAGGACGCCGCACCTCTCTCGACCGCCTGCTCGCGCCGGTCAACCGCGGGGCCAGCCGGGCGTTCCTCCGCGAGGCCCGGCGCACCGTCTGGGGGAACGTGTCGGCACTGCACCAGGCCCGCCTCGAGGGGCCCGCGTCCTACGCCCGGCGCGTCGCGGAACTGGAGGCCGCAGGCGCGGCGCGGGTCGCCGACCTCCTGCGGCCGGGGCCGGTCGTCCTGCGGCTGGCGGTGCACGGCTTCGGCGTCCCGCTGCCGCAGGACCCTCCGCCACCCTGGGACTGACGTTTCGCCGCCTCCCGCCGGCGGGCAGGACCCGGGCGTCCGGAGCGGCCGCGGTGGGCCCGGGCGGCCCGGGTCGGCCCAGCCCGATCGCAGGGAGGGATCCGCATGACCGATGCACGCCGTCCGCTCGACGGCAAGGTGGCGGTGGTGACCGGCGCGTCGTCCGGCATCGGGGAGGCCACCGCGCTCGCGCTCGCCGAGGCGGGCGCGGCGGTCGCCATCGGCGCCCGCCGGCGGGACCGGCTCGACGCCCTGGCCGCCAAGCTGCGTGGCGAGGGCGCGCGGGTGCTGCAGCTCGACCTGGACGTCACGGACGAGCAGGCGTGCCGGGACGCCGTCGCGCGGACCCGCCGGGAGCTCGGCGGCCTCGACGTCCTGGTGAACAACGCCGGGCTGATGCTGCTCGGCACCATCGTGGGCGCCGACACCGAGGACTGGCGTCGGATGATCAACACCAACGTCCTGGGCCTGATGTACATGACCCACGCCGCGATCGACGGCCTCGTCGAGCAGGGCTCCGGGGACATCGTGAACATCTCCAGCGTCGCCGGCCGCCAGGCACGCAGGGGCGCCGGCGTCTACAACGCCAGCAAGTGGGCGGTGAACGCCTTCAGCGAGTCGCTCCGGCAGGAGGTCACCGGCCGTGGCGTGCGGGTGTCCCTGGTCGAGCCCGGCGCCGTCGCCACCGAGCTCACCGACCACATCACCCAGCCCGAGGCCAAGGCCGGGGCGGTGCAGATGTACACGGGCATGCGCGCGCTGCGGTCGGAGGACATCTCCCGCGCGATCCTGTACGTGGTCACCCAGCCGCCGCACGTCGCGATCAACGAGGTGCTGGTCCGCCCGACCGACCAGGAGCGCTGATCCCGCCGGGGAGATCGGGGACCCGGACGGGCTCGCTTCTCAGTCGCGGAAGACCTGGATGTGGGCGCCCATCTCGACCAGGCGCTCGTACAGGTGCTCGTAGCCGCGGGCGATGATGTCGACGTTGCGCAGCACCGACGTGCCCTTGGCGGCGAGCATGGCCAGCAGGATGCACACGGCCGGCCGCAGCGCCGGGGGGCAGACGATCTCCGCGCTGGACCAGTGGGTCGGACCGGTGACGAGCACGCGGTGCGGGTCCATCAGCCGGACGTCGGCCCCGAGCCGGGTCAGGTCGGACAGGTGGATGGCCCGGTTGTCGTAGACCCAGTCGTGGATCAGCGTCGACCCGCCGGCGTGCGCGGCGATCACCGCGAAGAACGGCAGGTTGTCGATGTTGAGCCCCGGGAACGGCATCGGGTGGATCTTGTCGATCGGCGCACGCAGCTCCGAGGGCGAGATCGTGATGTCGGTCAGCCGGGTGTGCCCGTTGTCGGCCAGGTACTCCTCGGACAGCCGGTAGCGCAGCCCCATCTCGGCCAGCACCGCCAGCTCGATCTCCAGGAACTCGATCGGGGCCCGGCAGACCGTGAGCTCCGAGCCGGTGACGATCCCGGCGGTGAGCAGGCTCATCGCCTCGACCGGGTCCTCGCTGATCGTGTAGTCGACCTCGGCGTCGAGGACCGGCTTCCCGCGCACCACCAGGGTCGTCGTCCCGAGACCGTCGATCTCGACGCCGAGCAGCCGCAGGTAGAGGCACAGGTCCTGGACCATGTAGTTGGAGCTGGCGTTGCGGATCGTGGTCGTGCCCTCGGCCCGGGCGGCCGCGAGCAGGGCGTTCTCGGTCACCGTGTCCCCGCGCTCGGTCAGCACGATGGTGCGGGCACTCGGGTCGTTCGGGCGCACGGTCGCGTGGTATTCGCCGGCCCGCGCCTCGACGTCCAGCCCGAACGGCCGCAGCGCGATCATGTGCGGCTCGACGGTCCGGGTGCCCAGGTCGCAGCCGCCGGCGTAGGGCAGCGCGAACGTGGGGGAGCGGTGCAGCAGCGGGCCCAGGAACATGATGATGCTGCGGGTCCGGCGGGCGGCGTCGGCGTCGATGCCGGCCAGGTCCAGCCGGTCCGGGACGACGAGGGTCAGGTCGCGGCCGGCCTCGTCCCAGGTGGCGGAGACCCCGATGGAGCCCAGCACGTCGAGAAGTCGCTCGACCTCCACGATTCGGGCCACGTTGCGCAGTGTCGTGCGCCCGCGGTTCAGCAGCGCGGCACAGAGCAGGGCGACGGCGGCGTTCTTGGACGACTTCACCGCCACACTGCCCTGCAGCCGGTGGCCGCCCTCGACCCGCAGGTGCGTGGGGCCGGCCGAACCGACGCTGATCAGGGCGCTCTCCAGCGCCCCCGAGAGGCGACCGAGCAGTTCGAGCGTGAGGTTCTGGCCACCCTGCTCGATCCGCGCCACCGCGCTCTGGCTGGTGCCGAGGAGCTCGGCGAGCTGGTGCTGGGTGAGCCCGCGGTGCCGCCGGGCGTCGCGGACGAGGGAGCCGATCCGGCGCGTCGCGGAACCGGGCGTGTCGGTCGCGGTCACGTGGTCACGTTATCTCGCATATGAGATGCAGCCTCCCCGCCACCCCGGCCGGGCCGCTCCTTCCCTTCGTCGTCCTTCCCGCCGGGGGCTGTGCCGCGGGGCCGCGTCCGGCCAGACTGGGCTCCGTGGACGTGCTCGTGACGGGGGGGAGCGGGCGCCTGGGGCGCCGGGTGGTGGACCTGCTGCGGGGCGGTGGGCACCGGGTGCGGCAGATGTCCCGGCGGGGCACCGGCCCCGGTGGGGTCCGCGGTGACCTCGCCACCGGCTTCGGCCTCGGGACGGCGCTGGCGGGGGCGGAGGTCGTCGTCCACGCCGCCAGCGACCCACGGGGCGACCCGTGGCAGGTCGACGTCGCGGGCACGAGGCGGCTGGTCCAGGACGCCGACCGCGCATCGCTCCGCCACATCGTGTACGTCTCGATCGTCGGGGTCGACCGCGTCCCGTACGGCTACTACCACGCCAAGTTCGCCGCCGAGCAGGTCCTGCTGGCCTCCGGCCTTCCGGTGACGCTGCTGCGGATCACCCAGTTCCACGAGTTCGTCGACGAGCTGCTGGCCTCCGCCCGGCGCGGTCCGATCGTTCCGGTGCCCATGGGCTGGCGGCTGCGGCCGGTCGACGTGGGGGAGGCCGCGGCACGCACGGCTCAGATCGCGTCGGGGGAGCCCGCCGGCGGCATCGTGGAGTACGGCGGCCCCCGGGAGGAGTCGGCCGCCGACCTCGCGCGCGCCTGGGCGGCCGCCCGGGAGCCCGGCACGCGGGTGGTCTCGACACCGGTGCCGGGAAAGCTCTCGGCCGCCTTCCGCGACGGCGCCGCGCTGCCGTCGGGGGGCGCGCGCGGTTCCCGCACCTACGCCGAGCACCTGCGCGGTTGAGGGGCCGGGCGACGTCCGGCGGTTCGGTGTCCGGAAGCCGCCGGAGAACCGTCCGGAGTTGCTCCTAGGGTCGTGGGGTGACGTCCTCGACCAGCCGGGCCCGCGCGCCCGGCACCACCACGCTGCTCGCCGTCGTCGTCACCGTCCTCGCCTGGGCGTCGGCGTTCGTGGCGATCCGCGGCGTCGGGCGCGAGCTCTCGCCCGGAGCCCTCGCGCTGGGCCGTCTGCTGGTGGGCACGGCGGTCCTCGGCCTGCTTCAGTTCCGTCGGGGCTGGGTGCGGCCGACCGGGGGCGAATGGGGCCTGCTGGTGATCTGTGGGGTGGGCTGGTTCGGGATCTACAACCTGGCGCTCAACGCCGCCGAGCGGCATCTCGACGCCGGGACGACGGCGATGCTGGTGAACGTCGGGCCGATCCTCATCGCCGTCTTCGCCGGGCTCCTGCTCGGCGAGGGCTTTCCGCGCCGGCTGGTGGGCGGGATCGTCGTCGCCTTCGCCGGCGTGCTGCTGATCGGCGTCGCCACGCGGTCGGAGCAGGCCGATCTGCTCGGCGTCGTCCTCTGCGTGGTCGCGGCGGTGACCTACGCGTGCGGGGTGGTCGCGCAGAAGCCGGTCCTCCGGCGGCTTCCGCCGCTGCAGGTGACGTTCACCGCGTGCGCGATCGGGGCCGCGTGCTGCCTGCCGTGGGCGGGCGTGCTGGCCGACGAGCTCGGCAGCGTGTCGGCGGGTGCGGTCGCCGGCATGGTGTACCTGGGCGCCGTACCCACCGCGCTGGCGTTCAGTACCTGGGCCTACGCGCTGGCGCGGACGGACGCCGGCAGCCTCGGCGTCAGCACCTACCTCGTGCCCCCGCTCGTGATCCTGCTCGGCTGGCTGCTGCTGGCTGAGGCCCCACCGGTGCTCGCCGTCGTCGGCGGAGCGGTGAGCCTGCTCGGCGTGGCCCTGTCCCGCCGCAGGGCGCGCCCGCGGGATCCGGAGCCCGTCGGAGAGCTGGCCGGCCCGTCGTCCTGACGGTCAGCGCTCGCGGCGCCGCGTCGGAGTGGCCCAGGGGTCGTCGGGGTCGAGGTCGTCGTCCTGCTGCTCGCCGGTGGAGGCGCCCGTGGGGTTGTCGTCCGGGAACTCGGCCACGGGCGCCCTCGGCGTGGCGGCGCGGCGCTCGGCTGCTGCCTCCAGGGCCTCGTCGCGCTGCCGCCCGAGCTCGGCGCGCTCCTCCCGGGTCCTGTCCCGGAGCTCCCGGCGGCTCGGGCCCGCAGCCGGTGCCGCCGGCAGCACCGCCGCGCCGCGGGCCATGCGCACGAGGGCGATCGCGGCGACGGTCAGCCCGACCGGCAGCACGTACGCGGCGAGTCGCTCGGTGCCGCCACGGCCCAGGTACTGCGTGATCCCGGCGACGAAGAAGATGGTCGCGGACGCACCCGCCAGGCCGAGAACGGCGAGGGTCGTGCCCAGCAGCTCCGACCGAGGCCGGACGGCGTACGCCAGCCCGAGCAGGCCGACGGCGCTGCCGCCGAGGTACAGGATCGCCCCGAGGGTATGGGGAGCCGCGTGCCCGTCCTCGGGGAAGACCCCCAGCATCAGCACGCCGACGGCGGCGAGGACCAGGAAGACCTGCGCCACCCGGGCGGCGAGCCCGCGCAACGCCGGCAGGAGAAGCACGGCCCCCGCGAGGATGAGAGCCGCCTGGACGACGAACGAGGCGTTCATCACCCGGCGGGCCGGTGACAGGGCGCTGCCGAGGTCGCTGATCACGTTGTGGACCCGGGAGTAGCCCGGCCACCGGGATGCGGCGACCGCCTCGACGACGAAGAACTGCACGGTCAGGCCCCAGCCGAGCGCTCCCCACCGGAGCCGGTTGCCACTCACCCATCCATCGTCCCAGGCGCCCCCGGACGGCATCGGGCGGATCTGCGGCGGAGCACGGGGCAGGAGGACCATGGAGGCGTGCCCCCCGAGTCCTTCGCGCCCGACCCGTCCGACGGAGAGGTGCATCGGCCCGACCCCGCGCGCTGGGTCTGGTACGCCTTCGGCGGCTCGCTGCCGGAGCGCTACAGAGCGTGGGTCTTCAAGGACACGACCACGCGAACCTGGGTGCTCCGCCACGTGGCGCGCTCGCTCGTGCAGCTCGCCGTCCCGATCGCGGCCGTCCTGATCTTCCTCCCCGGTCCGTTCTGGATCCGCGGAATGGCCGCCCTGGGCGGTGTGCTCCTCGGGTTGATCTTCTCCTTCGCCTACATGACCGAGACGGTCGAGCACCGTCTCGTCCGTGCCGGTTACCCGGCGGGGAGTGCCGCGGTCGCTCACCAGCGCGCAGCCGGGCAGCGTGAGGAGGCCGCCTCGGCGCGGCGCCGGGAGGCAGGCGCCCGCAGGGCCGCGCGGTACCGGGCGCGGTCCGGGCGCTGAGCCGCTGCACGCCGGGGGAGCGGCGGCTCCGCCGCCGGAGCACGAGGGTCACCGTGCCGGCGAACGCGGTTTCCGGCGTGCGTCGCTGGCGATGTTCCTGTCCGGGCTCGCCGTCTTCGCCATGCTCTACGTGCCCCAGGTGCTCCTGCCGGAGCTGACCCGGGCCTTCCACGTCTCGGCCGCCGCCGCCACGCTGGCCGTGTCGGTCGCCACGGGCGGCCTGGCGGTCGGGCTCCTCGTCCTCGGCCCCGTTTCCGACCGGCGTGGAAGGACGGCGATCCTGCACCTCGGCCTCGCGGTCGCCGGCGTTCTCGCCCTGCTGCTCGCAGCGGTGAGTGCGCGCGCCATCGGCCTGTTCGTCAGCGGAACCGCGCTCGGCGGGCTGACCGGCCGGCTGGCGGGTGGCCTGCTCGCCGACCTGGGAGGCTGGCGCACGGCGGCCGCCGGGATCGCCGCGCTGTCGCTCTCGTGCACACTCGCCGTCCGCGCCCTCCTGCCGCCGTCGCGCTGTTTCCGCAACGGTCATCGTGGTTCGAGGCGCTCGGCCGGGAGCCAGGTCTCGACCAGCGCGGGGCCGTCCGGGCCGGCGACGGTGAAGGCCACCCGTCCCTGCCAGGCACCGGCACGCCGGCGCCACTCCACGA
>JAODNJ010000237.1 GCA_025465155.1 Frankiales bacterium
GCCGTCGATGAACCGGGCCAGCGGGTCCAGCGACGTCCGGTCGGCCACCTGCTGGAGCGCGTCGACCAGCGGCTGCCCGGACCTGGCCCGGCCGAGCGCCGCGTCCAGCTCACGTGCCAGCTCGCCACCCGACAGCCGGGTGACCCGCGCGATGGCCGCGGTGGGGCTCTCGCCCGCCGTGACCGCGAGCGCGAGGAGCTCGGCGACCACCGGGAACTCGGCGAGCAGCGTCTCCTCGCGCCTGCCCACCTGCTGGGTGAGCCACCAGTCGCGGCCGAGGACTCCGCCGACCAGGCCACCCAGGCACAGCAGCCCCGCCGACAGGGCGTTGATGCTGCCCGCCATGACCGAGCCGACCGTCGCGAGCAGTGCGGCGCCCAGCAGCCCGAGGCCGCCCCAGATGACCTGCTCGATGCGGAAGTCCTCGACAGTGGTCTCGCTGCTGAGGGCGTCCAGCCGGCGCAGCACCGCGGCCCGGCCACCCAGGAGCCGGTCGACCAGCCGGGCGCCGTCCCCGACGGCCGGGCCGAAGATCCGCCGGACGGCGGTCAGCAGGCCGGTCTCGGTGGCCGTGCCGAGCAGCCGGGACGGCGGTGGGGTGTCGTGTACGTAGGGAGCGAGCCGGTCGACCAGCCGCACCGAACGGAACGGCGGCGCGTACCTGACCATCAGCACCAGTCCGGTCGCCCCGACCAGCCCGAGCAGCATCCCCAGGACCGTGGCGCTCACGACGACCCCTCGCCGCGCCGCGGCCGGCTCGCTCCGCTCCTCGCGCGCCGGCGCCCGCTGCGATGCTCACTCACTGGAGCACCCGCACGTCCTCGGGCAGCCGCCCGATCCGCAACATCAGGCGGTATGCGACGAGGCACACGGCACCGCCACCGAGCAACAGCGCGGTGCCCATCGGGGAGTCGTAGGCGGCCAGCGTCGTCGACTGCGTGGCGAGCAGCAGGAGGACCGCCCACGGCGCCGCGACGGCCAACCGCGCCGCCTGGACCACCCACCCCTGCCGCGTCTCGAGTTCCGCCCGGGCGCGGGCGTCCTCGCGCAGGAACGTCGCCAGCGTCCGCAGCACCCGGCCCAGGTCGCTGCCGCCGACCTCGCGGGCCACGCGCAGCGTCTCGACGATGCGGTCGCCCACCGGGTCGGTCAGCTCGTCCTTCAACCGGTTGAGGCACGGGCCGAAGCGGCCGCTGGAGCGGTACTCGGCGGCGAACCGGGCGAACGGTGCCGCAGCACCTCCGGACCACGGACGGCCACTGCGGACAGCGCCTCCGGCAGCGACAGACCCGCCCGGACGGCGGAGACCAGGTTGTCGACGACCTCCGGCCACACCTCGCGCAGGTCGGCCCGCCGCTTCGCGGCCTGCCGCCGGACCTGGACGAACGGCAACGCGAACCCGAAGACGGCGAACGCGAGGCTGACCGTCACCGTGCCCGTGGTCAGCAGGACGACGACGGCAGCCAGGAGCCCGAGCCCGATCTGCAGCGCCAGCAGCTGGGTGGCGTTGATGCCGGTCAGCCCGGCCGCGGCGAGCAGTTGGGCGCGCCGGCCGGGCTGCCGCTGATCGGTCCGACGCTTCGGCGCCCGCGTGCCGCTGCGCCAGATCAGAAGCAGCCCCAGCCCGAGGACCAGGCCGAGCAGCGCGCCCGTCGTGGTCATGCCGACCGCCGCGCGGCGCCGTCACCGAGCAGCGCGGGCAGGTCGAAGCCCGCGGCGTCGAAGCGCTCGGCGTGCGGCGGATACCCGTCGGCCCGGAGCAGTCGCCCCTCGCGGGTGGTGAAGACGTCGGCGGTCTCGATGACGCCGCCCTCGGCGCGGCCCGGCAGGGCGACGATCTCGCGCACCCGACGCCGGCCCGTCGCATCGGTGCCGACGTGCACGACCAGGTCCACGCTGGACGCCACGGTCGGGACGACGAACGCCGTCCCGATGTTCTCCCCCGCCAGCAGGGGCAGGGTGCACATCTTCACGACGGCCTCGCGGGCGCTGTTCGCGTGCAGGGTGCACATGCCCGGCAGCCCGCTGTTCAGCGCGAGCAACAGGTCCAGGCACTCCTCCTGCCGCACCTCGCCGACGACGATCCGGGAGGGCCGCATCCGCAGCGCCTCCTTGACCAGCCGGCGCAGCGGGATCTCCCCGGCACCCTCCAGGTTGGGCTGGCGGGTCTGCATCGAGACGACGTCAGGGAGCGGGATCCGGAGCTCGAAGACCTCCTCCGCCGTGATCACCCGCTCGCGAGCGGGGATGGCCGAGCAGAGGCAGTTCAAGAGAGTTGTCTTGCCTGCCTGCGTGCCGCCGGAGACGAGGATGTTCAGACCCGAGGCGACCGCGGCCTCCAGGAAGCGGGCGGCCTGGGCGGTCAGTGTGCCGAGTGCGACCAGCTCGTCGAGGCTGTGCGCCGACAGCACGAACTTGCGGATGTTGACGGCCATGTGCCGCCGCGTGATATCCGGGATGACCACGTGAAGCCGCGAGCCGTCGGGCATCATCGCGTCGACGAACGGGGTCGACATGTCGATACGGCGACCCGAGGTGCGCAGCATCCGCTCGACCAGGTCGGCGAGTTCGCCGCCGGACAGGATCGTCGTCGTCAGCTCACTACGACCATGCCGGGCCACGAACACGCGGCCCGGCTCGTTGATCCAGATCTCCTCGACCTCCGGGTCGTCGAGGTAGCGCTGCAGCGGCCCGAACCC
>JAODNJ010000267.1 GCA_025465155.1 Frankiales bacterium
GGAGAGGCGCAGACACGGCGTGAGGGCGTGGACGGCGGCGTTCCTGTCGGTGGACCCGGTAACATGGGAAGGAGAAACCGCCAGCAACCGGCCCAGCGTCGTTCTGAGCCCCTGAGGGCACGGTGCCGCGCGCCCCGTCATCGTCAGGCGCCCGGCCGCCGGTTGCGCAACAGAAGGGCCCCACGTGGTCGCTCGACCGAAGACCGACAACTCGTACTCCGGCAGCTCCATCACCGTCCTCGAGGGCCTCGAGGCGGTGCGCAAGCGTCCCGGCATGTACATCGGCTCCACCGGCGAGCGCGGCCTGCACCACATGGTGTGGGAGGTCGTCGACAACTCCGTCGACGAGGCGCTGGCCGGATACTGCGACACCGTCCGGGTGACGCTGCTGGCCGACGGCGGCGTGCAGGTCGAGGACAACGGCCGTGGCATACCTGTCGACATGCACCCCGTCGAGAAGCGCCCGACCGTCGAGGTCGTCATGACCATCCTGCACGCGGGCGGCAAGTTCGACGGCAAGAGCTACGCGGTGTCCGGCGGTCTGCACGGCGTCGGTGTCACCGTCGTCAACGCGCTGTCCAGCCACCTCGACGTCCGCATCTGGCGCGACGGCACGGAGTGGCACCAGCACTACACCGACAGCAAGCCGGGCACCCTGGAGAAGGTCGGCCCGACGAAGAAGGGCGGCACCCAGATCACCTTCTGGGCCGACCCGTCGATCTTCGAGACGACGACCTATTCGTTCGACACGATCAGCCGCCGGCTGCAGGAGATGGCGTTCCTCAACAAGGGGCTGACCATCGTGCTGCGTGACGAGCGGCCCGGCCAGGGCAAGGGTCAGACGGGCGCGGGCGAGGACCTGTCCGTCGCCGAGATCGCGCCGGCCGCCGGCGCGGAGGCCGAGGCGTTCGAGCCGACCGAGATCACCTACCACTACGACGGTGGGCTGATCGACTACGTCAAGCACATCAACGCGAAGAAGACCCCGATCCACAAGTCGGTCATCAGCTTCTCCGCGGACGGCGTCGGCAAGAACGACATGGCGATGTCGGTCGACGTCGCCATGCAGTGGTCCGACGCCTACTCGGAGTCGGTGTACACGTTCGCGAACACGATCAACACGCACGAGGGCGGCACCCACGAGGAGGGCTTCCGCGCGGCGCTCACCTCGATCGTGAACAAGTACGCCGTCGACAAGAAGCTGCTCAGGGAGAAGGACGAGAAGCTCACCGGCGAGGACATCCGCGAGGGTCTCGCCGCGATCGTCTCGGTGAAGCTGGGCGACCCGCAGTTCGAGGGCCAGACGAAGACCAAGCTGGGCAACACCGAGGTCAAGGGCTTCGTGCAGCGGGTCTGCAACGAGCAGATCACCCACTGGTTCGAGGCCAACCCGGCCGAGGCGAAGACCATCATCACCAAGGCGAGCTCGGCGGCCCGCGCCCGCCGGGCGGCGCAGGATGCCCGCAAGCTGGCCCGCAAGAATGTCCTGAACAACAACTCGCTGCCGGGCAAGCTGGCCGACTGCCGCTCGACCGACCCGCGGAACTCCGAGGTCTACATCGTCGAGGGCGACTCCGCCGGCGGCTCGGCCAAGTCCGGCCGCGACTCGATGTTCCAGGCGATCCTCCCGATCCGCGGCAAGATCATCAACGTCGAGAAGGCGCGGATCGACCGGGTGCTGAAGAACACCGAGGTCCAGTCGATGATCACCGCCTTCGGCACCGGCATCCACGACGAGTTCGACCTGTCGAAGCTGCGCTATCACAAGATCGTGCTGATGGCCGACGCCGACGTCGACGGGCAGCACATCCGCACCCTGCTGCTCACGCTGCTGTTCCGCTTCATGCGGCCCCTGGTCGAGGCGGGCCACGTCTACCTCGCCTCACCGCCGCTGTACAAGATCAAGTGGGGTGGCAAGTTCGGGATGGAGTACGCGTACTCGGACAAGGAGCGCGACGCCCTGCTCAAGGCCGGCGCCGACGCCGGCCGCAAGCTGCCGAAGGACGACGCCATCCAGCGGTTCAAGGGCCTGGGCGAGATGGATGCCAAGGAACTGTGGGAGACCACGATGAACCCCGAGACCCGGATCCTGCTGCAAGTGACGCTGGAGGACGCCGCGGCCGCGGACGACCTGTTCAGCGTCCTCATGGGCGAGGACGTCGAGGCCCGCCGCAGCTTCATCACCCGCAACGCCAAGGACGTTCGCTTCCTCGATGTCTAGCACTGTCCGGCCCCGTGCAGGGTCCGGCCGCGAGCTTGCGAGCGGCGGGCGGCAGGGGGTCCTTGACCTGCGACTTTGTCCACCTCTGTGCACCCACCTGTGGAGATCTGAACCGTGACGGAGACCCCCTTCCGCGACCGCGTCGAGCCGGTCGACCTCCAGCAGGAGATGCAGCGCAGCTACATCGACTACGCGATGTCGGTCATCGTCGGCCGGGCCCTCCCCGAGGTCCGCGACGGGCTCAAGCCGGTGCACCGCCGGGTGCTCTACGCGATGTACGACCAGGGCTTCCGCCCCGACCGGGCCACCGTCAAGTGTGCCCGCGTCGTCGGTGAGGTCATGGGTAACTACCACCCGCACGGCGACTCGGCCATCTACGACGCCCTCGTGCGGCTGGCCCAGCCCTGGTCCATGCGATATCCGCTGATCGAGGGACAGGGCAACTTCGGTTCCCCGGGCAACGACCCGGCGGCGGCCATGCGCTACACCGAGGCCCGGCTGACGCCGCTGGCCATGGAGATGCTGGCCGACATCCTCGAGGAGACCGTCGACTTCCAGCCGAACTACGACGGCACCAAGGAAGAGCCGCTGGTCCTGCCCGGCCGCATCCCCAACCTGCTGATCAACGGTTCGGCCGGCATCGCCGTCGGCATGGCGACCAACATGCCCCCGCACAACTTGCGGGAGGTCGCCGCGGCCGTCTTCTGGATGCTGGACCACCCCGACGCCGAGGCCGAGGAGGCCCTGACCGCGTGCATGGAGCGGATCAAGGGCCCGGACTTCCCGACGCACGGCCTCATCGTCGGCCGCGAGGGGATAGAGGACGCCTACCGCACCGGCCGCGGTTCGGTGCGCATGCGGGCCGTCGTCACCGTCGAGGAGGACTCCCGGGGCCGGGTGCAGCTGGTCGTCACCGAGCTGCCGTACCAGGTGAACCCGGACAACCTGGCCGAGGCGATCGCCGACGGCGTCCGGGACGGCCGGCTGCAGGGCATCTCCGAGATCGCCGACGAGTCCAGCGACCGGGTGGGCCGCCGGCTGGTGATCACCCTGCGCCGCGACGCCGTCGCGAAGGTCGTGCTGAACAACCTCTACAAGCACACCCAGCTGCAGACGACGTTCGGCTGCAACATGCTGTCGATCGTCGACGGCGTCCCGCGGACTCTTCGGCTGGACGAGCTCGTCCGGTACTGGGTCGCCCACCAGGTCGAGGTCATCGTCCGGCGCACCCGCTACCGGCTGCGCAAGGCCGAGGAGCGCGCGCACATCCTGCGCGGCTACGCCAAGGCGCTCGACCAGCTCGACGCGGTCATCGCCCTCATCCGGGCCAGCGAGTCGGCCGAGGCCGCCCGCGCCGGCCTGATGGAGCTGCTCGACGTCGACGAGGTCCAGGCGATCTCGATCCTCGACCTGCAGCTGCGCCGGCTGGCCGCCCTCGAGCGCCAGCGGATCCTCGACGAGCTGGCCGAGATCGAGGCCCGGATCGCCGAGCTGCAGGCCATCCTCGACTCGCCCGAGCGGCAGCGGCAGATCATCCGTGACGAGCTCGCCGAGATCGTGGAGAAGTACGGCGACGACCGACGGACGCAGTTCGTCGCCAACGACGGCGACGTCTCCATGGAGGACCTCATCGCGGAGGAGGAGGTCGTCGTCACCATCACCCGCACCGGCTACGCCAAGCGGACGAAGAGCGACCTCTACCGGTCGCAGCGCCGCGGCGGCAAGGGCGTGATGGGCGCTGCGCTCAAGCAGGACGACATCGTCGATCACTTCTTCGTGGGCTCCACCCACGACTGGATCCTCTTCTTCACCAACAAGGGCCGGGTCTACCGGGCCAAGGCCTACGAGCTCCCCGAGGCCAACCGCACGGCCCGTGGCGCGCACGTGGCCAACATCCTGGCGTTCCAGCCGGACGAGCGGATCGCCCAGGTCATGCAGATCAAGGATTACGCGGTCGCCCCGTACCTGGTGCTCTCCACCGCCAACGGGCAGGTCAAGAAGACCCGGCTCACCGACTTCGACTCCCCCCGGAGCGGCGGCGTCATCGCCATCAATCTGCGCGAGGGCGACGAGCTCGTCGCTGCCGCGCTGATCGATCCCGAGCAGGACCTGCTGCTGGTCACCAAGAAGGCCATGTCCATCCGCTTCAGGGCCGACGACGACCAGTTGCGCCCGATGGGCCGGGCCACCGAGGGCGTGCGCGGCATCTCGCTCACGGGCGACGACCGGCTCCTGGCGATGATGGTCGTCGAGGAGGGGATCGACGTCCTGGTGGCTACCGAGCGTGGTTTCGCCAAGCGCACCGGGATCGAGAACTATCCGGCCCAGGGCCGTGGCGGCAAGGGTGTGCTGACCGCCGACCCGAAGGCCCGCAAGGGCAACCTGGTCGGTGCCCTGGCCGTCACCCTCGGCGACGAGCTGTACGCCATCACCTCGGGCGGCGGCGTGATCCGGACGCCGGTCAACGGGGTTCGCCACAACAAGGACCGAGCCACCATGGGTGTCAAGCTCATGAACTTGCCGGAGGACGTGTCCATTGTGGCAATTGCCCGTACGACGGACAACGACGAGCCCGAAGCCTAGGGTGAGCGCGAGGACGAACCAGGGCGTGCCTCCGGCTGATCCCGGTGGCAGCTCGGGTACGCCCGGCCACGGACCTGACCGGAGGCCCGACGATGCCGTCGCACGGCGCCGGACCGGGCATGAGGAGCGGCGCGAGTCGCTGGGGAACGGGAGACAGGCATGAGCGACCGGCCAGAGGGCTCGGTGCGCACCGAGGCCCGCGGCGGCGACGGCCCGGAGTCGGGGGCGTCCGCGCCGGGAACCTCCGCGCCCGGGGCCCCGGGGCCGGGTGCGCAGTCACCCGCACAGCCGCGTCCCGTCTCCGCCACCCAGTCGATCCCGACGACGGGCGGCGTGCGGGCTCAGACTCCCGGCAAGCCGGCCACCGCGCCCGGCGCCGGCAAGCCGGCCACGGCGCCGGGCGGCATGACACCGCCGGCCACCGCTCCGG
>JAODNJ010000584.1 GCA_025465155.1 Frankiales bacterium
GCGTACAAGGCCGAGATCCAGGGCAAGTCGCTGCTGGTCATTCTCGAGCCGGTGGCGGGTACGGCGCTTGTCGCTTCCACCGCGACGGCGTTCGCGGAAAACCGCAACCGTGACACCCTGCCGCTGCGCGACGTCGACTTCCGACTCGGCAACGACAGCACGGGCCGCGTGATCGTCGATCTGGCGAACAACCAGGTCGGTGTCGATGTAAAGCAGCAGGGCAAGAACCTGGTCGTGGAGTTCACCAAGTCCACCCTGCCCGAGGGTCTGCGTCGCCGTCTGGACGTGGCCGACTTCGGCACACCGGTCCAGCTGATCACCTCGCAACAATCGGGCGATCGCGTCCGCATGACGATCGAGGGCAAGGGCGACTGGGAGCACAGCGCCTACCAGAGCGAGAACCAGTTCGTGGTCGAAATGCGGGCTCGCAAGGTCGACCCGACGAAGCTGACGCAAGGCGTGGGCTACAACGGCGAGAAGCTGTCGCTCAATTTCCAGAACATCGAAATCCGTTCCCTGCTCCAGGTGATCGCCGATTTCACGAACTTCAACATCGTGACCTCGGACTCCGTGACGGGCGCGCTTACGCTGCGTCTGAAGGACGTGCCTTGGGACCAGGCGCTCGACATCATCATGCAGGCGAAGAACCTCGGCATGCGCAAGAACGGCAGCGTGCTGTGGATCGCGCCCAAGGACGAGCTCAATGCCAAGGAGAAGTTGGAATTCGAGGCCAAGGCTGCGATTGAAAACCTGGAGCCGTTGCGTACGCAGTCGTTCCAACTCAACTACACGAAGGCGCTTGTCATCGCGCAAGGGTTGACCGGCACGGGTGCCTCGTCGGGAGGCGGCGGTGGCGGTGGCACCACCAGCCGTATCCTGAGCCCCCGCGGCAGTGTGATCGCCGAGTCGCGCACCAATCAGTTGTTCGTCTCCGACATCCCCTCGCGTCTCGCGCAGGTGAGCGAGCTGATCCAGAAGCTGGACATCCCGGTTCGACAGGTGTTGATCGAAGCGCGCATCGTCGAAGCCTCCGACACGTTCGGCAAGTCGCTGGGCGTCAAGCTGGGCGGCGGCGTGATCAATCGCAACAACTCGCTCGGTACCTTCCCAACGGTCACTGGCGGGGGCACGACCTCGACGTCTACGCTGACAGGTGGAACCACCACCAACACGGCGACCACGACCAGCCCCACGGTCAGTTTCGGTTCGCCGACCAGCAGCAACTTCATCAACCTGCCGGCGGGCGATGCGGGCGGTACTGGCAACACGGCGGGCGCCTTCGCGCTCTCGCTGTTCAATTCCAGCTTCTCGCGCATGCTGAACCTGGAAATCTCCGCCCTCGAGGCCGACGGCAAGGGCAAGCTGGTGTCTAGCCCGCGCGTCATCACTGCCGATCAGACCAAGGCACTGATCGAGCAGGGCGAAGAAATCCCGTACCAGCAGGCAACATCCAGCGGCGCGACGTCCATCTCGTTCCGCAAGGCGGTGCTGAAGCTCGAAGTCACGCCGCAGATCACGCCCGAAGGCAACATCATTCTGACCCTGGATGTGAGCAAGGATGCCCGCGGTGTCAACACAACGGCAGGCCCGGCCATCAACACCAAGCACGTGCAGACCGAGGTGCTGGTCGAGAACGGCGGCACGGTCGTCATCGGTGGTATCTTCGAACTTACCGAAACCAATGACGAATCGCGTATTCCGGTGCTGGGTGAAGTGCCCTATTTGGGCGCACTGTTCCGCAATCGCGAGCGCGTTGCCAACAAGACCGAAATGCTCGTCTTTATCACCCCGAAGATGATTACCGACCGCAACGCCGCGCGCTGACGCGCGGGCGTAGCAGCTACTGCGTGGCGGTCGCACTCGTCGGTTTGCCCGGCGCCGGAAAATCCGCAGTGGGCCGGCGCCTGGGGGGGCGCCTGAACGTTCCATTCATCGATACCGACCATGTGATCGAGCAGCGCATCGGCTGTTCGATCCGCGATTACTTCGATCGCGAAGGCGAAACGGTCTTTCGGAATCTCGAGCAAACCGTCATTTCAGACCTCGCCGCGAACGCCCACGGTGTTCTGGCCACCGGCGGCGGTGCCGTGTTGCGCGAGGCCAACCGTGGCCAGTTGCGCGATCACTTCCACGTGATCTACTTGCGCTCCTCGCCGGAAGACCTGTTCCGCCGCCTGCGCCATGACGTCAAGCGCCCCCTGCTGCAAGTGGCCGACCCATTGGGACGGCTGCGCGAGCTGCATGACGCGCGCGACCCCCTTTACCGCCAGACCGCCCACGACGTGGTCGACACCGGCCGGCCGTCGATCGCGATGCTGGTGAACATCATCGTGATGCAACTCGAGCTGGCCGGCATCGTCGAGCCCGGCGCCTACCCCGAAGAGCCCACCGCCTGAGGCGAGGTGCCGCAGCGCCTAAACTCGCTGCCATGCCATTGCCTGTTTCGCCTGTGTCGCCCACACTTTTCGCACCGCCAGAACGCGTCGACATCCAGCTCGGCGAACGCAGCTATCCGATCCTGATCGGGGCCGGCCTGCTGAGCGATCCCGAGAGCTTTGCCGCGACACCTGCGGCCGCCAGCGCGCTGATCGTGAGCAACACCACGGTCGCACCGCTGTACGCCAAGGCCCTGCACGCCGTGCTGGCCCAACGTTTTCGCACCGTGCACCTGCTCGAGCTGCCCGACGGCGAGGTGCACAAGAACCTTCAGACCCTGAACCTGATCTTCGACGCACTGCTCGGCCACGGCAG